>JBJXEH010000001.1:0-3119 GCA_046153995.1 Micropepsaceae bacterium
GCGTAGATCGGCATTCGATTGACCAGGCCGCCGTAGGCTTTGATCTCGCGGGTGTGCATGCGGTCGTAGACGACGCCCACGCACAGGAAGAGTGCGGCTGAGATGAAGCCATGGCTGATCATTTGGATCACCGCGCCGTCGACGCCTTGGCGGTTCAGCGCAAAGAGGCCCATCGTCACGAAACCCATGTGCGCGACGGAGGAATAGGCGATCAGCTTCTTGATGTCCTCTTGCATCAGCGCGACGAGCGACGTGTAGACGATGGCGATCACCGAGAGCGCGAACATCATCGGCGCGAAATAGAGGCTGGCGTCCGGAAACATAGGCAGCGAGAAGCGCAGGAAGCCGTAGCCGCCCATCTTCAGCAAGATGCCGGCAAGGATGACCGAGCCCGCGGTCGGCGCCTCAACGTGCGCGTCCGGCAGCCAGGTGTGAACCGGCCACATCGGCAGCTTCACGGCGAACGAGGCGAGGAATGCGAGGAACAGATACATCTGCATCTCGCGCGGGAAATCGTAGTCGAGCAGCGCCACGATGTCGGTCGTGCCCGACGTCACATACATCGCCATGATGGCGACGAGCATGAGGACGGAGCCAAGCAGCGTGTAGAGGAAGAACTTGAACGACGCATAGACGCGCCGTTGGCCGCCCCAAACGCCGATGATCAGAAACATCGGGATCAGGCCGCCTTCGAAGAACAGATAGAATAGTACCAGATCGAGCGACACGAAGACGCCGACCATCAGCGTTTCCAGCACCAGGAACGCGATCATGTATTCCTTGATGCGCGTTTCGATCGAGGTCCAGCTGGCCAGGATGCAAAGCGGCATCAGGAACGCGGTTAGGATCACGAACGGCAGCGAGATCCCGTCGACGCCCAGGTGATAGCGGATCGAGCCGCCGAGCCAAGCGTAGTTCTCGACGAGTTGGAACGATTTCACCGACGAGTCGAACTCGCTCCACGCGTAGAGAGAACAAAGGAAAGTTATGATCGTCGTGAAGAGCGCGATTTGGCGGGTTAGCATGTCGCCCTGTGCCCCGCGCGCCAGAAACAAGATCATGGCGACGCCGACGAGCGGCAGGAATGTGGTGAGGGAGAGGATCACGTTCATTTCGCGCCTCCCGCCATGAACCAGGTAGCCATCAGCACCACCCCGATCAGCATCGCGAACGCGTAGTGATAGACGTATCCCGTTTGCAGACGGACGATCGATTTCGTCCAGTCGGAGACCGCCGCGGCGACGCCGTCAGGGCCGACACCGTCAATGATCTTGCCGTCGCCGATTTTCCAGAGCCGATAGCCGAGCCACTTCGCGGGGCGGACGAAGATGAAGTCGTAGAGCTCGTCGAAGTACCATTTGTTGTAAAGGAATTGGTACAGAATGCCCTGGCGCGCTGCCATGCGGGCGGGCAGACCCGGGAACTCCATGTAGTAGATCCAGGCGATGACGAGGCCGAGCAGCATCGCGGCCGCCGGCGAGAAGAACACCCACGTTGGAACGTGGTGCGCACCCTCAAGCGCGGTGTGCGCTTGCAGGTTCACGATGGCCGCGCCCCAGAATTCTTTTTGCTCATGGCCGATGAACAGTTCCTTGAAGGCGAATCCCGCGATCACCGCGCCGGCCGCGAGCAGGATCAACGGGATCAGCATAACCGGCGGGGACTCGTGCGCGTGGTCCAGCACGTGGTGATCGCCGCGGTGCTTGCCTTCGAACGTCATGAACATCAGGCGCCAGGAGTAGAACGATGTCATCGCGGCCGCGAGCACGCCGATGGCGAAGGCGTAGTTGCCAACGCCAGTATGCGCGGCGAATGCGCTTTCGATAATCGCGTCTTTGGACCAGAAGCCCGAGAGGAACGGGAAGCCGGTAATCGCCAGCGTGCCGATCATCATGAGCGCGTAGGTGTAGGGGATTTTCTTACGGATCCCGCCCATGTTCCGCATGTCTTGCTCGCCGTCGAGCGCGTGGATGACGGCGCCGGCGCCTAAGAAGAGCAGCGCCTTGAAGAAGGCGTGCGTGAAGAGGTGGAACATGGCGGCTTGGTAAGCGCCGACGCCAGCCGCGAAGAACATGTAGCCGAGCTGCGAGCACGTCGAGTAGGCGATGACGCGCTTGATGTCGTTCTGGAACAGACCGACGGTCGCGGCAAAGAACGCGGTCGTCGCGCCTATAATGGTCACGAATTGCAGCGCGACGGGCGCCAGCTCGAACAAAGGCGAGCAACGCACGACGAGGAACACACCGGCGGTGACCATGGTGGCCGCGTGGATCAGGGCGGAGACGGGGGTCGGCCCTTCCATCGCGTCCGGCAGCCACGTGTGCAGCATGAACTGCGCCGACTTGCCCATCGCACCCATGAACAGCAGCAGGCAGATGGTGGTCAGGATGTCGACGTCGTAGCCGCCGAACGCGAACGTCTTGCCGGCTTGGCCCTTGGCGGCGTCGAACACCGGTGCGAAGTCGAGCGTGCCGAAGACGAAGAAGATCGCCATGATCCCAAGCGCAAAGCCGAAGTCGCCCACGCGGTTGACAATGAAAGCCTTGATCGCGGCGGCGTTCGCCGACGGCTTTTTGTACCAGAAGCCGATGAGCAGGTAGGACGCGAGGCCCACGCCTTCCCAACCGAAGAACAGCTGCACGAAATTGTCGGCGGTCACCAACGCCAGCATCGCGAACGTGAACAACGAGAGGTACGCGAAGAAGCGCGGCCGGTGCTCGTCGTGGCTCATGTAGCCGATCGAGTAGAGGTGGACGAGCGAGGAGACGCCGGTCACGACGACCAGCATGACGGCAGTCAGCGTGTCGATCCGGATCGACCAGTCGACTTGCAGCGTCCCGGAATCCAGGAACTGGAAGAGCTTTACGGGGCTTTCAACGTGGCCCTCGCCGAACACGAAGAACGCCATAAACACGAAGATCGAGAGCGCGGCCGACACCATCAGGAGGCCGGTTGCAATGTACTCGGCCGCGTGCTCGCCCAGGCGCTTGCCGATCAGCCCGGCGAGGATCGCGCCGAACAGAGGCAGAAGGAGGATGGCTTGGTAGATCACGCCCTCAACCCTTCATGATGTTGACGTCTTCGACCGCGATCGTGCCGCGGTTGCGGAAGTAGACGAC
>JBJXEH010000002.1:0-6712 GCA_046153995.1 Micropepsaceae bacterium
CTGGCGATGCCGGCCTACATCCTGGCTTACGCTTACACCGACCTGCTGCAAGTCACCGGCCCGGTGCAAGAAGCGCTGCGTGGAGCGACTGGCTGGACCGTGCGCGACTATTGGTTTCCGAACGTCAGGTCGCTGGGCGGTGCGGTCTTCGTGCTGAGCGCGGCGCTTTATCCCTACATATATCTGATCGCTCGCGCCGCGTTCCTCGAACAGTCGGGCAGCGCGGTCGAGGTTGCGCGAACGCTGGGCCTCTCGCGCTTCGCGGCATTCGTTAGGGTGGCCGCCCCGATGGCGCGTCCGGCAATCGTCGCAGGCACCATGCTCGTCGTCATGGAAACGCTGGCCGACTTCGGTGCGGTGAAATACTTCGACCTCGAAGTCTTCACGACCGGCATCTACCGCGCTTGGTTTGCCTACGGAAACCCGGCTGCCGCGGCGCAGCTGGCATCGCTTCTGCTCGCAGCGGTCTTCGCCGCCGTCGTTGTCGAACAGATGAGCCGCGGCGCGCGGCGTTATGCGCAAACAGCAGCCACGTTCCGCGACCGCCGGCCGTGGCGGCTGACCGGCTTTCGGGGCGCAGTAGCAACCGCCTTGTGCGCGCTTCCTGTCGCAGCGGGCTTCGCCATCCCGGCCGTTGTTCTTGCGCTGATGTCCCTCGATGCGGCGGAAGACTTGAACGGCGGCCGTCTGTTGACGCTCGCAGCCAACACGGCGGCTCTCGCCACGGCCGCCGCGGTGCTGGCGGTGATCTTGGCAAGCGTCGTTTCTTTTGCGTCCGGGCGTGCGGCGTCGTTGCCGCGCCAACTCGCGCGCCTCGCCTATCTGGGCTACGCGACGCCGGGCGTCGTCGCGGGGGTCGGTTTACTCATCGCAGCCGGCGGCACCGATGCGCTGCTGCGCTCCGGTGGCTTCATTCAAGGCATCGTGTTGTCCGGGTCATTCGCCGTGTTGATCTATGCCTACCTCGTGCGCTTCTTCGCGGTGGCGCACGGACCCATCGACGCGGCCTACGTCAAGCTGGGCCCGCGCTACGGCGAAGCGGCGCGGACGCTGGGCGCGCCACCTGCATCGGTGTTCCGGCGCATCGACGCCCCCTTGATGCGTGGCACAATGCTTGCGGCTGTCGCTCTCGTGTTCGTCGATACGATGAAGGAACTGCCGGCGACGATGATCTTGAGGCCCTTCAATTTCGAAACGTTGGCGACGGAGGCGTTCCAACTCGCGACGACCGAACGATTGGAACAAGCGGCTGCACCGTCGCTCGCGATTGCTGCTGCCGGACTGCTTCCGGTGATCCTACTCTGCTTGGGTATGCGGCGCGCACGGCCCGGTTCGATCGCGGTGCAACCATGACGGCGTTGCGTTTCGATGGGGTAGGGCACCGGTACGGCACCCGCGTCGCACTCGACGGCTTCACGATCGCGGTCGAGGAGGGCGAGATTGTGAGCCTTCTCGGCCCCTCGGGCAGCGGTAAGACGACGGCGCTGCGCATCGCCGCCGGCCTCGAAACGCCGCAGCAAGGCAAGGTGCATGTGGGTACCGCTCTTGTGAACGGACCTGGCGTCAACGTTGCGCCGGAGTCCCGCGACATTGGTTTGCTGTTTCAAGACTTGGCGCTGTTTCCGCACCTGACCGTCACCGACAACGTGGCGTTCGGGCTTCGAACCGGCGGGCGTGCGCGGCGCGCGAAAGCCGGCGAACTGCTCGACCTCGTTGGCTTGAGCGGGCAGGGGCACGTGTACCCGCACCAACTGTCCGGCGGACAACAACAACGCGTCGCGCTTGCGCGTGCGTTGGCGCCGTCGCCGCGCGTACTGTTGCTCGACGAGCCGTTCTCGAGCCTGGACGTCGTTATGCGCCAACAGATGCGGCGCGAGATGGTGGGGCTTTTGAAGCATCTCGGCACGTCCGTCCTGTTCGTAACGCACGATCCGGAAGAGGCGCTCTACATGTCCGATCGCGTCGCGGTCATGCGCGATGGCACGATCTTGCAAGTGGCGGCGCCGGAGACGCTTTATTTTGCGCCTGCAGATCGTTTCGTCGCTGGCTTCTTCGGACACATCAACGTGATTCCGGCGCGCGTGACAAACGGCCGTGCAGAAACGCCGTTCGGCGCGATCGATGCGAAGGGTTTGATCGGCGATATTGACGTGCTCGTCCGCGCGCAAGGTCTGATCGTGTCGAAGGGCGGCGATCAAGCGCGCGTGCGGTCCGCGCGCATCCTCGGCGCATCGATCCTGCTCGAACTCGAGCCCGCGCCATCCACCGGCATCACGGCGCCGTTGAACGCCCGAACCGCGGTCGGATTGCATCCGCAGGCGGGCGAGAGCGTCACGCTCGCCCTCGACCCGCGCCTCTCGTTTGCGTTTGCGCGCTGACTACTTCCAGCCCACTTCGTCCATAATCCGCGCCGCTTCGACGCTGTTCTTGGCGAACGCGGCGGCGTTGATCTGGTCTTGCTTGAACGGCCCGAACGCGGCGAGTACCGGATGAGGCGTGACGTTCGGGTTGGCCGGAAACTCCATGCTACCGTTCGTGAACACGCGCTGCGCTTCCGGCGACAGCAGGAACTCGATCAGCTTGACCGCGTTCGCCTTGTTCGGCGCGTGCTTTGTGACGGCGGCGCCGCTGACGTTCACATGTGTGCCGCGGTCGCCTTGGTTCGGAAACACGACGCCGAGCTTTTCGACAACCGCGCGATCCTCCGGCTTTGCCGAAGACGCAAGCCGCGCGAAATAATAGCTGTTCGAGATCGCGACATCGCCCACACCGGCCGCTACCGCCTTGATCTGGTCGGTGTCGCCGCCTTCAGGCGGGCGCGCGAGGTTCGCGACGATGCCCTTCGCCCACGCGCGCGTCTTGTCGGCGCCATGCGCCGCGATGATCGAGCCGACGAGCCCCAGGTTGTAGATGTTCGTGCCACTGCGGACGAGCAACTTGCCCTTGAACTTCGGATCGGCGAGCGACTCGTAGGTCGGAATGCCGGCGGGCTTTACGCGATCCTTGTGATAGACGAGCACGCGCGCGCGCACCGCGGCACCGTACCAGTATCCCTCCGGATGACGCAGATGCGCCGGCACGATCGCATCGAGCGATGGAATCTTCACCGGCTGCAGCAGTCCGTCGTTCACCGCAAGCGCAAGCCGCCCCGCGTCAACGGTGATCAACACGTCGGCAGGCGACCCGGCACCCTCGCTTTTCAGCCGCTGCGTTAGTTGATCGTACTCGGCTTCGACGACGTTGACCTTCACCCCGGTCGCCTTGGTGAAGGCATCCCAAATCTGCTGATCGCTGCCGTAGTGGCGCGCGCTATAGACATTGACGTCGGCGGCGTGCGCGGCAACCGCGAAGATGCCTGCAAGAACGGCTGTAACGAGAGAACGAAACACGGGTGGGGCGCTCCAAATGCGAATGACACTCAACTGCGTCAGTTCGTACGGCATCGGCGCCCGTCCCGCAAGCTGGCGGAAACACAGCAAAAAGGGCCGGGATTTCTCCCGGCCCTCATAGCCCGCTTAAGTGTGGGTAGCGCCTACACCGAATAATACATCTGGAACTCGATCGGGTGCGGGGTGTGTTCGTACGCGTGCACTTCCTGCATCTTGAGTTCGATGTAGCTGTCGATGAAGTCGTCGCTGAAGACGTTGCCGCGCTTTAGGAAGGCGCGGTTTTTGTCGAGGTTGTCGAGCGACTCGCGCAAGGAACCGCAGACCTGCGGCACGTCCTTCAACTCTTCCGGCGGCAGCGCGTAGAGATCCTTATCCATCGGCTGGCCGGGATGGATCTTGTTCTGGATGCCGTCGAGGCCCGCCATCAGCATCGCCGCGTAGGCGAGGTAGGGGTTCGCGCCCGGATCCGGGAAGCGGACTTCGATGCGCTTGGCCTTGGGGCCGGCGCCGAACGGAATGCGGATCGAGGCCGAACGGTTGCGCGACGAGTAAGCGAGCAACACCGGCGCTTCGAAGCCCGGGATCAAGCGCTTGTACGAGTTCGTCAACGGGTTCGTGAGCGCGTTGATCGCCTTCGCATGTTTGATGATGCCGCCGATGTAATAGAGGCACATCTCCGACAGATCGGCATAACCCGAACCCGCGAACAGCGGCTGACCGGCTTTCCAGATCGACTGGTGGACGTGCATGCCCGAGCCGTTATCGCCCTTGATCGGCTTCGGCATGAACGTTGCCGACTTGCCGTAGGCGGCCGCTACCTGGTGCACGACGTATTTGTAGATCTGCATGCGGTCGCCGGTCTTCACCAGCGTCGAGTATTTGAACCCGAGTTCGTGCTGCGAAGGCGCGACTTCGTGGTGGTGTTTCTCGGGCTCGATGCCCATGTCGCCCATGATCGAGAGCATCTCGGAGCGAATGTCCTGGCAGCTGTCGACCGGCGGAACTGGGAAGTAGCCGCCCTTGATCGGCGGCCGGTGGCCCAGGTTGCCCTGCTCGTATTCGGTGCTGGTGTTGTAGGGACCCTCGGCGGAATCGATTTCGTAGCCGACCTTGTTCATCGACACCGTGTGGCGCACGTCGTCGAAGATAAAGAACTCGGCTTCCGGGCCGAACATGGCCGTGTCGCCGATGCCGGCCGACTTCATGTAGTTCTCCGCCGCCTTCGCGATCGAGCGCGGGCACCGGCCATAAGGCTGATGGGTCGACGGCTCCAGCACGTCGCAGAACAAGATCAGTGTCTTCTGCGCGAAGAACGGATCGATGACGGCGCTGTTCGGGTCGGGCAGCAAGGTCATGTCCGACTCGTTGATCGCCTTCCAGCCGGCGATGGACGAACCGTCGAACATGGTGCCGGTCTCGAACATCTCCTTGTCGACGAGCGAAAGGTCGAACGTGACGTGCTGCCACTTGCCGCGCGGATCGGTGAAACGGAGGTCGACGAATTTGACCTCTTCGTCCTTGATCTTTTTTAGGACGGTGTCTGCGTTAGCCATGTGCCTCTTCCTTTACCTTTCTCATACAAGGACCGCGCGCGTGCCGCGTGCGAGCTAGAACCCAGTCTTAGATTGCGTCCTGGCCGGTTTCGCCGGTGCGGATGCGGATAACTTCTTCGATGGTAGAGATGAAAATCTTCCCGTCGCCGATGCGCCCTGTGCGCGCGGCCTTCTGAATCGCGTCGATCGCGCGCTCGACCTGATCGTCGGGCAGCACGATTTCGATTTTTACCTTGGGCAGAAAGTCGACGACATATTCCGCGCCGCGATAAAGTTCGGTGTGCCCCTTCTGTCGGCCGAAGCCCTTGGCCTCGGTCACGGTGATGCCCTGGACGCCGACTTCTTGCAGGGCTTCCTTCACCTCGTCGAGCTTGAAGGGTTTGATGATGGCTTCGATTTTTTTCATTGCCGGCTCCGCCGATGTTCCCTGTTCCACGTGCGCTTACGCAGCTGCAGCATGGCCCGTGCCAATCAAGGTCATGCCCAGGGTTCAACAACGTTCCCCGGGATTTGTGGCCGACCATAGCGCGGTGTATTTGGCCGGAACATCCATGAATCTTCCGCCCCGCTGGGCAGGTCTGCACAAACTGTGGGCAACCGCAACGCGCCTTGCGGCACCGAGGTCGCTTTGCCAAGGTGCCGCCCCCAGCCGAAAGCCGCCCGATGAAGCCGCTCAATCCGACCTTCGCAGGCACCGGAACCACCATCTTCTCGGTGATGTCCGCGCTCGCGACCCAACATGATGCCGTGAACTTGGGCCAAGGTTTCCCCGACTCGGACGGCCCCCTGGCGTTGCGCGAGCGCGCGGCACAAGCGCTGATTGAGGGCCCAAACCAGTATCCACCGATGATGGGCGTCGAATCGCTGCGACAGGCACTGGCCGCGCACGCCAAGCGGTTCTATGACCTCAACTACGACTGGCGCAGTGAAATCGTGGTGACCTCGGGCGGCACCGAGGCGCTGACCGCCTCGATCATGGGCCTTGTGAAACCAGGCGACGAAGTCGTCTTGCTCGAACCCGCCTACGACTCCTACCGTCCCATTGTTGAAGCCGTCGGCGGCATAGCCAAACCGATCCGTCTCGCGCCGCCCGGCTGGGCGCTCACTGAAGAGGCACTAACCGCGGCGTTCAGCGCGAAGACAAAGGCGATCATGCTGAACTCGCCGATGAATCCTGCGGGCAAGGTTTTCGCCAAAGCCGAACTCGAACTGCTGGCAACTTTCCTGACCAAGTTCGACGCCCTCGCAATCTGCGACGAAGTCTACGAACACCTGACCTTCGACGGCCTGAAGCACGCCCCGTTCGCGACGCTACCCGGGATGTACGAGCGCTGCGTCCGCGTCGGCTCCGCCGGGAAGATGTTCTCCCTCACGGGCTGGAAGGTCGGCTGGGTCGAAGGCCCCGCCGCATTGATCGGCGCGGTCGCGAAGGCCCATCAATTCATCACTTTCACGACGCCGAACGCGTTGCAGATCGCGGTGGCTCACGGTCTCAACATGGCCGAGGAGTTCTTCTTGAATCTCGCCAAGGAACTGCAAGGCAACCGCGACTATCTGGCCCGCGAGCTGAAGGAAATCGGCTTCGACCCATTGCCGGCGCAAGGCACGTACTTCCTCACCACCGACATCCGAAAACTCCGCTTCAACGGCAGCGACGTCGAGTTTTGCAAACACATGACGGAACACGCCCGCGTCGCCGCGATCCCCCTCTCCGTCTTCTTCACCGGCGACGCCCCTCAGCATCTCGTGCGCTTTGCCTTCTGCAAACAG
>JBJXEH010000003.1:0-4735 GCA_046153995.1 Micropepsaceae bacterium
CCGGGCCGGGTTGACGCTTGATCCACTTCCAGCGGAAGACAAGGTTGTAGAGCCACCAGAACCCGTACTTCAAACGCGGCCAGAACTTTCCGTCCGCCCAGTATGTGTGTTCGATCGCAAGCATTGCCGGCGTCACGAACAGCGTTAGCAGCGTCGAGAAGGCGAGGCCGTAAACGATAGCGATGGCGAGCGGCACCCACCATTCGGCGCTTGGGCCGCCGAAGTGGACTTCGCGCGAGAAGAAGTCCACGTCGAATTCGTACATCAGCGGCAGAAGGCCGAAGATCGCCGTCCAGGTGGTGAGCAAGACCGGCCGCAGACGCTGTACGCCGGTTCGAACGATCGCATCCATCGGCTTGAACCCCTGCTCGAGCAGGTGGTGGAACGTGTCCACCAGCACGATGTTGTGGTTCACCATGACGCCGATCAAAGCCACGATGCCCACGCCCGACATGATGACCGAGAAGAGTTGGCCCTCGATCAGGGTGCCCAGCAGCGCGCCGAAGATCGAAAAGATGACCGCCGACAAGATGATGATCACGTGCCAGAAATTGTTGAACTGGATGAGCAGGATGCCGCCGATCGCAATCAAGGCGATCGCAAAGGCGATTATGAGGAACTGAGCAGACTTATTCTGCTGCTCGTCCGCACCGCGGAAAGCGATTCGGACCTGCCGGTCGATGCCTTCGGCCGCGATCCACTTTCTGATTTCGCTGATGCGTTCGGCGATATTGAAGTTTTTCTCGGTCTGCACGTTCGCGCGGATCGTCCAAACGCGCAGACTGTCGACGCGCTGAAGCCTGTTCACCTGCTGCTGCGGCGTGCGTTGCACGAAGTTCGTGATCGGTACGCTGCCTTGGTTGGTGTTCACGTAGATCGCATCGAGCGCGCTGATGCCGCGTTCTTCGATCGGATAGCGTACGCGGATGTCGATCTCGTCCTCGGCGTCGTCGGGCCGGTATTCGCCGACCTTGATACCGTTGGTGACGAGTTGAACCGCCGCGCCGATCATCGTCACGTCGGCGCCGAAGCGGCCCGCCTGCTCGCGGTCGATCGCAAGCGCCCACTCGATGCCGGGCAGGGCGCGCGAGTCCTCGATGTCGCGAAGACCCGGCATGTTGTCCAGATGCTTGCGGATGCGATCCGTAACGCCGTCCAACAGAGGGTAGTTCTCGGAACCGACCTCAACCTGAATAGCTTTGCCGGTCGGTGGCCCGCCTTGGGCCTTCGACAGTTCCAGATAAACGCCGGGGATCGTGCCCAGCCGGCGCATGACCTCGTCCCAGATGGGTTGCGATGGACCGCGCTCCGCGTACGGCTTCAACTCCATCGACAGACGGCCGATCATGTCCACCGGAGCGCCGCCGCCGAAAACGCCGCCGCTGCCGCTCGACCCGGACACTGCGTAGACGCCGTGCACGCCCGGTGTGCCGAGCACGCGGCGTTCGGCTTCCATAACGAGATCGCGTTTTTCGTCCGCGGAGAGATTGCCACGCGCGCGGACATAGAGACTTGCCTGGAACGCGTCGGTTTCGACGAAGAACTGAATGCCCTTGCCGTACATGCCGAGGCTGAACGAGATCGCGACCAGCGACGCTGCGACGGCCGCCATCACCAGCAGCGGACGCTTGATCGCGACGCCCACCATACGCGCGTATGTGCCGACCCAGCCTTTGATCGCGAACACGTCGCCGGCCTCGGACAGGTGAATCGCTTCGGCCGTGTCGGGGTGCGCCTTCTCGGCTTTGCCGAACAGGATGCCGATCGCGGGCAGGAAGATGAGCGCCACCACCATCGAAGCCGTCATGATGAAGATCATGGTCAGCGGCAGGTAGCTCATGAACTTGCCGGTCACGTCCGGCCAGAACAGAATCGGCGCGAAGGCGGCGAGTGTGGCTGCGGTCGAAGAGACGACCGGCCAGAACATACGCTGTGCGGCCAGCGTGAAGGCCTCGCGCTTCGAGAATCCTTCGGTGAGTTTGCGGTCGGCGTATTCGACGACGATGATGGCGTTGTCGACTAGAAGGCCAACGGTGATTAGCATGCCCATCATGATCATCATGTTGATCGTGTAGCCGCCGAACCACAGGCACATGAAGCCGATCAGGAACGACGCCGGGATCGAGATGCCGACGATGAGGCCGGAGCGCAGGCCCAATGCCGCGACGACCACGACCATGACGAGCGCGATCGCGAGCAGCACAGCGTTCGTCAGATGGGTCAACTGCGAGCTGATCCAGTTCGACGAGTCGAACGAGTAGTCGATCTTCACGCCAGCCGGGATCTGCGCGCGGGAGTTTTCGACCAAAGTCTTCACGCGCGAGATCGTATCGATGATGTTTTCGCCGATACGTTTTTTTACTTCGACCGAGATCGCGGGGTTGCCGTTGAAACGCAGATAGACGCTGCGGTCGAGGAACGTGCGGCGTACGTCGGCGATATCTTGCAGGGTGACGACGCTGTCGCCGCTGACTTTCACGGGGAGGCTCAGCACATCCTGCGGGCGTTCGACGAGGCCCGGAACCTTGACCGCGAAGCGACCGCGACCGGTGTCGACGTTGCCGGCGGGGATTAGTTGGTTGTTAGCGGAGACGACGCGGAATAGGTCGCCGCTCGAGACGTCGAAGCTTTGCAGGCGCGCCTGGTCGACGATGATTTCGAGCACCTCTTCGCGCTGGCCGGAGAGGTCCACGCTGAGCACGCCTGGGATGGCTTCGATCTCACGTTCCAGGCGCTTGGCGGTGCGCAGCAACGTGCGCTCCGGCACCGCGCCCGAGAGCACGACGGAAATCACCGGTTCGTCGGCGATGTTGATTTCGTTGATCTGCGGTTCTTCGGAATCCTGCGGCAGCTCGGGGCGCGCGATGTCCACCTTTTCGCGGACGCGCTGGCGGACCTGGTCCTTGTCGAAATTGACGTCGAACTCAAGCGTAACGCCGCCGTAGCCTTGGGCTGCGGTCGAGGTCATCTGTTTGAGGCCCTCGACGCTTTTGAGTTGCGTCTCGAGCGGGCGAATGATCAGCCGCTCCGCGTCCTCGGGCGAGATACCCGGGTGGAACACAAGGATGCTGAACACCGGGATGGGTATGTCCGGGTCGGCTTCTTTCGGGATCGAGATGTAGGCAACCGTACCCAAGACGAGCACGGCGGCAAGCGCGCTAAGTGTCAGCCTTAGCCGCGCCAGTGCCCAATCGACGATGCCGATCATGATTGCGTGGCCTTGCCTTCAGGCGTCGCATCCACTTCTTGGCCGGGGGTTACGAATTCCTGGCCCACCGTGATGATCGTGACGGTTTTCGGCAAGCCGGCAACCCAAACGCCGTCCGTACCTTCCGCGACGATGGTTACGGGTATGAACTGCACCTTCTTGTTCGCGTCCACGACGCGAAGGCCGACCGTGCCTTTGTCGTCCAACGACAAGATCGCGGGCGATATTTTGTGCGCCTCGACTGTTTCCGACTTGACGTGAATGTCGGCGGTCACGCCGTCGCGAAGATTGCCGGTGGTGTTGGGGACCTCGAGTTCGACACGGAACGTGCGCGTCGCATCGGCGGCGCTTTTCGCGATGAAGCGCACCTTGCCTTCGACGCGTTCGCCGGTCGTCAAGTTCGCCCAGCCGGTATCGCCGATCTTGATCTTCTGAACGTCTTTTTCGGAAACTTGGCCAACCACGAGAAACGGGTCCTGATCGACGACCATCGCGCACGGCTGACCGGGCGCCAGATAGTCGCCGACGTTGACCATGCGGTCATCGACCACGCCGTCGAACGGCGCCTTGATCTTCGTGTTCTCGAGTTCCTTCTCCATGCGCTCAACTTGCGCCTTGGCGGCTTGGAAGCGTGCAAGATCGCCAGCAACCGACGTATCGGAGCGGAAGCCTTTTTCCTGCAGCTTCTTCGAGGCTTCGAATTGCAGCGCGTATTGCTTCTGGTTGGCGCGCGCCTCGTTCAGCATCGCGACGCGAGCATCGACGCTCAGTTCGCAGATCGTATCCCCGGTTTTGACGAAGGCGCCCTTGTCGGCGCGGATGGCCGAGACCTTGCCCGCAGTTTCCGCGCGCACTTGTACTTTACGCAGTGCTTCAGTCCTGCCGCGGATGATGAGTTCGCGTGCGCGCGTTTCGGCGGTGATCGTTTTGACGCGCACAGACGACTTTGCCTTCGCGTTGGCTGCCGTTGCATTCGGGTTTTTGACCGCTGCTTTCGGATCGGTCGCCGCTGCTGCGGCGATATCGCTTGCCGCCGTTTTCGTCGTCGTAGGCTGGTCCGAACTGTTCAGCGCGCCAGATGCCACCCATACGGCGAGGACGACGAAGATGATTCCGGCGACAACGTACGAGCGTCGAATCGGCGTCCGTTGGTTTGTTTCGGTGTTTTGACTCATTGCACTCTCGAATAACGGGCGCCGGTATTATGGACGGCATACGTTGCAGATTGGTCGCGACGATCGCTGTTCCTAGCGATTGTTCTCGTTTTGATCTGCGATAATCTTCGCTCTGCGACGCCCAGCCACAAGCTTCTCGGCGTTTTCTAGCGGAAAGCGCCGCTATTGAGCAATTTACAATAGCGTGAGTACGGGAGTGAGACCCTGCGCGCCTCCCCTAATCGGAGGAAGTACTCCGAAAGGTGAGAAGTATGATTAATACAAGAGACGCAATGAAGCTCTCAACCCGTGAGTGAAAACGCAAAGCAGGGTAAGAATATCCGCTAGAACCCTTGGCATTTGGCACGATCTG
>JBJXEH010000004.1:0-23943 GCA_046153995.1 Micropepsaceae bacterium
GGATCGAATTGCACGGCAGTCGTGTTCGCGCCGCTGACGACCACCACGACGCGCTCGCCCGCACGCGCGGCATAGCGTCCAGACGCCACTGCCGCAAACGCCGCCGCACCGCCGGGTTCGGCAACAACCCGATACGACGACCAAAGCTGCCGCTGCGCCGCGCGAATGTCGTCGTCGGTGACAAGCACAACCTCAGCCACATGCGCCTGCGCGATCGGAAACATCAGATCGCCGACCCGTCGCGGCGCAAGCGAGTCCGCCGCGATCCCACCGGCTGGCGCATCGACCGGCCGTCCCGCCTGCAACGCGTTGTACAGGGTCGGGCTGCCTTCGGGCTCCGCACCAACGGTCCGCGCGCGTCCACCGAGAGCGGCCGCGATCCCGCCCAAGAGTCCGCCGCCTCCCACCGCCGCGATGATCGTGTCGAAGCGCTCGACCTGCTCCTCCACTTCAAGCCCCAGCGAACCGGCGCCGAGTAACGTCTCGCGTTGATCGAAGGCATGCACGGCAAGCGCACCGCTCTCCGCCACCCACGCCTCGCTCGCGGCCAGCGCATCGGCGTACAGTGCTCCGCCCACGAGCAGATCGGCGCCGTAACCGCGGATGCGTTCGACCTTCGCGGGCGACGAAATCTGCGGCACGAATATCTTCGCCGGCACGTGAAGCTGCTGCGCTGCGTAGGCGACAGCGGCGCCATGATTGCCGCCCGAAGCCGCAACAACACCGGCCTTCGGCACCTCCCGCATCGTCAAATTGGCGAACGCCCCGCGGGCCTTGAACGAACCCGCGTGCTGGAGCTGCTCCAACTTGAGCCACACTTCGGCCGCGCCAACGCGCCCGGCATCGAGCACCGGCGTTCGCCGCAAATACGGCGTGATGCCGGGCCAACAAGCGGCAATCGCGGCGCGGTCGATTGGCTGTTGCATCTGAACTCCTTCCGGCATCATTGTAGCACGCGCAAACGCGGCGGCCCGCCCATCGCAGAGCGGACCACCGCGCGATCCAAGCGCAGTTATTTTTTTTCTTAGCCGGGATTACTATCGCGGATCGAGCGCTTCAACGCTTCCATCTCCGCCGCGAATACAGGATCATCGGCAACCAACTTCGCGATAAGCCTATCCCCGTGAAGAATTGTGGAATGATCGCGTGGCCCCAAGCGGCGTGCGATCTGCGGGAACGACTGGTCGGTCAGCTGCCTCGAAACGTACATTACAATCTGCCTGGGCCGCACCACGTCGCGCCGGCGGCTCTTCGACTCCAGATCGGTCTGACTGACGCCGTACCGCTCCGCGACCTGCCGTTTCACCATATCGACGGTGACGCGTTTGGCCGTGGTGGCCGGAGGCTGAGCGGTGCCGTCGAACAAAGCCTGCGGATCGCGCGGCTCGGGCGCAGGCCGGTCGAGCACGAAGTCCACGGGCCGCTCGGTCCGCGAAAACTGCGCGATCAACACACGAATACGATCGCCAAATTTCTCTTGTACGTTTGCGTGGTGGAACGGGGTCGTGCAGTGCAAAACAACGCGGCCTTCATCGGCCGCTTTCAAGCTGATCGGTGCGATCCACATGCGATAGCGGTGTTCGCCAAGTTCCGCATGCAGAACGGCACGCACGCGCGGCCAGAAATCGGCAGGGTTCTCTTCGGAAAAGATAGCGGATGGTGAGACGTGCATGGTGTTGGTGCTCCCTCGTTTTTTTGTGTCGTTGCAACGCATAGAGACAAAGGCACTTCGTTCGCGCACGAACCTGTGCGCGGTAAATCTGTCGGCTCCTTGAAAGAAAGTGGGGGTTGGTCCGAAGAACTATGAGGCCGTAGTTCGCACGCGTCTCTGCAAAAAGAGGTTTCGAGCGTGCGTGTGATCGATCATCGTTCTTGCGTCCGTCTCGACCGGTGCGACCCGGTCATTGTCCTGGGGGCTGCTTGCATGAAGAACGCTGTGCAAGCGGGGGCGTCACTCAAGTGTCATCAAACTTCGCGCATGCGGGACGCCCTGTCAACGCGCGAATCGCATGCAGAACGACTCAAAAAAATTCCGCACACTGAGCATCGCGGAAATTCGAAACCGGCTTGAGAAGATTCCGCCAAAACGCCTCGCAAAAAAAATCGATCACGAATTCGCTCGATGCGCGCGCGTTGTCTTGTTGTTCTGTGTCGGCGTGTCGCACGCAACGCGTGGACGACGCGCAAGAAAGCAAACGCGCTTCCATGGATCGACGAGCGCATGCACGCGAAATCCCTGAGCGGAAAGAATGTCAAGCCACGTCACGCGCGCAAACACGCCGACGTGATGGCGATCGACAATCTTGCGCGTCGTGCCGTTACGACCGGTCAACGTGAAAGTGTAATCGACGGTTGTGTGGTTGCGAGTTGCTTTCAGCGGGTGCGTTAATTCGATGTAACTTACAGCGCGACTGTCAACGCGATGGCCACCCGCTTCGCGCGTCGCACGAAATGTTTCACGCACATCGTCGGGTTGCAGCAGCGCGGCACCGCCGGGACGGCAGTGCGCGAACACGGTCGCGATCGCGCGCCGCAAGTCCCGCACGTTCGTCATGTAACTGATCGCGTCGTGCACGAATACGAGATCGAACTGTCGCTTGAGGCGCAACGTCCTCATGTCGCCCACAATATGTTCGCAGTCCGGATTGATTTTCGCACTTAGCGACAGCGTCCGTGGCGACAAATCCGTCAGGGTCAGGTGAAAGTGCTTCTTTAGGTGCAGCGCGTTGTTACCGCCGCCGCTGCCTAGCTCCAGCATCGTGGCCTTCACCGCCGTCCGCCGTGGGCGCAGTTGCTGCCGCACCCACCGTGCCTCGCCAGCATAGTCTTTTGGACGCGACACGAGGTGAAACCACGGCGCAAGTTCCCAATACATCTTGGGTTTCTATACCCTCGCCATCGCCCGATCTCTTGATCACCCCAACAGGTCGTGATTTCTAACTATCATGACACAAACGGACACAGTCCGCCTGCGCCCCGCGTGCGACGCCGACTTGGCGGCGTTATCCGATCTGTGTTTTCGCTCAAAGGCTGTATGGGGATACGACGCCGTATTCATGGAGGCGTGTCGCGCCGAACTAACGCTCGCGCCGCGCGACTTGCTGGAATCGAAGGTTCAAGTCGCAGAAAGCGGTGGGCGCATCGTCGGCGTAGCCCAAATTGCCGCCACCGCTAGAGAAGTTATTCGTCGATACGAAGGCCCAGCGACAAGGCATTGGCCTCGTGTTGTTCACGTGGGTGGTCGATGCCGCACGGCGTCTTGGTTCCTGCACGATTACGATTGAATCCGACCCAGGCGCGGCCGGCTTCTACCGCCGCATGGGTGCGCGCGACGCCGGTCTCGCGCCATCAGGATCGATACCCGGTCGTTTCCTCCCACTTCTGAAACTTGATCTCCGAGAGAACTCATGAACTTGGCTCCACGCGAAGGCATGACCGAACAAGATATCGCGACGACCGTCGATGCGATCCTCCGCGAAGCGACGCTCGAAGAGAAAGTCGCAATGATGTCCGGCCGCGGCTTCTTCAAGCAGTTCTCCGAAAGCGGGAATCGCTGGGGCGGAAATCCCTACCGCGCAGGTGGCGGTTGCGAGCGCCTCGGCGTGCCCGCGCTCTACTTCACCGACGGTCCGCGCGGCGTCGCACGCGGAAATTCGACATGCTTCCCGTGTTCAATGGCGCGCGGCGCTGCGTTCGACGTCGACCTCGAACGCCGCATCGGCGAAATCATTGGCATCGAAGCACGCGCACAAGACTGCACGCTCTCGGGTGCCGTCTGCATCAACCTGCTGCGCCACCCCGCCTGGGGCCGCGCGCAGGAAACGTACGGCGAAGACCCGCACCATCTGGGTGAGATGGGGGCCGCGCTCGCGCAGGGCATCCAAACGCACAACGTCGTGGCGACCGTAAAACACTTCGCGCTCAACTCGATGGAGAACGCACGCTTCAAGGTGGACGTGATCGCGGACGAACGCACGCTGCACGAAGTCTACCTCCCGCACTTCAAGCGCACGCTCGACGCCGGCTGCGCGACCGTGATGAGCGCCTACAACAAACTGAACGGCGAATACTGCGGCGAGAACCGCACGCTGCTGACGGACATCCTGCGCGGAGCGTGGGGCTTCGACGGCTTCGTGCACTCCGACTGGGTTTTCGGCGTGCACAAACAATACGCAGCCGCGGCTGGCCTCGATGTCGAAAATCCGGAGCCGCTCGTCTTCGGCGAAAAGCTCGTCGCCGCCGTGCAATCCGGCGCGGTCGAGCCGCAAGCAATCGACCAAGCCTGCCGGCGCATCCTGACCGTCATCTACCGCTTCGCCGCAGCCGAAGACCCGCTTCCGGCCTACACACCCAATCTCGTCGCTTGCGAAGCTCACCGCGCCGTCGCGCTCGAAGCCGCCGAGAAGTCGGCCGCCCTCCTCACGAACGACGGCACGCTGCCGCTGAAGAAGGAGAAGGTACGCAAGCTCGCTGTCCTCGGCCGCCTCGCCGCACTCGTGAACACCGGCGACTTCGGCTCCTCCCGCGTACGTCCGCCCTACGTCGTGACCCCGCTCGAGGGCTTGCAACGCTACCTCGGCGAAAGCGCCATCCTCACCGCTGACGAAACCAACCTCGCCGCCGCACGCGCCGCCGCGAAGGAAGCCGACGCCACGGTCGTAGTCGTCGGCTACACCGCGAAGGAAGAAGGCGAGTTCGTGCCCGGCGACATCTCGCTCGGCCAAGACGGCGGCCAACCGAAAGACAACGGCCCGCCAGGCCCCATCGGCGGCGACCGCGACAGCCTCGAACTCTCTGCCGCGCAAGTCGCGCTCATCAAAGCCGCCGCTGAAAGCGGCAAGCCCGTCATTGTCGTGATCATCGCAGGCGCCGCCGTCATCGCCGAAGCCTGGCTCGGCAACGCCAACGCGATCCTGCAAACCTTCTACAGCGGCATGGAAGGCGGCACCGCGCTCGCCAAACTCCTGTTCGGCGACGTCTCGCCCTCCGGCAAGCTGCCGTTCACCGTCGCGAAATCCGCCGCCGATTACCCGTACTTCGACAAGGAAGCGGACCGCATCGACTACGGCTACTACCACGGCTACACGCTGTTCGAACGCGAGGGCAGGGAGCCACGCTTCCGGTTCGGCCACGGCCTCAGCTACAGCCGCTTCGCATATCGCGCACTGAAACTGCGCCGCACAAACGGCACTGTCGAAGTAACGGTCTCCGTCACGAACGAAGGCGACATCGCCGCTGACGAAATCGTGCAGATCTACGCAAGCTTCCCCGGCACAACGGTCGACCGCCCAAAGAAGTTGCTCAAGGCGTTCGCGCGCGTGTCCTTCGCTCCGGGCGAAATAAGAACCATCCGCCGCGAAATCCCACTCGCCGACCTCAGATGGCGCGATCCTGCCACGCACACATGGAAACTCGAATCCGGCCGCCACGTCTTCCACGCCGGCGGTTCATCGCAAACCACACTGAACGCGGCGATCGATCTCTAGGCAACCGCACCCATCGCAAACCAACGGGGCAGCAACCCCGCCTGGCGCGCATCGCGCTCAAGCCCCTCGCGGAAGTCCGGATGTGCAAGACCGATGAGGGCCTTCGCCCGCTCCGACACCGATTTGCCCTTCAAATTGGCCATCCCGTACTCGGTCACCACGTACATGATGTCCGACCGCGGCGTGGTCACGATATTGCCCGGCGTCAGGTCGAGAACGATCCGGCTCTTGCGCTGCCCCTTGCGCTCGTAAGTCGAGGCGAGCAGCATAAAAGACTTACCGCCCTTCGAGGCATAGGCCCCGCGCACGAACTGCAGCTGCCCGCCCGTACCGGTAAGATGCCGATGCCCGTCAGATTCCGACGCGGCCTGCCCCTGCAAGTCGATTTGCGTGGTGTTGTTGATCGAGACGACTTTATCGTTCTGCATGATGATGTGCGGCAAGTTCGTATAGTCGACCGGATGGCACTGCATCAGCGGATTGCGCGTGATCGCGTCGTACATGTACTTCGAGCCGAACGCGAACGTGAACACCACTTTGCCGGGGTCGAGCCGCTTCCGCGTACCGGTCACGCAACCCGCGTTGACGAGATCGATCAGACCGTCGGTCAGCATCTCGGTGTGAATGCCTAAGTCCTTGACCCCGCTCTCCGCGATCAGGGCACAAGCGGCATTGGGCATCCCGCCGATGCCGATCTGCACGCACGCACCGTCTTCGATTTCCGCCGCCACCTGCCGCGCGACCGCGCGGTCGATGTCGGTCAAGGGGTGCGACGGCAACTGCGTCGGCGGCGTACCCGTGCCCTCGATGACGTAGTCGACCTCGCTCACATGCACATAGTTCTCAGGCCCAAAGACATGAGGCACGCCCGGCGAGGCTTCGACGATGAGCGTCTTCGCGCGTTCGACGAGCGCGCGCAGCCACGCGGTTTGCGGACCGAAGTTGAACATTCCCTGATCGTCCATCGGCGTCGAGCGAAGGATCACGATGTCGGGACGATCGATGAAGCGGCGGTAGTAGTCCGGCACCTCACCCAGATTGAGCGGAATGTAAACAGCGCGCCCGGCGTCGTGCTTTGCCCGGTCATAGCCGCCGAAGTGCCAATTGAAGCACTGAAAGTGCTTGGACTCAGGATCTGCCTCTAGGAACGCGAGCGGCCGGACCGAAAGGCACGTCCGCACCTTGACGTCGCTGAGCTCGCCCGCGCGCGCCGCCAGCGCCTTGTCGAACACCTCCGGCTGCGCGTTGATCCCTCCAAAGTCCAGCCACATCCCGGACTTCACCAACTGAGCCGCTTCCGCTGCCGTAATGTGTTTAGCTGGTGCAGCAGCCGTGCGTTTGAGCATGAGACGTATTCCTCCGATAGCAGTTCACGTGCAATATCAAGAACCGTAGCCATTCGACAATACGCAAGGACGAAGCCCCATGACCGCGACGGCCAAAGCCTTGCCGCCGTTCAAGCCGCTGCCGATGTTGCCCCCGAAGATTTACTCGCAGCGCCGCGCCGACGGCTCCACCATCATCCGCTCGCTTTACGACTTAGGTCCCCAGCACCGCTCGATCGCGCATTTGCTGGAGGAGCGCGCAGCCGAACACCCCACCCGCAACCTGCTCGCCCAACGCACGCCTGCAGGCCCCTGGCGCTTCATCACGTACGGCGAGATGAACCAACGCGCGAGCGCGATAGCCCAAGCGCTGCTCGACCGTAACCTCGGCCCCGACACGACGCTGCTCATCCTCTCCGGCAATTCGATCGAGCACGCGACGATGATGTTGGGCGCCATGAAAGCACGCGTGCCCGTCGCCCCCGTCTCGGTCGCCTACTCGCTGTTCAGCCAAGACCACGGCAAGCTCCGCCACGTCGCCGCGCTGACGAAGCCGAAGATGATCTTCGTCGACAACGGCCCGCTCTACGAACGCGCGATCAAGGCGCTCGACCTCGCGGGCGTCGAGGTCGCGACCGTCGTCCCCGCGCCGGATCTACCGTCCACTTCGTACGAAAACCTGCTGCAAACGAACGCCGGCCCCGCGGTACGTGCATCGATGGACAAGATCGACCACGCGACGGTCGCGAAGTATCTCTTCACCTCCGGCTCCACCGGCATGCCGAAGGGCGTGATCCAAACCCACGGCATGATGTGCGCGGTGATCGCGGGCGGCGAATCGCTGCGCGCCGAACCGCCAAACCCGGACGAAATCCCAGAAAGCCTAGAGTGGATGCCGTGGAACCACATCTCCGCCGGCAACATCGGCTTCAACGGCAATCTGAATTCCGGCGGCACGATCTATCTCGACAACGGCAAGCCGATCCCAGGCATGTTCGACGAGACGATGCGCAACCTGCGCGAGATCTCGCCGCTCGTCTTCGGCTCCGCCCCAATCGCGTTCTCGATGCTCGCCGACGCGATGGAGCGCGACGAAAACCTGCGTGAAAAATTCTTCGCGAAACTCCGCTACATGGGCTACGGCGGTGCGACGTTGTCCGACGACCTCTACGACCGCATGCAAGCGCTTGCAATCAAGTCGACCGGGCACCGCCTCGCGCTCACCACAATGTATGGCGCGACAGAGACGCAAGGCATCACGGTCGTGCATTGGCTGACGGAGCGCGTCGGCCTCATCGGCTTGCCATTGCCCGGCATCACACTAAAGCTTGTGCCCAACGGCCAAAAGCTCGAAGTGCGCGCGAAGGGCCCAACGGTCACGCCGGGCTACCTGAACCGCCCAGACCTCACCGAAGCCGCGTTCGACGAAGAAGGCTTCTACAAACTCGGCGACGCCGCAAAGTTCGTCGACCCTTACGAACCCGCGAAGGGCCTTATCTTCGACGGCCGCGTGACGGAGGATTTCAAACTCTCCTCCGGCACCTGGGTCTCCGTCGGCACGCTACGCGCGGAAGTCATCGCCGCCGCCTCGCCATTGATCCAAGACTGCGTGATCGCGGGCCTCGACAAGGAATTCGTCGGCGTCCTCGCGTGGCCGAACATGACCGCCGCCCGCGAAATCTGCGCCGACGCGAACCTGAAGACACCCGACGAAATCCTGCGCTCGCAAGCGATCGTCGAGTTCATCCGCGAAGCACTGCAGAAACACAACAAGGCCGCCGGCGGCTCCTCGGGCCGGGTCGCGCGCTTGATGCTGATGACCGAGCCGCCGTCCATCGACGGCCACGAAATCACCGACAAGGGCTACGTCAACCAGCGCGCGACATTGGATCGTCGCGCTAAGCTGGTAGAAGCGCTCTACGCGAAAATTGCTGCGCCCGACGTGATAGCCGTGTAGCGCAGTCTTGCAATATCAGCGCAGACGGGCCATCTCCTTGGGCTGGTGGCATCGGCCCGGGGGGACAGTATGCGTATTCTAATTCGTATCGTGCTGGGTCTGCTGCTGTTCGCAGCTCTCGCCGCCGGCGGTCTGTTCGCGCTCTACGAAACAACCAAGGTCGCGATCCCCGATCTTGCAAGTTCGGCCGTCGTCCAAGGCAGCACCGCTCCCACCGCGAACGCAATGGCGGTCGCCCGCGCGGCCGAGCGGCTGGAGCAGTTGCGCCGCGAGGTCGGATACCCGGCCGTATCGGTGGCGGTTGCGGTTGATGGCGTGGTCGTTTGGCAAGAAGCACGCGGCTGGGCCTCGCTGGAACCTGAGACGCCGGTTAGCCGCGACACCGTCTTTGCGATCGGCAGCGTGTCGAAAACACTGACCGCAGCGGTCGCGATGAAACTCGCGGAACGCGGCACGCTCAATCTCGATGCCGACATCCGCAAATACCTGCCTGCGTTCCCGCAGAAGGAACACCCGATCACGGCGCGCCAGCTGTTATCGCACCAAGCGGGCATCCGCCACTACAACGCTGCGCTCACGCCGCCCACATTCTCCGAGTTCGGTTCGACGACGCAATACGACCGCACGATCGATGGTCTCGCCGTCTTCGCGAACGATCCGCTGCTGTTCAAACCGGACACGGACTTCGCTTACAGCACCTACGGTTACACCCTGCTCAGCGCAGTGATGGAAGCGGCCGCCGGCAAACCGTTCCTCGACCTCATGCAAGCCGAACTCTTCACGCCGCTCGCGCTCGCAAACACCGGCGCGGACGACAAGCGCAATCCCGTCCCCGGTCGCGCCGCCGACTACCAGAACTTCATGCGCGACGGCGCCGTCACCCCCGCACCATTCACGAACTCGAGCGGCAAGTGGGCCGGCGGCGGTTTCCGCGCGACGCCGGCCGACCTCGCAACCTTTGGCGCGGCGCTGCTGCGCGGCGACGTCGTCGGCAAAGACACGCTGCAAACGATGTTCACGCCGCGCAAGCTCGCGAACGGCCAGGTCAACCGCCAAGACTACGCGTTGGGCGTGCGCGTGGACCAAATCAAGGATGCGAAGTTTCCCGGCAAGACCTGGCGCGCCGTCCACCACGGCGGCGTTGCGGTGGGCAGCCAAGCGATGTTCGTCATGTTGCCTGACCAGAACGTCGTCGTCGCGCTAAGCGTCAACGCGACCACCCAGCCTCCCGCCCGCGGTATGTTCGATGCGGCAACCTCTATCGCCGTCCTGTTCGCGGAAACACGCTAACAGCGCGAAGTGTTAACGCGTGGGCCGCGAGTGCTAACGCGCCAAGAGTTGAATCGCGAACCCTTGCACACGCCGCCGCACGCCTATTTGATGCGCGCGCCAAACCTCATGAGAGAAGCAATCGATGGCGCTCGACGCGATAGTCAAAGGCCTGATGGACCAGATGGCGGCGGCCCCGCAGCCGAAGCTGTGGGAACTGACGCCCGCCCAAGGCCGCGAGATGTACCGCGCGATGGCAACGGTACTGGAGCCGCCCGCAATCGCAATCGGCAAGATCGAGAATGCCGCGATGCCGGGCCCGGCGGGCGAGATTAAACTGCGCCTCTACACGCCCGTCGCCGGCGGTGGTGCGGCGCTACCGGCGTTGGTCTATTTCCACGGCGGCGGCTGGGTGATCGGCGATCTCGACACGCACGACGCGCTCTGCCGCACGCTTGCGAACGAAACCGGGGCACGCGTCGTCGCGGTCGACTACCGCCTGGCACCCGAACACAAATTCCCCGCCGCCGCCGATGACGCCTACGCGGCGGTAAAATGGGTAGAACAAAACGCATCGGCCTTGGGCATCGACCCGAACCGCATCGCCGTCGCGGGCGACAGTGCGGGCGGCAATCTCGCGGCCGTCGTCTGCCAGGTGGCGAAGCAAAAGGGCGGTCCGCGCATCGTCTATCAACTGCTGATCTACCCGGTCACGCAATGGAAGGCCGACACCGGCTCGATGACGAGCTTCGCCGAAGGCTACTTCCTCGAAAAGCAGACGATGCACTGGTTCTTCGACCAATACGCGCCGGGTGCCGACCCGACCGACTGGCGTCTCTCGCCACTGGCCGCACCGGACCTCTCAGGCTTGCCGCGCGCCTACGTCGTCACCGCAGGCTTCGATCCGTTGAAAGACGAGGGCAAAGCCTACGCCGACAAGCTGAACCACGCAGGCGTCGCCGCCGTCTACATGGACTACCCCGGCATGGTGCACGGCTTCTTCAACATGTCGGGCGTCATCCCAACCGCACGCGAAGCGATCGCCGACGCGGCCAAGGCCGTACGCCAAGCGTTCGGCTAGAACGGCTACTGCACGGTGATGTTATAGGTCAGCGCGATCGACGCGCTGGCGGCGAGCGTCGCCGTCGTTCCGTTCACAGTGCTTCCCGTAAAGTTCGCGCCAACGGGGTCGCTTTCGTCCGCGCCGCTGTTGTTATCGTCTTCGACTGTCGTCGCGTTGATGCAAGTTGTGCCGGATCTGATCGATCCCGCGACATACACTTCCGGCACGTTGATCGTGTCGGCAAGCACAATCGCCGTTGCTGCAGAGGCGCCAATATTCGTGACGACGACGCACCATCGAACCGTGGAGCCCGGAATCCGCTTCGGATTCGTCGTGCCGTTGAACGGGTCGCTGACGATAGAGCTGGTCTTCGTAACGCTTATCGCACCGCCACCCAGCAGAAACTCATCGATGTTCCAGTAGTTCGCTTCGGTTTCGGGGGCGGCGCCGGTCCCCGGCCCTCGGATCACGCCATTGCGTGCCCCGGTGGTACTGGTCGAAGCATCGCGCGCAAACACGCGCAGACGCCACGAACCGTTCAGCGAGCCGCTGGTCAACGTCATTCTGTCGGCGGCGACGCTGCCGTCGTTCGTCCAGATGGCATCGCCCGCTGTAACGTCGCCGTGGGTACCGTCGTTAAAGAGCGGTACGGTGCGCGTCGCGGTGCCGCCGGGATTCACCAAATCGACAGTCACCGGCGACGATGAGGCTGTGGGATTGGCGTCGACACGGGCCGTGATCGCAATCGTACCGGCGACCGCCGTGGCGGTCGTCGGCGTCAAGAATACGACGCCGAATCCCTGCGGCGTTCCCAACGTTGCGTCCACAACCGACCACTCGAGGTCGTCGATATGAAACCACGAACGGAACTGATTGATGTGCGTCGACTGGATGGTCAGAGTCACCGTCTGCCCGGCCAATGATGCAAGCGACACCGTGCGCGTCCACCAAGGCTCAGCCTGCGCGGCCACGCTCATCCCCTGCGTATGCGCGCCGGTCGACGTCATGTCGAAATAGTTGTACGCGCGATAACCCGGCTGAACCGCGTTCTGCGGCGCATTGGTCGCATTGCTGAGGTTCGGGCTGTGCGGCGCCGTTGTGTAGTTGCCATAGGCGGGGCCAACAACGTTGATCGTCGTGCCGCCCGCGTTCAGGCGGATGGTCAACGTGTCGTACCCGGTCGAGTCCCACCCTTCGACGCGCCATCGCGCCGTGAAATTGCCGGGGTTCGTGGCGGGCACGACGAACGTCTTGGTGATCGTGCGCGAAAAATCGCCGGTCTCGTTCTGGCTGCGCGAACCGATCATGTAGGAGAACGCACCCGTCCGTGGGCTTCCGTCGGTCGTCTTCGGCGACGGATAGGCGTTCGTTCCATTGGTCGTGACCGACGGCGTTTCGGACGGCCGCACCTGCGCATCGAGGCTCGTGTTGCCGGTCGGCGCATTCCATCCGGCGGGTTGCGTGGTGCCGGTAGCGCCCCGCTCGAAGTTGCCGTTGATCGGCGTTTGTGGGTTCGCAGCCTTCGCGCCGTTCTGCGTAATGTCGAAATAGAGGTGATAGACGCTGGCGCCCGCGTCCTCGAGGATGAACCGGATTTCGCCGCGTCCGTTCCCGCTCGCGTCCGTGACGCCGTTGAAAATGGTGTCCGTAAATTCCTGGCGCACGGCGAGCGAGCCGCCCGGCCGCAGGATACGCGGGCTGTTCACGTCGAATGTCCCACTGACACCCATCGCCGCAAGCAGCGCGTTAAAATCGACATCGACTTTGATCGTGGAGTTGACCGTCGCACCTGCAGGCACGTTCACCGGCACGCGGTAGTGCCAATCGGGCGCCGAGCCGACCGCGTTCTGGTCGTACCACGTGGGGGCGGAGCGTAAGTCCGCGCTCGCGGGGCCACTGAGCAACGCGACGAGCACCACCACCAAGACCACGCACGCGCGCGCAAATGCTCTCGAGTGCGAGTGCAACATCAACCTCAGGTACTGGCCATGCCCAAACGCCCATGTTCGAGCCGCAAGCGTTACCTCTGAATGAATGTTGCTTCGTTTTCGTTAATCATTGTGCGAG
The DNA here is from genome assembly GCA_046153995.1 of Micropepsaceae bacterium. GTDB lineage: Bacteria > Pseudomonadota > Alphaproteobacteria > Micropepsales > Micropepsaceae > SZUA-430. The sequence goes on from JBJXEH010000004.1 coordinate 13,168, forward strand.
GCTCAGCGTTGAAACCATCCGCTCCGTATTCGCTTGAGGACACGCGCCATGACCAATCGCCAAATCCACATCGTCGAACTGCCGAAAGACAAACTCGGCCCCGAACACTTTCGCCTCGCTGAAAGCGCGATGCCGCAAGCGAAAGACGGCGAGCTGTTGCTCAAGACGAAGCTGATCTCGCTCGACGCCGCGAACCGCGCGTGGATGCAAGGCGCCACCTACCGCGCCGCTATCGAAGCCGGGCAGGTGATGGCGGGCGGCGCCGTCGCCGAAGTGGTGGAGGCGAAAGCACAAGGCTTCGCGAAAGGGGACCTCGTCTTCGCCGACACCGGCTGGCAGGAATATGCGGCGCTCCCGGCGAAACACGCACAAAAACTCCCGCACATCGAACCGGTCTCGCACCTGCTCAGCGTCTACGGCATCGCAGGCCTCACCGCGTACTTCGGACTACTCAACGTCGGCAAGCCGAAAGCCGGCGAAACCGTCGTCGTCTCGGCGGCGGCAGGCTCCGTCGGCGTCTTCGTTGGTCAAATCGCAAAGCTGAAAGGCTGCCGCGTCGTCGGCATCGCCGGAGGCGAGAAGAAATGCGAATGGCTCGAACGCGATCTCGGCTTCGACGCCACAATCGACTACAAATCAAAAGCCGTCGGCGGCGCACTCAAAGCCGCAGCCCCGAAAGGCATCGACGTCTACTTCGACAACGTCGGCGGCGACATCTTGGAAGCCTGCCTGTTCCGCATGAACCAGCACGGCCGTATCTCCTGCTGCGGCGCAGTCAGCCAATACGACGGCGCCGCGCCCAAAAGCGGCCCCCGCGGCATCCCCGGCCTCATCGTAACCAAGCGCCTCACGATGCAAGGCTTCATCGTGATGGACTACAACAACGAACGCGACAAGGCGCTGAGCGATCTGCAAAGCTGGGTAAAGAGCGGCCAAATCAAAGTCCCCGAAGACATCATGCAAGGCCTCGAGAACACGCCCAAAGCCCTCATAGGACTCCTAGCCGGCGACAACCTCGGCAAACGCATGGTGCGGGTGAGTTAGGGAGCTGCCGAATAGTAGCCACATTCTTGGTCAAAGCTGGCTACTATGATATCGGCTGGTAACGAAATACCGCAACGGGACGAAGAGATAGCAGCGCAGGTCGTCGACGCGGCGTATCGCGTTCACGCCGAGCTTGGACCGGGTTTGCTTGAGTCCGCATATGAGCATTGCCTCGCGTTTGAACTGACGTCTCGCGGCCTTCGCGTCGGTCGGCAAGTTCCAATGCCGATAGTGTATCGGGGTGAAACGCTCGGTGCCGGATACCGCCTCGACCTATTGGTAGAAACGCGCATCATTGTCGAAGTGAAGGCGGCAGCCGACCTGGCGCCAATTCACCAGGCCCAGTTGCTGACTTACCTTCGCCTATCGGGCTGCCGTATTGGGTTTCTAATCAACTTCAACGAACGTTCGTTCAAGTCCGGCCTGCGTCGGTTCGTGTTGTGAAAAGAGATTGAACCACGAAAAGCACGAAATACACAAAGCGCTCAGGCAAGTTACTGGCACGTAACTCGTTGGAAGGCCCTTGTTTGGCGCTTCGCGCAGGATCAACATCTTCTAGCGCGAAGCGCCAACGAAGAAAGCAGTAGCGCCGCCGTGTTGTTTCAGTTGGCCTGAGGGCTTTGTGTATTTTGTGCTTTTCGTGGTTCAATCTCTTCTTATTTCCACTATCTCACCATCTTCCCCGGATTCATCACCCCCGCCGGATCGAGTTCCCGTTTCACCGCCTTCAGCACGCCGATCCCCGTGGCACCCTTCTCCGCCTCAAGCCACGGCAGGTGGTCTTCGCCCACGCCGTGGTGATGCGTGATCGTACCGCCAGCAGCCACGAGCGCATCCGACGCCGCGCCCTTGACCGCACGCCACTGCCCGACCGGGTCGGCGAGATCGCGCGGCCAGACATAGGTGAAATAGAGGCTCGCGCCGTCGTGGTAGGCGTGGCTGATATGCGCGAGCACGATGCCATGCCCGCTCTTCGTGCGCATCGCGGCGTCCAACGCGCCACGCACGGCCTTCCAGAGCGTGTCGATGTTCGACCACGTCGTCGCGGTTTCGAGCGTATCGACGCCGAGCCCCCGGTCCATCATCGGATCGCGCGAGTAAGGCCCGTGGAACCGCCCCTGATACCAGCGGTTCGCCAGCGACTTACCCACGCCGATGCCGCCGCACGCGCGAATGATTTTGCGCGCAGCACCCACGCCGTAATCCACGCGATCCTGTTCGCCCTCGAACCCTAGGATCATCGCGCAGGGCTTGCTCCCCATGCCGCGCGCGCTCAAATACCGCGCCTGCAGCTTGTCTTTGAGCGTCGGTGCAGCGCCTGCCTTGCCGAACGCCTGGAAGAAAAAGGTCTCGTCTGCATCGGAGAGCCGCATCGTCGCCGTGGGCAGTTCCGCCTGCACCATGCGGCGAACGGCCTCCGCACCGCTCGCGAAATCCGGAAACAGATACGCCGCGTAATCGCTCGCCTTAGGCACCGCGTGAATGCGCACGGTCGCCTCGGTGATCACACCGAACGCACCTTCCGATCCCACCATCAGCGCGCGCAAATCGGGCCCGGCGGCGGAGGCGGGCAGGGCAGGCAACTGCCAAAGCCCCTTCGCCGTCGCAACGGTCGCACCCGCGAACCAATCGCCCGCGCGGCCATAGGCATTCGACTGCTGCCCCGCGCCCGACGCCGCGATCCACCCGCCAAGCGTCGAAAACTCGAACGACTGCGGATGATGCCCATGCTTGAACCCCTGGGCGTTCAGAGCCGCTTCGAAGTCGACGCCGTAAATCCCAGCTTCAGCCGTCGCGGTGAGCGACGTCTTGTCGATCGAAACGAACTTGTTCATCGCGGTCAAATCGAGCGCGATCACGGCATCGAATCCCGGCGCCGAACCTGTGAGCCCACCGACGACGCTCGACCCGCCTGCAAACGGCACCACCGCAACGCGCTCCGCCGACGCCCACGCCAGCACGCGCACGACCTCATCAGACGTCTTCGGATAAACCACCGCATCCGGCGCATCCGAAAGATCGCCCGCGCGCAGCTTCAATAGATCGGAATAACTCTTCCCCCGCGCATGAGATGCGCGCTCATACGTATCGTCCCGCACCTCGACAATCGCCGCCAACGCCGCCCGCTTCGCCCCCAACCGCGGCGTGCCAATCGAAATCTCCTCCAACGCCTTCGCCGACGTATGCGGCAACGCGCCGGTGCCGAGCGCCTCGGCCATCCACGAAAACGCCGCCTCGCGCCCCTCAAGCGGGTTGTGCGCCTTCACCGACCCCCACCCGTTCCAACGCGTATCCTTGCGATCAACCGGCATTCGCTCTCCATTCAATCGACAGGACGAATACTAAGCCCGGAACTTCAGCGCCTTTGGCAGCACTTCGAACATCGCGGGCAAGATCCCTAGTCCCTCGCCGTCGGCTTCGATGTAGACTGGGGCGCCGGCGGTCGCCTCGACAGGCGTCGCGATTACCGACTTAGCCCGGAACACCTTCACGTTCGGATTGTTCACATGCGCGCCGGTCTTGATGTCGTTGAGCGACTTCAGCGCGTCGCGCATAGGCGCGTCTTGCATGATGATCACGTCGAGCAACCCATCATCAGGCGCGGCGTCCGGTGCAACCCGCATGCCGCCGCCGAAAAACTGCCCGTTACACACCGCGCACGTGGACAGCGACACGACCTCGTCGAACACGTTGTCGACTTTCAACCGCACGGGCTTGGCCTTGTACCCGAACAGCGACGTCAAGCTCACCCACGTGTAGACGAACCCGCCCAAAACGCGCTTCAGCTTCGAACGGTTCACGCGATCGACCACATGCCCGCTCAAGCCGAAACTCGCGATGTTCGCAAAGTGCCGCGACCCGGTCTTCCCCTCGGGCGTGACAAACGTAAAGCGTCCGACATCGATGCGCCGGACGCGCCCCTCCGCGATCCGCTCCAAGGACGCGTCGAACCCCGCCTCAATATCGAACGTCTTGCGGAAGTCGCCGCCGGTGCCCAGATTGAGCAGCGCGAACTCCGCCTCCGGGTTGATCGCTTGCCCGTTAGCGAAAAAGCCGTTCACAACCTCGTTGATCGTGCCGTCGCCGCCGACCGCGACCACGCGCTCGTACCCGTCGCGCAACGCATGCGTCGTGATCCGCGTGGCGTCCATCGGCGCGTTGGTCAGCGCAACCGTGATCGGCCCCGCGACCTCGGCCAGCCGCTCGGCGATCGCCTGTGCGTCGCGTCCCGTCTTGCCGCCCGCCGAGCGCGGATTGATGACCGCCAACGTTTTCATGCGCGCCCCAATGCCTCGTAGCGCCAGCCGATCGACGCGATCTGCCGCTGCTTCTCGTCGTCGCTCCAGCCGAGCAACCCGCCCATCAACGCAGCCACGCTCTCGACCGCCGGCGGCTCCAGCGGCCCCAGCGTCCCAAGCCCGGTGCGCCGGAACAAAACGTCGTCGAGCGTCATCGCCATCTCGGATCGTACGGCGAACGCGACTTGCGCGGCAATATCCGGCAACCGCTGCGACACCACCCGCAGCAAGTTTTTGTCCTCATTCCCAAGCGCCAAAACCTGACCCGTCCGCGCGCCGTAGTTGCGCGCCAGGTTCTGAGCGATGGAAGGCGAGGGCGCAGCCAGCTTCTCCACGAACGGCTTGAACCGCCCGGTCGATCCCGGCAGCGGCACATCGCCCGTATCGCAAGCGCGGCCACCGCCGAGTTTTGCCGCGATCTTGTCGACGCACGTCTCAGCGTTATCGCGCGACGTTGTCCACTTGCCGCCGATCGCCGAGATCAGGTTCGATGGGCCCCCCTCCGCACCGTGATCGACAAGCTCCGCGCGCCTACTCGCGTTGTAACTATCCTTCGATCCGCTATCGACCAACGGCCGCAAACCCGCATACGCATAGACCACATGCTCTTGGCTGAGCTTCAGCGTCGGCAACGCGCCGTTCACGTAAGCGAGATAATCCGCAACCTCCGCCTCCGTCACCTTCAAAGCATCCGGCTTTTCGTTGAACACGCTATCCGTCGTGCCGATAATCGTGTGATCGCGCCACGGCAGCACGAAGATGTGCCCGCCCTTGTGGCTCACAGCGAGCGCCCGCCCGTTGGTCAGCTTGTGCGTGACGATGTGAATACCCTTCGAGCGCATCAGCTTGTGCGAAGCCTCACCGCCCGAGATCAGCTCCAACAACCGGTCCGCCCAAGGCCCAGCCGCGTTCACGAACAACTGCGCCTTGACCGTCGCCTCGTCCCCCGAGATCGCATCGCGCACGCGCACCGCCTCGACGCCGCCATCGCCGCGCTCGAACGCCACGGCCTCGGCATAGTTCGCAACCACCGCGCCATGCGCCACCGCGTCGATCAAACACTCAAGCCCCAACCGCTCCGGCGAATACATCTGGCAATCGTAATAGAGCAGGGCACCCGCGAGCCCCTCGCGGGCAATCGCCGGCTCCAACCGCAACGCCTCTGCCGCCGAAATCGCCCGATGCCCCGCCATATGCTGATCCGGATCGTCGAGCCGGTTCCGGTCGAACGAGAGCAGGTCGTAAACGGTGAGCCCCGCGCCCAAGAACCAATTCTCCGCCGCACTCTTCACCGGCAACATGAACTCAAGCGGATAGACCATGTGCGGTGCGATCTTCTCCCACACCCGCCGCTCCTTCAGCGACTCGCGGATCAGCCCGAACTCGAACGTCTTCAGGTACCGCAAGCCGCCGTGCACCAGCTTCGACGACCCCGAACTGGTCCCGCACGAAAAGTCCCGCTTCTCAACGAGCGCCACCGAAAACCCACGCCGCGCCGCATCGCGCGCAATGCAAGCGCCGGTAATCCCGCCCCCGATAATGGCGACGTCGAACGTAGCGTTAAGCGCGCGAAAATTGCGGTGCATGGCCTGAAGGAAATGGCTGTTCGGCGCACTCTATATCCTCCCCCGCCAGAGCGGGGAAGTATAAGGTCGATCAACCGCCATTCACCATCCGGACCACACCATGCCCCGCCTCCGCGCCAACAACATCGACATCGAGTACGAACTCTCAGGCCCACCCGCCGGCCCGCCGCTCGTCATTATCCAGGGTTACACCTCGCAGATGACGTCCTGGCCTGACGAATTTCACGAGGCGCTGGCGGCAGCGGGCTTGCGCGTCATCCGCTTCGACAACCGCGACATCGGCCTTGGCCACAAGCACGACGGCATCATGCCCGATATCCGCGCCGTCGCCGCCGCGGTGAAGGACGGAACGAAGCCTCCCGTCCCCTACACGCTGAACGACATGGCCGATGATGTGGCCGCGCTGCTCGACGCGTTGAACATTCAAAGCGCGCACATCGCCGGCGCGTCGATGGGCGGCATGATCGCGCAACTCGTCGCGATCCGGCATCCGCAGAAGACGCTCAGCCTCATCTCGCTGATGTCGACGACAAGCGACCCGTCGCTCCCGCGCTCAGATCCCGCCGCGCAAGAAGCTCTGATGCAAAAGCCGCCGGCTGAAGATAAAGACAGCGTCGCCGACCACGCCGTGAAAGCGCGCCTCGTTATCGGCAGCCCCGGCTACCCGGAAGACCAAGCGAAAGTTCGCGCACGCTTTGCCATGAACTACGACCGCAGCTACTACCCTGAGGGCGGCCTCCGCCAATGGACGGCGATCATGGCGACGCCACCGCGCACGGAACAGCTGAAGAAACTAAGCGTCCCGGCGCTCGTCATTCACGGCGAAGCCGACATCCTGATCAAACCGGAAGCGGGCCGCCACACGGCCGAGTGCATCAACGGCGCCGAACTCAAAATCATCAAAGGCTGGGGCCACAACATGCCCATCGCCGCTGTGCCGGACATCACCGGCCCGATGATCGGCTTCATTGGGCGAGTAGAAGCCGGCCGCAGCGACACCAATTGACCAGCCTGGGAGCGCGGGCGTCCGCCCGCTCTTTTTCTGATCTCATCGCCTTCGATAAGCCCAAATCCACTGCCATGAAATGCTCAAAGCGACAGGCAAAGGAAAGAACAATGCGTCGAGTTTTCATCACCCTCACCCTCACCGCCGCCGTCGCCCTCACCGCCTGCGGGCCGGGCCAAACGGACGGCTGGACGCAAACGAACACCGCCGCCGGAATCACGCTCGTGAAGCAAGAATCGCCTGACATGCAACCGTTCCGCCTCGCGTGCGCAAAGGCCGGCCCCGCGCTCACGCTGACGGCAGGCGTCAAGCAAGTGAGCCTCGCAAACATCGCGCCGCCGTTCGCGTTGGTGTTGTCGGGCGCGACGTTCGAAGCGGCGCTCGTGCCGGGCTCGGACGGCGCCGAAACCTTCTCCGTAACCGCACCGTTGACCGGCGAAATGCTGGCGGCGTTAAGCGGCGCGACGACCGCGCGCATCTCAGTCAACGACGGCTACGCCTTCGCGGAATCGGCAATCGACACGGGCCAAGTGTTCGAAAAGTTCGCAGCCGATTGCGCGACCCTAACGGGCGTCGCCGCTAAGCCTTGAAACCGCCTTGGGGGCCGTGAAGGACAAAGACCATGCGCATGAGCCCGATCGTATCGGCGTGCCTAACACTGTCGCTGGTGCTCGCGCTCCCCGCCTGCGCCGAACCCGCCGCCGGCCTAAACGTCAGCGGCTACATGACCCCCAACGCCGGCGGCACCGCCTCGTTCGAGTTCCGCGTCGAAAACGGCAGCGCAGACATCACCGTCACCGGCTTCACGGTCACGGTCGCCTTCTACGACCGCACAGTCGCACCCGAAAACAAACTCGCCGAGTACCACTGGTCCTTCGTGAGTGACATCCAACCAAACACCCAACTTCTCGAATACGGCGTCCTCAACGCAAAAGCCGCCGCCGATCTGAAAAGACGCCACAACAACGCAACAGGCGGCGCGGCAGCCGACCGCCTCGCAACCGCCATCTACACCTACGAAGCCAAAATCGACTCGCAGACGCACGGCGAGTAACCGCCGCCTAACCTGCGCCCCGGCTCGAATGCTGAATCAGCGCGCCGAAGATCGGGTCCCACTCTGTCACCGTCATGTCTTCGATCAGGCCGTGGATGGCAAACGGGTCTTTCGCGATCGTGGCCAAAAGCGCCTCGCGGTTCGCTGCCGGCATGACCAGCATGGCCGATTTCACCGGCCCGCCCACGAACGGCCCGGACGCCAGCAACGCGCCGGTCTTGAGCAGTTCTTGAAAATAGTGGACATGCGCCAAAACCTGCGCGTTCCACCCGTCCTCGTTGGGATGCGTGTAAGTGACGACAAAAAGCGGCATTCCAGGCTCCGTTTCTGGCGGCTTCGCGGGGTGTGACGGCGGCCCGCTTGCCAAGACGGCCCGTATGTCTTAGGCAACGCGCGCTTGATTATGAAATCAAGACTTATCCATCAAAGGCGCATTCTCGTGAAAACTGGTACCGTGAAATTCTACAACAGTCAGAAGGGCTTCGGCTTCATCCAACCGGACGACGGCAGCAAGGACGTTTTCGTCCATGCGACCGCTCTGGAGCGCGCGGGCCTGCGGGGCCTGAACGAAGGCCAAAAGGTCTCCTTCGACACGAAGGAAGATCGCGGCAAGACCGCAGTAAACAATCTCCAGGTCTCTTAAGGCCGGGGCTTCCCCAGACGCAGCCGCTTCGGCGCCGCGTCCGCCTGATGCAGTCCAAAAAATAACCGCATCCAGATCCTTGGCGTAGGCAACCCAGCCTACGCCGGGGGTCGTTGTATTGCGCAGCGCCTCCGCGCTACCGAGCGTCATCGCCATCGCGAGATGCGCGCCGCCCAGTCGCGCGCAGTGGGGGGCACGTCAGTGTCCTCGCTTCCTCTTCCGGTCCTAGCGCTCAGTCGAAGCACCACGTGCCCTCAGGTCTTGACACAGAATACTCTGTTATATAGAGTAATCTGATTGATTAGGAGTCTCGCCATGATCGTCGCCGACCTCGTGCCCATCGGATGGGTGCACGGATTCGCTTGCCTCATCGCACTTGCGGCCGGCGCGTGGAACCTCGCCGCACGCAAGGGCACGCCTTCGCACCGGGCAGCCGGTATCGCCTACATGCTGTCGATGATCGTCGCCAACCTCACCGTGTTCGCGATCTACAAGTTCGACATCGCAAGCTTCGAACCGTTCAAAGCAGGCCCAAACACGTTCGGCATCTTCCATTGGCTCGCCGTCGTGACGCTCGTATTTCTAGCGATCGGCTGGTACGCGGGCGCGCGCCAACACAACGCGTTCTGGGCGTTCGTGCATCCGGCGATGATGGTGTTGACGTACTATCTGTTGCTCGCTGGCGGCATCAACGAGGCCTTCCTGCGCGTCGAAGTCTTGCGCGATCTGGCGGCCGCAGGCGGCACGGACCAGTATGGTCAGCCGAGACTCATCGGCACCACGCACGCATGGTGGATGGCCTTCGTGCTGCTGCAACTCGTCTATTTCAGCGTGCGCGTCGTCGCCTGGCGCTGGAGCGCCCGCACGGAACACAAACGCGCCCAAAGGCTTGGGCAAGCGGCAGCATAGACGAAGCGAAAAATCACCGCAGCAGCCTCGCCGCGATCGCAATCACGAACACCGGCAGAAACGTCCGGTACACCAGACACGCCGTCAAGCGCTTCGTCGGGAAGTAGGCGCCTGGGAGCGCCGGCCTCCGGCCGGCCCTTCACCAACCACGCACCCCTTGCGCGCCCGCTTCCATTGCGCTATTTACTGAACCATATGGTTCAGTATAAACAAACCCGCTTCGACACGTCGTTCGCCGCGCTCTCCGATGCCACCCGGCGGGGGATATTGGAACAGCTCGCCCGTTCGGACGCTTCGATCACGGACCTCGCCGGAAAGTTCCACATGACCCTCACCGGCATGAAGAAGCACGTGGCCGTTCTGGAGCACGCAGGCCTCGTGGCGACGGAAAAGCTCGGCCGCGTGCGAACCTGCACGCTCGGCCGGCGCACGCTTGAGGACGAAGCGGCCTGGATCGAGCGCTACAGGCAACTTTGGGCCGCGCGCTTCGATGAACTGGACAAGATTGTCGAAGAATTGAAACACAAGGAGAAAGCCGATGGCCGGAAAAAACGATAGCGACCTCACTCCCATGAACGTCCGCACGGCGGTGACCCGGAAGTCCGAACGCGAACTGATCGTCACACACACCTTCGATGCCCCCGCGCGCATCGTGTTTCAGGCGTGGGTAAGACCTGAGCTTTTCAAACGCTGGTGGATCCCGAAGGCGACGGGCATGACCATCGTTGGCTGCGAGATGGATGTCCGCACCGGCGGGAACTACCGGCTCGAGATCGGCCACCCCGCATCCGATGAGCCCGTGGCGTTCTTCGGCAAATATCTCGAGGTGATCCCAAACGCGCGCATCGTCTGGACCAACGAAGAGGCGGAAGGCGGCGCCGTCACCACAGTGACGTTCGAAGAAAAAAACGGCAAGACCGAACTAACCCTAACCGAACGCTACCCGACAAAAGAAGCCGCCGACGAAGCCCTCGAAGGCTCCGCCACCGCCCTACCCGAACAGTTCGCACAACTGGAGAACCTCTTGGTCACGCTCGCACCCTAACCCGCGCACAGCATAATCCCCCGCCCTCGGCGTCCGGCGAAGCCGGAAGCGGGGGAGGGGGACCATCGCGGAACGCGATGGTGGGAGAGCCGAACTTAACGCGCTCCGCAATAGGATGGAACCTCGTGGCCCGTCTCGGCGTTCTTTAGGTAGTCCAAAGAGTGCGCAATGAAAGGCCAACGCTATGCGT
>JBJXEH010000005.1:0-19531 GCA_046153995.1 Micropepsaceae bacterium
GTTCCGATGTGCGGCTTCGAAACGTAGAGGATTTCCTGTGGCGCGCCGCCTTCGACGAATTCTTTCAGCACCTTGCGGCCGAGGAAGCGCGGGTCTTTGACTTGGCTGTAGAGTTTGCCGTCGGAGAACGTGCCTGCCCCGCCTTCGCCGAACTGTGCGTTCGATTCGGGGTTGAGTATGCGCTTGCGCCAGAAGCCAAACGTGTCCTTCGTCCGCTCGCGCACGACCTTGCCGCGCTCCAGGATCAAGGGGCGCAAGCCCATCTCGGCCAAAATGAGCCCCGCAAAAATTCCGCACGGGCCTGCGCCGATCACCACTGGCCGCTTTGCGGGTGGCGCGGCCACGCGCGTGATCTTGTAGCTCATGTCGGGCGAGGCAGTGACGTGGCGATCGACGCGCAACCGGCCCATGACGGCGGCCTCGTTCTTCACCGCGACGTCGATCGTGTAGATGAAGACGATCGCTTTGGGTTTGCGCGCATCGACGGCGCGGCGAAACACGGAAAGCTCGATCAGCTCGTCCGCGGGCACGCCGAGCCGCTTCAGCACCGCTGCGCGCAAGTCCGCTTGCGTGTGACCGAGCGGCAGTTTCACTTCGGTCAAGCGCACGACCGGGGTCCTTCAGGCGCCTAGAGGGCCTTAATTACGTGGCGCGCCTTGATCCAGCGCACGGTGCGCGTTTTGGAACGCATCACGATCGTGTGGCTGGTCATGTAGTTGCCGGTTTTGTGGATACCTTCGAGCATCGAGCCGTTCGTCACACCAGTGGCCGCGAACATGACGTCGCCGCTGGCCAGGTCCAGCGTGTTGTACTTACGCTTCAGGTTCGTGATGCCGATGCGGGCGGCGCGCTTCTTCTCGTCGTCGTTGCGGAAGACGAGGCGGGCTTGGATTTGGCCGCCAACGCAGCGGAGCGCTGCCGCCGCCAGCACGCCTTCCGGCGCGCCGCCTTGGCCCATGTAGATGTCGATGCCGGTTTCCGGATTGCTGCAGTCGATAACGCCCGCGATGTCGCCGTCGGAAATCAGTTGGATCGAGGCACCGGCTTCGCGCACCTTCGCAATCAGATCGGCGTGACGCGGGCGGTCCAAAATGCAGGCCGTGATTTCGCGGGCGGGAACGCCTTTTGCCTTCGCGAGCGCCTTGATGTTGTCGCGCGGGTCGGCGTCGAGGTCCACGACGCCTTCAGGATAGCCGCCGCCGATGGCGATTTTGTCCATATAGGTGTCGGGGGCGTGCAACAAGCTGCCGCCTTCGGCGATGGCCACGACGGCGAGCGCGTTCGCCATCGCTTTGGCGGTCAGCGTCGTGCCTTCGAGCGGGTCGAGCGCGATGTCGACCTTCGGGCCTTTGCCGGTGCCGACTTTCTCGCCGATGTAGAGCATCGGGGCTTCGTCGCGCTCACCCTCGCCGATGACGACGGTGCCTTCGAAATTGCAGAGGTTCAGCGCGGTGCGCATCGCATCGACGGCCGCTTGGTCGGCGTCGTGCTCGTTGCCGCGGCCGACTTGCTCGTAGGCGGCGATCGCGGCCGCTTCGGTGACGCGCGCGAGTTCGAGCGTCAGAATGCGCTCCAAGCCCGTCGCGTCTTGGTGGATGTTGCTCATGTTTCCCCTTAGAATTTTTCCATTCTTATCATCACCGGCTGTTCGGCTACGACGCCGGCGGCGACGATGGATTGCAAGGCTTTGGTCATCGAAGCTTCGCGCGCTTCGTGCGTAATCATGACGACGGGGACCGCTTCGCCCGGCGCGCGGCTGCGCTGCAGCATGCTTTCGATCGAGACGGCTTGGTCGGCGAGGCAGCGCGAGAGCACGGCGATCACACCTGGGCGGTCGATCACGGTGAAGCGCAGGTAACACGGGCCGACGTGTTCGCTCACCGGCACGATAGTTGGCCGCTTCAAGTTCGCCGCCGGCGCACCGAATGTGGGCATGCGCGTGCCGCGGGCGATATCGAGTAGGTCGGCCATCACGGCGGACGATGTGGGGCCCGCCCCTGCGCCGCGGCCTTCGTAGACGGACTTGCCGGCGAGGTTACCTTCGGCGACGACCGCGTTGAACACGCCGTCGACGTCGGCGAGCGGTGTGCCATGGGGGACCATCGCGGGGTGGACGCGCTGTTCGATGCCCGCGGCGGTGCGCGTTGCGATGCCGAGCAGCTTGATGCGATAGCCGAATTCGTCCGCGAATTTGATGTCGGCGATGCTGACCCGCTCGATGCCTTCGACGTGTATGCCGTCAAGCGCGGGGGCGTTGCCGAACGCGACGGCGGCGAGCAGGCAGAGCTTGTGGGCGGTGTCCATGCCGCCGATGTCGAATGTCGGGTCGGCCTCGGCGTAGCCCAGCTTCTGCGCCTCGGCGAGCACGTCGGCGAACGTGCGGCCCGTCGCCTCCATAGTGGTCAAGATGTAATTGCAGGTGCCGTTCAAGATTCCATAGACGCGCTCGATCTCGTTCGCGCCGAGGCCTTCCCGCAGAGCCTTGATAATGGGAATGCCACCGGCGACGGCCGCTTCGAAGTTCAGCGCGAGGTTCTTGGCCTCAGCCGTCTTCGCCAGCGCCGCGCCATGATGTGCGAGCAGCGCCTTGTTCGCGGTAACCACTGGCAGGCCCCGCACGAGCGCCGCTTCGACGGAAGCTTTGGCGGCGCCGCCCTCCCCGCCCATCAGTTCGACGAACACGTCGATCGGGGCGGACTGTGCCAGCTTTGCCGGATCGTCGAACCATTCGGCTTTGGCGAGAGAGATGCCGCGATCTTTGCGCTTGTCGCGCGCACTGACCGCGGTGAGCTCCAGCGTCCGGCCACAGCGCGCGGCAAGCGCAACACCTTGTTCCGCGATGTTGCGGGCGACGGCGGCACCGACGGTTCCTAAGCCCGCTATGCCGACACGGAGCGCCGTCATTGCGCCGCGTCGCGAGCGGCGCGCGCCTCAGCGATGGCGGGACCGGCGGCGATGAACTTCTTCACGTTGCGCGCGGCTTGGCGGATGCGTTGTTCGTTTTCGACGAGCGCAATACGCACATGCCCGTCGCCGTATTCGCCGAAACCAATGCCCGGCGCGACCGCGATCTTCGCGTGTTCGATCAGCAGCTTCGAGAACTGCAACGAGCCCAGATTGCGGAACGCTTCCGGTATCGGCACCCACGCGAACATCGAGGCTTCCGGCGAGGGCACGGCCCAACCGGCGCGGGCAAAGCTTTCGACCAGGGCGTCTCGGCGGCCTTTGTAGATCGCGCGCATTTCATCGACGCAATCTTGTGGGCCGTTCAGTGCGGCCGTAGCGGCGACCTGTATCGGCGTGAAGGCGCCGTAGTCGAGGTAAGATTTGATGCGGCCTAGCGCGTGGATCAGCTTCTCGTTGCCGGCGGCAAAACCCATACGCCAGCCGGGCATCGCGTAGGTTTTCGACAACGAGTTGAACTCGACGACGATGTCCTTCGCGCCGGGCACTTGGAGCATCGACGGCGGGGCTTTGTCGCCGAAATAGATCTCGGCGTAGGCGAGGTCGGAGAGGACCCACAAGCCCTTCGCCTTCGCAAACGCGACGACGTCTTTATAAAAGTCGAGATCGACGACTTGTGCGGTCGGGTTCGACGGATAGCTCACCACCACCGCGGTCGGCGGCGGCACGGCGTGGCGCACAGCGCGTTCGAGGCCGCGCAAAAATTGCTCCGGGCTCGACGCTTCGACATGGCGGATAGAGGCGCCGGCCAGGATGAAGCCGAAGGCGTGGATCGGGTACGCAGGATTGGGCACCAGGATCGTGTCGCCCGGTGCGGTCATTGCCTGCGCGACGTTTGCGAAGCCTTCCTTTGAGCCCAACGTCGCGATGACTTCGCGGTCGGGGTCCAGCTTCACGCCAAAGCGGCGGCCATAGTAAGCGGCCATCGCCTTGCGCAAACCCGGGATGCCGCGCGAGGCGGAATAGCGGTTCGCGCGCGGGTCCGCCGTCGTCTCCACCAGCTTGTCGATGATGTGCTTCGGCGTCGGCATGTCGGGGTTGCCCATGCCGAAATCGATGATGTCGTCACCGGCTGCGCGCGCCTTCGCCTTCAGCCGGTTCACTTCTTCGAACACGTAGGGCGGCAGGCGCTTGATGCGGTGGAAGTCGGTATTCACGAATGGCTCCAGGCAGACAGATTCTCATTTCCATACTAATCGATTAGACGCCTAACGCCCCCCATTTGTCGTCATGGCCGGGCTTGCCTGCCCGCCGTAGCCACTTGGCGTAGGCGGGACCCGGCCAACAAGCCGCAGATACCGAGGCTCAGCAAGGTTTCGTAAGAAACAACGAACGGCGCAGCGCTTCGCATCCTCGCTGCTTCGAGTGGGTGGTTGGGCCGGGTCCCGCCTACGCCAAGTGGCTACGGCGGGCAGGCAAGCCCGGCCATGACGATTCTGGAGGAGTGGGCCGGAGTTATTCGTCCTTGGGCTTGTCTTCGGCGGCCTTTTTGTCGGTACCGGCCGTAGCACTTGCCGGGGCCGGTGGGGCTGCCGCTGGGACCGTGCCGCCGCGTAGCTCGTCGGCCGAATGCTGCGCGTTGTCGCGGTCGGCGACCAGGCTGTCGCGGATTTCGCGAGCCTGGGCCTCCGTCGTCGTTGCGTGGCGAGGCGTCGGCTGGGCGGCGAGATTCGGGAATTCAGTCGGCTTTGCAGACGGTTGAATCGTGCCCTTCTTCTTCTTGTCGCTTTCGGGGTCCAGCGGATCGACGACCGGGCCCAGAGCACCCTCAGCCGGTGCGGCCGTTTGTGTCACCTCTGCAGGTTTTGTCTCCGCTTTCTCAACCGGAGCCTTCTGTTCCGTAACGCCATCGTACCAGGACGACGGCTTCGTCCATTCCGGCATGGAGGAACAGCCGGCGAGCAGGGAAGCCAAGGCGGCGGCGGGCAAAACGCGCGAAACCAAACGAGACATCAGGTGAAACTCCGTCTTAAGACGATGGGGTATATCCGAGGCCCCCGCTCCCGGAAAGTGGCCGATTTTGCAGCAATTCGGGGGCGTCACGCCAGTCTAATCTTTGTCATGTAAGGTCCCACCCTTCCCCCTGTGACACTTGCCGCAGCCGATGCCGCCGGGGCATGAATTGCTGCAAAGCAGCAGCGGACCTAAGGAAAACAAGATGGCCGAGCCACAGAAGTTGCAGCAGAACGCCAACGAATACCGCGTCAACGACCCGGCGGAATTCTCGCGCAACATGGTCAAGGTCGCGGCGCAGAGCCAACGACTCGTCACCGACTTCATGAAGGCGCAGATGAAGAACGGGAACGGTGCGTCCGGTGGTTCGCGCGATCCGCTGAACCTGGGCCAGACGTTCGTCGATTTTCTCGGCCATGCGATGCGCAACCCCGGTCACTTTGTCGAGGCGAACTTCAAGCTCTGGCAGGACTACCTGAGTCTTTGGCACCACACGGCACGCCGCATGATGGGCGAGGACGTGCCGCCGGTGATCGAACCTTCAGCGGGCGACAAGCGGTTCAAGGACAAGGATTGGTCGGAGAACCAGATCTTCGACTTCATCAAGCAGTCGTATTTGCTCTCGGCGCGCTGGCTGCAGCAGTCGATGGGTGAGGTCAACGGCCTCGACCCCAAGACGCGCAAGAAGATCGATTTCTACACGAAGCAATTTGCCGACGCGCTGTCGCCGACGAACTTCGTGTTCACGAACCCCGAGGTGCTGCGCGAGACGTTCAAGTCGAACGGCGAGAACCTGGTCAAGGGTTTGAACAACATGCTGAAGGACCTCGAGCGCGGCAAAGGCCAGCTCGCGATCCGGCAGACGGATATGGACTTCTTCGAGGTCGGCCGGAACTTGGCGCTGACGCCGGCGAAGGTCGTTTATCAGAACGATCTGATGCAACTGATCCAGTACTCGCCGACGACGGAGGAGCAGTACGAGCGTCCGCTGGTTATTTTCCCGCCGTGGATCAACAAGTATTACATCCTCGATCTCGGCGAGAAGAACTCGTTCGTGAAGTGGGCGACGGCGCGCGGCTATACCGTGTTTGTGGTGTCGTGGGTGAACCCGAACGAGAAGCTCGCGCAGAAGACGTTCGAAGACTACATGCGCGAAGGTATTTTCGACGCGCTCGATGCGATCGAAGCGGCGACCGGCTCGCGCGACGTGAACGCGATCGGCTATTGCATCGGCGGCACGCTGCTTTCGGCGACGCTGGCCTACATGGCAGCCAAGGGCGACAACCGGATTAAGTCGGCGACGTTCTTTGCGGCGCAGGCCGATTTCTCGGAAGCGGGCGATCTGCAGGTCTTCATCGACGACGAGCAGTTGCGTTCGATGGAAGAGACGATGAAGGCGCAGGGCGGTTACTTGGACGGCGCCAAAATGGCGACGACATTCAACATGCTGCGCTCCAACGATTTGATCTGGAGCTTCGTCGTCAACAACTACCTGATGGGCCGCGATCCGATGCGGTTCGACCTGCTCTACTGGAACGCGGATTCGACGCGCATGCCGATCGCGGTGCACATGTTCTACCTGCGCGAATGCTACCGCCAGAACAATCTGGCGAAGGGGAAGATGGTGCTCGCCGGCGAGAAGCTCGACCTTTCGAAAGTGAAGATCCCGATCTATCTACAGTCGTCGAAGGAAGACCACATCGCGCCCTACCGCTCGGTCTACAAGACGACAAAGCTGTTCAAGGGGCCGGTCACGTTCATGATGGCAGGCTCCGGCCATATCGCCGGCGTCATCAACCACCCGGACGCGAACAAGTATCAGCATTGGACGAACGATAAGCTGCCGGAGAAGGTCGAAGACTGGATCGCCGGCGCGACGGAAACGCCGGGTTCCTGGTGGGATCACTGGGACAAGTGGCTATCGAAGCAGTCCGGCAAGAAGGTCGACGCGCGCGTGCCGGGTGACGGCGAACTCCAAGTGATCGAAGACGCGCCGGGGGCTTACGCGAAGATGAAGTGACGGCTGTTACAGTATGAACTTCGAAGGGCTCGAACGCCGCACGCGTTCGGGCCCTTTGCAATTGCGGACGTGCGGCGAAAATGCTCCCCAACATCTTCGTGAAGCACCAGCCCGCTTTGCGCCACAATCGCGTATCACTTGGTGGCGACGTTAGAAGGAACATCGTCATGCTCAATCGTGCGCTTCTTGCCGCAGTATCGCTTCTCTCACTCGCCGCTTGTGAGGGTGTCGAGGCGACCACACCGCCGCAACCCACACCGACCACGCCTGCCCCTTCGCAGCAGACGTGGCTGTGCGGGCGCGAGTATGTGAATCATGCGTGGGGGTATCAGCGGCGCGGGATGGTGCTCGACGTGTCGGGCAACATTTGGAAGTACGAGGTTATGGGGCGCGCGGGCTCGGCGCAGTGGAATCCCACGGATGTGACGCGCTTGACCGAGGCCGATCTGAAGATGCGCTATGAAGGCGCGATGGTGGTGCCCGGCAAGAAGGTGCCGGTGCCGGAAGTCGAGAAAAACGTTCCGTTGATTGCGGATGCGTCACAGGCAACGCCGCCGCAACCAACGCAGCGCGGTGCGGATATGGGGCAGACGCTCGTCTATTGCTACACGTACGATGCGGGCACGCGCACGTATTCGCAGGTGATGCTGGACAACAAGGGCGATTGGGATTCGACCAATCCGAGCCAAGCGGCAAGGAACTTGCGGTCGTGGCTGAACGGTTGGTTCAAGGAGTGAATGCCTGGGAGCGCCGGCTTCCAGCCGGCACTTTCTACGTCTCAGCTGCTCTAAGTGCCGGCTAGAAGCCGACGCTCTCAGGCGGTTCGATATCGCCTGAGGCGTACTGTTTCAGGAGGCTCGCTGCGTGATCGGCGAGCCTTTTTTGCGTGATCGCTTCGCGCAGGCCTGCAGTCAGATCTTGGTAGTGCGTGAGGTTGTGCCAGGTGAGTAGCATCGAGGCCAAGATCTCGTCCGACTTCACCAGGTGGTGGAGGTAGGCGCGGCTGTACTGACGACACGCAGGGCAGCGGCAATCCGCTTCGAGGGGACGGCTGTCTTCGGCGTGGCGGGCGTTGCGCAGGTTGACAGGGCCGCGTTTCGTGAAGGCTTGGCCGTTGCGGCCGGAACGCGTGGGCAGCACGCAGTCGAACATGTCGATGCCGCGCATGACGGCGCCGACGATGTCGTCCGGTTTGCCGACGCCCATGAGATAGCGCGGGCGGTCTTGGGGCAGGTGCGGAACGGTGAAGTCGAGGACCTCGAACATGCGGTGCTGCCCCTCGCCCACAGCGAGCCCGCCGACGGCGTAGCCGGGGAAGCCGATCTCCTTCAGCGCGTTCGCAGAGCGTTCGCGTAGCTTCGGGTAGATGCTGCCTTGCACGATGCCGAACAGCGCGCGGCCGGGCGCTTCGCGGAACGCGGCTTTCGACCGCTTCGCCCAGCGCATGGAGAGTTCCATCGAGCCTTCGGCCTCCGCTTCGCCAGCGGGGAACGGCGTGCACTCGTCGAGAACCATGTGGATGTCGGAACCGAGCAGCGCTTGGATTTCCATCGAGCGTTCGGGCGTGAGGTGGTGCATCGCGCCGTCGAGGTGCGATTGGAACGAGACGCCTTGCTCGTCGAGTTTCCTGAGCTGCGCGAGCGACATGACCTGAAAGCCGCCGGAGTCGGTGAGGATCGGCCGGGACCAGTTCATCAGCTTGTGCAGACCGCCGAGTTTCGCAACGCGTTCGGCACCGGGGCGCAGCATCAGATGATACGTGTTGCCGAGGATAACGTCGGCGCCGGTTTCGCGCACGGATTCCGGCAGCATCGCCTTCACGGTGCCAGCGGTGCCGACGGGCATAAAGGCCGGCGTGCGGATTTCGCCGCGGGCTGTGGTGATCGTGCCCGTGCGCGCGGCGCCGTCGGTGGCGGCGAGTGCGAACCCAAACGCAGTCATTCGGGCACACCTGGGAGCGCGGGCATCCCTGCCCGCTCTTGCTGACTCTGAAATTTCCAAAGAGCGGGCAAGGATGCCCGCGCTCCCAGGTGTGCCATCATTCTTACTTCCGTATCAGAAGACACGCATCGCCGTAAGAATAGAAGCGAAAGCGTTGCGTGATCGCGTGGGCGTAGGCGGCGCGCATGGTTTCTAGGCCGCAGAAGGCGCTGACGAGCATGAACAGCGTCGAGCGCGGCAGGTGGAAGTTCGTGAGCAGCATGTCCGCCGCTTTGAAGCTGTAGCCGGGGGTGATGAAGAGGCGCGTGTCGCCTTGGAAGGCGTGCACTTTGGCGTTCGAGGCGCTCTCGATGGTACGCAGGCTTGTGGTGCCGACGCAAAATACGTTGCGGGCGGCGTTGATGCTGGCGGCGGCGGCGGCGGTTACTTCGCCCCACTCCGCGTGCATCACGTGATCTTTCGTGTCGTCGGCTTTGACGGGCAGGAACGTGCCGGCGCCAACGTGGAGCGTGACCGTTTCGCGCTTCACGCCCTTTGCCTCGAGGGCCGCCATCAGTTCCGGCGTGAAGTGCAGGCCCGCGGTCGGGGCCGCGACGGCGCCGTCGCGGGCGGCGTAGATGGTTTGGTAATCGGTTTGATCCCGCGCATCCGCGGCGCG
Source organism: Micropepsaceae bacterium (assembly GCA_046153995.1). GTDB lineage: Bacteria > Pseudomonadota > Alphaproteobacteria > Micropepsales > Micropepsaceae > SZUA-430. Next base: position 9,537 of record JBJXEH010000005.1, read on the forward strand.
GCGTCCGGCGATGTAGGGGGGCAGCGGTGTGACGCCCACTTCGGCGATGGCTTGATCGAGGGTCAGACCGAATTCATCGAAGCGCAAAACGATTTCCCCACCGTCGCGCTTCGCTTCAACCACCGCGGCTAGGCGGTCGCCGAAGCGGATCGTGTCGCCGGCGATGAGCTTGCGCCCGGGCTTGGCGAACGCGGCCCAGATGTCGGGGGCCTCGCGCTTGTGCAGCGTCACCTCGATCGCCGCCTCGGCACTGTCGCCGCGCGCGGGGCGCGTACCAAAAAGCTGCGCCGGGATCACGCGCGTGTCATTGAACACGCAGACATCGCCTGCGTTGAGGTATGACGGTAGGTCGCGGACGGTTGCCTCCTCAAACGTCATCGCGCCTTCATGCACGACAAGCAGGCGCGCGGAATCGCGCGGGCTTGCCGGGCGAAGGGCAATCAGCTCCTCCGGAAGATCGAAGTCGAAATCGGCGACGCGCAACTTACTTCGGCTTCGGCTTTGCGCCGTTGCGCTTCAACGGCACGACTTTGGCCGGCGCGAACTTAACGCCTTGCGCGGCGAATTTTTCGCGGATGCGCTCTGCGACGTAGGGCGAAGTGAAGTGCGAGATGTCGCCGCCGAGGGAGGCGATTTCCTTGACGAGCCGTGAGGCGATCGCCTGGTACTTCCCGCCGGCCATGAGAAAGACCATTTCGATCTCGCGGTTCAGGGCCATGTTCATGCTTGTCATCTGGAATTCGTAGTCGAAGTCGCTGACCGCGCGCAGGCCCCGGATGATGAACTGCGCACCGACCTTTTCGGCGAAGTGCATGAGCAGTATGTCGAACGGTTCGACGCTAATCGTCACGCCCGCCTCTTTCGCGATCGCGACGACTTCGTGGCGCACGAGTTCGACGCGCTCGTCGAGCGGGAACAGCGGCCCTTTGCCCTCGTTGATGGCGACGCCGATCACCAGGTGATCGAGCAGCTTCGCCGCGCGACGGATGATGTCGAGATGCCCGTTCGTGATCGGGTCGAAAGTTCCGGGATAGAGCCCGATACGTTTAGCCATGGTGGCGCCCCTGAAGCGGCGCCAGTTTTAGCTGAGCGTGCGTGCGTTGCAATAAGGACCAGCGTTAACGATTGACTACACCGCCGCCGGTCCCTCCGCCTCGCCCTCGATCTCCGCAGCTTCGCCGATGCGTTCGACGGAGACGACGCGTTCGCCTTCGCCTAGGCGGAACAAGATGACGCCTTGGGTCGCGCGGCCGGCGATGCGGATTTGGCCGACAGGCAGGCGGATCGTTTGGCCGCCGTCGGTGATCAGCATCAACTGGTCGGTGTCTTCCACAGGAAACGAGTCGGCGATGCGGGCGTTCTTCTTCGCCATCGCCATAGCGACGATGCCGGAGCCGCCGCGGCCGATGACGCGGTACTCGTAGGCGCTGGAGCGCTTGCCGAAGCCGGTTTCGGAGACGGTGAGGACGAACTGCTCCTGCGCGCCGAGTTCAGCGTAGCGTTCAGGGGAAAGCGCGGTCTCCGGGGCGGCAATATCTTCGCCCTCCTCGGCGACCACTTCAGGGGTCTCGCCTTCTTCGCCGGCCGCGCGGCGCATCACCGTCGACTGGCGCAGATAGGCGCGGGCTTCGTCAACGTTGACATCGACGTGGCGCAGAATCGCCATGGAGACGACTTCGTCGCCTTCGGCGAGCTTAATGCCGCGCACGCCGGTCGAGTCGCGGCCCTTGAAGACGCGCACGTCTTCGGTTGAGAAGCGGATGCATTTGCCGAGCCGCGTGGTCAGCAAAACGTCGTCGCTCTTGGTCGAGATCGAGACGCCGATAATCGCGTCGCCCGCCTCGATCTTCATGGCGATCTTGCCGTTCGCTTTCACGTTCGTGAAATCGCTTAAGGCGTTGCGGCGGATGTCGCCCGACTTGGTCGCGAACATCACCTCGAACTTGTCCCACTCGAGTTCGGCTTCGGGCAGCGCCAAAACGCGGGTGACAGTTTCGCCTTCCTTGAGCGGCAAGAGATTGATCAGCGCTTTGCCTTTGCCCTGCGGGGTCGCCAGCGGCAGGCGCCAGTTCTTCAGCACATAAGCCATGCCGACGGACGAGAAGAACAACAACGGCTGGTGCGTCGAAGCGACGAACAGGCTCGTCACCCAATCTTCGTCCTTCGTCGCCATGGCGGCGCGGCCACGGCCGCCGCGGCCCTGGACGCGGTAGGCGTTCAGCGGAACCCGCTTGATGTAGCCCTGGTGCGTGACGGTGACGACCATGTCTTCGCGCTGGATCAAGTCTTCGTCTTCGACCTCGAAATCGACGTCCATGATCTCGGTCTTGCGGTCGGTCGCGAAGGCGGCGCGGGCAGCGGCGAGTTCGTCGCGGACGACACTCATCATGCGCTCGCGCGAGCGCAGAATGTCGAGATAGTCCTCGATCGACTTGCCGAGACCTTTGAGTTCCTCGCCGATTTCATCACGACCGAGCGCGGTTAGACGCTGCAGGCGCAGTTCAAGGATCGCGCGCGCCTGTTCGTCCGAAAGCTTCAGCGTGCCGTCGGCTTGCATCGCGTGGCGCGGGTCGTCAACAAGCGCAACAAGCGGGGCAACGTCGAGCGCCGGCCAATAGCGCTCCGTCAACCTCGCGCGAGCCGTCGAAGCGTCGGGGCTCGAGCGGATGATGCGGATGAATTCGTCGATGTTGGCGACCGCGATTGCGAGGCCCACCAATACGTGGGCCTTGTCGCGGGCGTCGTTCAGCAGCTTCTTCGTACGGCGGGCAACCACGTCTTCGCGGAAGTTTACGAAGGCGCGGATCATGTCCTTGAGGTTCATCACCACCGGACGGCCGCGGTCGAGCGCCAGCATGTTGACGCCGAACGACGTCTGCATCGACGTGAAGCGCCACAGCTGATTGAGCACCACGTCGGCCATCGCGTCGCGCTTCAGCTCGATCACAACGCGCATGCCGTGACGGTCGGACTCGTCCCGCCCGTCGGCGATGCCTTCGATGCGCTTATCGGCGACGAGTTCGGCGATACGTTCGATCAGCAGCGCCTTGTTCACCTGGTAAGGCAGCTCGGTGACGATGATTGCTTCGCGGTCCTTGCGGATTTCTTCGATATGCGTGCGGGCGCGCACGATCACGCCGCCGCGGCCGCGCACGAGCGCGAGGCGGGCTGCATTGCGACCCATGATCATGCCTGAGGTCGGGAAGTCGGGGCCCGGAACGATGTCGACGAGCTGTTCCACGCTGATCTCAGGGTCGGCGATGTAGGCCAGGCAGGCATCCACCACTTCGCCCAGATTGTGCGGCGGAATGTTCGTCGCCATACCGACGGCGATGCCGGACGAACCGTTGACGAGCAGGTTCGGGAAGCGTGCAGGCAGGACGACGGGCTCGTGGTCCTGGTTGTCGTAGTTCGGCTGGAAATCGACGGTGTCGAGATCGATATCTTCGAGCAGCGCTTCGGCCGCCTTCGTCATGCGCACTTCGGTGTAACGCATGGCCGCCGCGGGATCGCCGTCGACGGAGCCAAAATTGCCTTGCCCGTCCACCAGCGGCACGCGCATCGAGAACTGTTGCGCCAGGCGCACCAGCGCGTCGTAGACCGACTGGTCGCCATGCGGGTGGTACTTACCGATCACATCGCCGACGACGCGCGCGGACTTGCGATAGGGCTTGTTATGCGTGTAGCCCGCCTCGTGCATCGAGTAGAGAATGCGGCGGTGGACGGGTTTCAACCCGTCGCGCGCATCGGGTAGCGCGCGGCTCACGATCACGCTCATCGCATAATCGAGATACGAACGCTTCATTTCATCTTCGATCGAGATCGGGTGAATCTCGCCGCCTGGCGTGCCGGAGGAACCGGCCGCCGGCTTGTCGTTTTTGGAGCCGGACAAGGGTGGTTTTTCGGTAAGGTTGAAACGTGGCCGGACCATAGCGGGCCGCCTCGCGAAAACCTAGCAGATTTCGAGTGGTTTTCCCCGCTAATTCAGGGCAGAAATCTGCCGCTTTTCGGGGTGCGGCAAAGGGGTCTTTTCAGACCCCGAAATCAGGCGCGAATTCGTACCGGCGCAAAGCCTCCGCCGGGCGTGCGGAAGTTCGTCGTTTGGCCCCTATAAACGCGCGCCAATCGCATAAATGGCGTGGCGCCGTAGGCGAAGGTGCGTACGTCGAAGCGCATGGGTTCATGGCCCGGGACATCGACGCGCGCGGCATCGACGCGTTCTTGCGCGACGTAATCCGCGCGTGCCGTAATTTGCGTCCAGGTGGCGGTGGTGAGCTTCGCACCGTCGTACACCGCGCGCGAGCCGAAGCCGTTCATCGGTTTGAAATAGAAGCGCTCGCGCTTGCTCCAAAAATCGGTGGCGTTCGATGGTGTGAGCGCGACCGTGCGCGGGATAGCCTCAACGAGCGTTTCGCGTGTTGCACTATCGACGCCGGCGTTGCGCAAGAATGCGTCGTCGCTCAAGAGCGTGAGATTACGCTTGCAAGCGAGGAGCGCGTGCGCGCGCGGACTCGGTGAAACCACGACAGCGCCCGCGATCAGCGCGTCGCGGATCGCGGCGTCTTCAGCGCGGTCGAGCGCGAAGCTGGTCAAGCGGTTGTAAACGAAATCGATGGCCGCCATTCCGTGCCACAGGCGGCCGTCGCGGAACGTGAGTTCGCGCGGGTCGGCGATGATCGCGGCTATTCCCGCGTCGCGCAGCATGCGCGCGGCGAGGTCGAATTCGAGTTTCAGGAACTGTTCATGCGGGTTGTCGTCGACGATCGCGACGGTACGCAGCTTGCCTTGGGCGGCGGCTGCCCATTCGGCACGAAAATGCTGCACGAAGAGTTCAGCCCAGGCACCCAGCGGATGCGCGTCGGCGTTGCCTTCGTTCCAGCCGGTCTGGTCGATCATCGCGCCGTAGAACGCGCCGCCGGCGTTCGTATTGATTTCGATGAGCTTCGGGCCTGCGGGTGTCAGGTGGAAGTCGAAGCCAGTGAAGAGGCCCTTCAAATGGTGAGGCGCATCGCGCGAGATGGATGGCGCGGCGGCGAGCGCGGTCTCTTGATAGAGCTGCGTTCCAGCCACCTGATGGACGGCGGCGACGACTTCATCCATGCGCCAGGCATCAAGGGCGGAGATCGAGACGTCGGCGTTTGCGCGTTTCGTGGCGAGATCGCCAGCGTATGTGCGGCAACAGTCAGGCGCCTCACGTTCGGGAGCAAGCATGGTCATGCCGGCACGCGCGGCTTGGCCGCTTTCGCCTTGGCGAACGGTGCGAGCCAGGCCATCGCGTCGGAGAATGCCTCGGTGTCGATTTGATACAGCATCCAGCGGCCGTGCTTTTGCGCGCGCACGAGGCCCGCATCGACGAGGAGCTTCATGTGGTGGCTGACGGTCGCTTGCGAGACGCCGAGGAGGGTTTCCACGTCGCAAGCGCAGACGACGCCGTCTTGCGCGCAGCACACGCCTTCGGGTTTGCGCAGGAACTGCAGGATTTTGATCCGGATGGGATCGCTTAAGGCTTTGAAGACGCGGTCTGGCTCGCTCATACCGCCTATATATCGATAGATTTCGATATGTCAATGTCTGGTGTGCGACATTGACGAGCATCTCTATTTCGACAACTATCTAATTAGACGTTCATGGAACTAGATATGACCGACGCCCTGCCCTCTTCGGAACTGCTGACGTTCTTCAAGGCGTTGGCGCATGAGAGCCGTCTGAAACTCGTGGGTTTGCTCACCGAGCGCGAGCGGAGCGTGCAGGAGCTTGCGACGCTTGTTTCGCTTAAGGAGCCCACGGTTTCACATCACCTCGCGATGCTGCGCGAAGCGGGGCTCGTGCGCCTGCGCCAGGATGGCAACACGCATTGGTACGCGCTCGAGACAAAGACGCTCGCGACGCGCGCGAAGACGATGCTGATGACGGAGAAACTCGCCGAACTCGCGGTAGCGGGCGGAACGAGCGACAAGAGCGTGCTCAATTATCTGACGCCGGAGGGGCGGCTCAAAGTGTTCCCGGCTTCGATCAAGAAGCGCCGTCCGATCCTGCGTTGGCTCGCGCGCCATTTCGACGAAGGCCGCACGTACAGCGAGGCCGAAGTGAACGCTACGATCGAGCGGCGCCACCACGACTTCGAAACCTTCCGCCGCGAAATGGTCGGCTACAAAATGCTCGCGCGCAAAAGCGGCCAGTATTGGCGGCTGCCCGACACGGAGTGGGTGGGGTGATTGCCGGTTTGCCGGACAAATGGTAGAAGAGCTCATGGTCGTGAAACATCGAAAATCTTTAAAGGCACGCGCGGCAAGTGCCGAGAAAAGCGCGCTAGACGATATCGAGCGCAAGCACTGGCCCGAGATCGAGAAGAAGCTCGCAGCTTCGCGTGCGCAAGTGGCAAGCGGCAAGGTCAAGAAATGGAACCTTGACCGGGTTTTGGCAGAAGTCGAGAAACGTCGCAGATCCAAACAAGCCGCCGAGTAGCTGAACAACATGTCTCCGCGCGAAGTCGTTGTGTCGTTTGGCGCGGAGAACGACGTTATCGACATCCTCAGTTACATCGCCGAGCGCAACCCGCTGGCTGCCGGAGCAATGGGTGCGAAATTTGAGGCGCTCTTCGATAGGATTGCTGCTGCACCAAATGCTGGAACGAAATCTGCGATCGACCGTTCCATGCGCCGCCGCAACCTCGGAAATTACGCGATCTATTATGAGTTCGACGACGCGAACGACCGCATCATAATAATGGCTGTCGTGCACGGTGCGCGCATCCATCATCGGATGCGCGACCACCAATCGTAGATCGCCACTCAGCCGCCGCAGCGGCGGGAGCCTTCCGATCGAGCTCACGCTTCATCGCCTCAATGCCTTCACCAGCGCGTAACGAGGCTTCCTGTTCGATCAGCGCCTTGCCGCGGCGTTCGGCGCGCAACGCATGTGCTTTGCGGGCGCGTCTTACGCGCGAGGCGTTTGCCTTTGGCGGTATCCACTGTTTCGTCATGCGTCAGTCCCTACCATAGGCGCAGGTTACTGACGCATGGCTTTGTCAGGTCCCGGTCAAAACGGGATCTCGTCGTCCGGGTCGGCGGAGAAGTCGCGGGCTTCGCCTCTGCCGCCGGCGACGGCTTTGCGGCCGCCTCCGCCGCCCACAGCAGCGCCTTCCATGGCATCGCCACTGCGGCCGTCGAGGAGGACGAGTTCGCTCTTGAAGCGTTGCAGCACGACTTCCGTCGAGTACTGCTCCTGCCCCTCCTTGTTCGTCCACTTGCGGGTTTGCAACTGGCCTTCGAGGTAGACCTTCGAGCCCTTGTGCAGGTATTTCTCGGCAATCTTCGCGATGTTTTCGTTGAAGATGACGACGCGGTGCCACTCCGTCTTTTCTTTGCGCTCGCCCGATGTCTTGTCGCGCCAGCTTTCCGACGTCGCCACGCGCAGATTCACCACCGGATCGCCCGACGGTAATTGGCGCACCTCCGGATCCGCACCCAGATTTCCAACCAAGATCACCTTGTTGACGCCAGCCATATCTCTCACCTTTCGTTTCGCGCTTGACCGCGGACATTAACCACCGGAATGAATGGCCCGCCACGGCGATGGAACGATACTGTTCTTGTTATGTTCCGAAAGTCAAGCTATCTGCGTCCGAATCTTGTGGAGGGCGTGAGTCGTGGCGCGATCGGGTACACTTAAGGGGCTCATGCAAAAGAACATTTCCATACGTGGGGCGCGCGAGCACAACCTCAAAAACGTCGACGTGGAGATCCCACGCGACCAGTTGGTCGTGATCACGGGCCTGTCGGGCTCCGGCAAGTCGTCGCTGGCATTCGACACGATTTACGCAGAGGGGCAGCGGCGCTACGTCGAGAGCCTATCGGCCTATGCGCGGCAGTTCTTGGAGCTGATGCAGAAGCCCGATGTCGACCATATCGAGGGGTTATCGCCCGCGATTTCGATCGAGCAGAAGACGACGTCGCGCAATCCGCGCTCGACCGTCGGTACGGTCACCGAAATCTACGACTATCTGCGTCTGCTGTTTGCGCGTGTGGGTGTCCCCTACTCGCCCGCGACCGGTTTGCCGATCGAGAGCCAGACGGTGAGCCAGATGGCGGACCGCATCATGGCGCTGCCAGAGGGAACGCGGCTCTATCTGCTCGCGCCGATCGTCCGTGGGCGGAAGGGCGAGTACAAGAAGGACTTGGCCGACCTTCAGAAGCGCGGCTTCCAGCGCGTAAAGGTCGACGGCACGTTCTACGAAATCGACAAGGTGCCCACGCTCGACAAGAAGCTGAAGCACGACATCGACATTGTGGTGGACCGTTTGGCGGTCTCGCGCGATGTCGGCAACCGGCTGCCGGACAGTCTGGAGACGGCGCTGAAGCTTGCGGACGGGATCGCGATCGCGGAACTCGCCGACAAGAAAAATAAGGACGGCGAGCACGAGCGCATTCTATTCTCGTCGAAGTTCGCGTGCCCCGTTTCGGGCTTCACGATTACCGAGATCGAGCCGCGGTTGTTCTCGTTCAACTCGCCGCATGGCGCGTGCCCGAAATGCGACGGGTTGGGCACGCAGATGTTCTTCGATCCGGGGTTGATCGTGCCGGACGAAACGCTGCCGCTGAAGGAAGGTGCCATCGCGCCGTGGTCGAAGGCGACGTCCACGCTTTACGGGCAGACGCTGGAGTCACTCGCGAAGCACTACAAGTTCGCGATGACGGTCGCGTGGAAGGATTTGCCGAAGAAGGCGCGGGATGTCGTTCTGCGCGGGTCGGGCGAGGACGTCATCGCGTTCGTCTATGACGACGGGCTGCGACGCTATGAGACGAAGAAGGCGTTCGAGGGCGTGATCCCGAACCTGGAACGGCGCTATCGCGAAACTGACTCGGCCTGGATGCGCGAGGAGTTGGAGCGGTTTCAGGATCAGAGCCGGTGCGAGACGTGCAACGGGTTCCGGCTGAAGCCCGAAGCGCTGGCGATCAAGATCGGCGGAAAGCATGTCGGCGAGGTCGTGGACCTGTCGATCAAGAATGCGGACGAATGGTTCAAAAACGTCGACAAGAAATTCAATGCGAAGCAGAAGGAAATTGCGAGCCGCATTCTGAAGGAAATCCGCGACCGCTTGCGGTTCCTGAACGACGTGGGGCTTGAGTACCTCACGCTCGCGCGTAACTCCGGCACGCTGTCGGGCGGCGAGAGCCAGCGCATCCGGCTTGCGTCGCAGATCGGCTCGGGGTTGACGGGCGTGCTCTATGTGCTCGACGAGCCGTCGATCGGGTTGCATCAGCGGGACAACCAGCGGCTGCTCGATACACTGCGGCGCCTGCGTGACCTCGGCAACACGGTCATCGTCGTCGAGCATGACGAAGATGCGATCCGCACAGCGGACTACGTGATCGATATGGGCCCGGGCGCCGGCATTCACGGCGGCGAGATCGTCGCCCAAGGAACGCCCGACGAAGTGATGCGCGATCCGGCGAGTTTGACCGGGCAGTATCTTGTGGGCATGCGGCTGATTCAGGTGCCGGCGAAGCGGCGGCCGGGCAACGGCAAGGCGCTGAAGGTGACCGGCGCGCGTGGGAACAATCTGAAACGCGTGTCGGCGGAGGTTCCGCTTGGCACGTTCACCTGCATTACGGGCGTGTCGGGCGGCGGCAAGTCAACGCTGATCATAGAGACGCTTTATAAGGCCGCCGCACGCAAGCTGAACGGCGCCCGCGAAAATCCTGCAGCACACGACAAGATCGAAGGGCTGCATCACCTCGACAAGGTGATCGATATCGACCAGTCGCCGATAGGCCGCACGCCCCGTTCGAACCCTGCGACGTATACGGGTGCGTTCACGCCGATCCGCGATTGGTTTTCGGGACTGCCGGAGGCGAAGGCGCGCGGTTATGAGGCCGGGCGCTTTTCTTTCAACGTCAAAGGCGGGCGCTGCGAGGCGTGCCAAGGCGACGGCGTCATCAAGATCGAGATGCACTTCCTGCCCGACGTCTATGTGCAATGCGACGTCTGCAAGG
>JBJXEH010000006.1:0-5845 GCA_046153995.1 Micropepsaceae bacterium
ATGCTGATGCGCGCGAAGGGGTAGGCGGCATAAGAAAAAAGCGCAGGTGGTTTCCCACCTGCGCTTCGAACTTTGACGTTCGTTGAAGCCGCTTATTTGCGGTTCATGAACCAGTAGCCGCCACCGACTGCTGCCGCGAGCGCCGCGACGATGCCGATGATCGTCGTCGTGCCCATGCCGCCTTCAGAGGCAGGCGCCGCCGCATCGACAACGTCCGTCGCCGCATCGGTCGCCGCCGTGGCAGCGTCCGTTGCCGCATCCGTCGCGGTCGCTGCCGCGTCGGTCGCCGCAGCGGCCGCATCCGTCGCCGTAGCTGCGGCATCCGTCGCCGCGTCTGTCGCTGCACCAGCAGCTGCGTCTGTCGCCGCGCCAGCAGCGTCGGTCGCCGCAGCGGCCGCATCTGTCGCCGCGCCAGCAGCGTCGGTCGCTGCACCGGCCGCGTCAGTCGCCGCTTTCGCAGCAGCGTCAGCCGCCGCATCGACCGGCGTCGCCGCCGGAGCGGGCGTTGCGGGGGCCGCGGCAGGCGTCGCCGCCGGGTCAGCCATCACGGGCATCGCCGCGATCAACGCGATGGAAGAAACAAGAGCGAATTTCGAAAACGTGGACATTTGACTGGAGGTTCCTTTGTTGGGTCGACCACAGCTGCCCAGAATAGAACCAAGCCGGGTCCGTTTGCACTGCGTTGGTATGCCGCTTCCGGGTGCGGCACGACGCCCCTTGCGTGGCCCATGGACGGGCGCGCGAGGGGCGGAATTGCTGCAACTTAGCGTTCTTTGCGGACGCCCTTGAACGGCTTCGTGTCGGCCTTCACGTCCGTGAACTTGCCGGACTTGGTGTCGCGCTTGGCCCATTTGCCGGTCTTGGTGTTGAGCGCTTGGCTGCGTTTCTTCACAGCGCCGGCGCGGCGGCTGTCGCCGGGCTTTGCGTTCTTTGCCATCGAATCCTCCCTGGAGTTGGCGGAATCGATATGACGCTTATCGCTTCGGTTCGCAATGTCAGCGGCGGCAAAAATGCACAACGCCGGTGCGGGTGATCGCACCGGCGTTGCGATCGGCTTGGTTCGTTAGCCTCTGCGCGTGAACCAGTAGGCCGCGCCACCCAACACGGCGAGGCCACCGGCGATGGCGGCGATCAGGCCACCGCTCATGCCGCCGCCTTCGGCTGGCGTTTCGGTAGACACCGTCTCAGCGGCCGGCGTCTCGGCAGGCGGGGCTTCGGCCGTGGGTTCCGTCGGCGGCGCTTCCGGCACAGTCGAAGGATCGACGGGTGCATTCGGTTGGTCCGGCGACGTCGTCGTTGGGTCGGCGGGCGCCGTTGGATCGGTCGGCGGGGCTGCGGGATCGGCGACCGGCGTTTCCGGTTCGGGCGGCGCCATGTTTGCCGATGCCGGCAAGGCCGCAACGAAGGCAAGCGAGGCGATGATGCTCAGTTTCGCAAGCGTCGACATGTGATGTTCCTTGGGTTCGTGGATCGACCACATCGCAAAGCCTATGCGCGTTCGGCAATGCGCGTGCGTGACGTTTTGTTCACACGCGCGTCTCGGGCAGCGGCAAATTGACGTGGGTTTACCTACGCCGCCTGCGGCTTGGTCCAGCGCCAGGAGATGAAGCCGAACAGCGCGCCGGACGTCCATTTGATGATGGCCGAATCCGGGTTCATGCCGATCGCCTTGCCGACCATGCCGATGGCGCTGTCGATGTGCGGGCGCTTGTAGAGCTGCATCATCGACGACTGGTAGGCGGCGTTGCAGGCCTTGCGGTCGTACGGCGCGCCTTCGGGGAGGTTTGCGCTGTAGTACGCGGAGGCGAGTTCGTCGTCGGTCGATTCCGAGATGCGGGTGGCGGCGATCCAAAGGCGGCGCCAGAAGCCGGGCTTGGCCTCCGGCTGCATGTCCATGAGCTTGTAGAACAGGCGGTAGTGCGCGAATTCGTCGGCTGCGATCAGGCCTGCGATCTGCTTCAGCACGGGTTCTTCGGCCGCGTCGCGGAGCGCCGTGTAGCTGGACGAGGTGCCGCATTCGACGACGCAGCGCGCGATCAGTTCGCCCACGCGGCTGCCGCGGACGGAGCCGTCGGCGTTGACGAAGTGTTCGGGGCGGTAAATCTTGCGGAAGCGGACAAACGCCTCATCGAACTTGAACGTGGGGTCGGCCATTTCGGCCCATCTGGCGAGCGCCGAGCCGTGTTGGACCTCTTCGGTCCCCCAGCGATGGAGATGGGCCATCATCTCAGGCTCGTTCTGAAAGACGCTGCGCAGATACTCGACGTAGTCGGTTGCGTTGTACTCAACCAAGGAGGCGGCCTTCATCAGGCGCACAAGCTCAGGATTCAGCTTCGCGCGGTCGAACTTCGACCAGTCGATGGAATCAAGCGTCCAGTGATCGCGCATCGCGCGCACTCCCAATCCAAATACCCGTTTGAACCCTTCGAGGGGTCTTAATTTGGCGCAGACCTTAGCAAAAGCAATCGCGCGCCGCCATGGCGGCCGTCACAGAAGATTCAACTCGTTAGCCTAAGGCAACGCGCAATTCGCGGAGTTGGTTCAGCGTCGTTTGAGCGCGGTCGCGGACGGCGGCGTCTTTCGCGTCGTTCACGTCTTCCTCAGCGTTCTTAATGCGTTGGTCGAGGGTGGCCGTATCGAGTTCGGCGAGCGGCATTGCCTCTTCAGCCAGCACCGTCAGGCCCTGGAGCGTCACCTCGGCGAAGCCGCCGCGGACGAAGAATTTTTCCGGCGCCTTGCCGGCTGCGACGATCGCGAGAACGCCGGGTCTCAGCGTCGTCATCACCGGCGCATGGCCCGCAAAGACGCCGAAGTCGCCCTCAGACCCCGGGACGTCGACTTGGTCGACTTCGGCCGAGATCAAGAGGCGCTCCGGAGAGACGAGGTCGAAGTGTAGTTTGGCCATTGGTGACTCGGTTTTCGTGGTTCGGTTATTGGGAATCGGGTGTTCGAAAACCGAATCCCGAACACCGAAACCCGATTAGGCTGCTTCCGCTGCGAGGCGTTCGGCTTTCTTTACGGCGTCTTCGATTGTGCCGACCATGAGGAAGGCTTGTTCCGGCAGGTGGTCGTAGTCGCCGCGGCAGAGGCCGTCGAAGCCTTTAATCGTGTCGGCGATGTCGACGAAGACGCCTGGTGTGTTCGTGAAGATCTCGGCGACGTGGAACGGCTGGCTCAAGAAGCGTTCGATCTTGCGGGCGCGGGCGACGAGGACTTTGTCGTCTTCCGAGAGTTCGTCCATGCCCAAAATCGCGATGATGTCCTGCAGCGACTTGTACTTCTGCAGGATCCTCTGCACTTCGCGGGCGACGCGGTAGTGGTCGTCACCGACGACGCGCGGGTCGAGAATGCGCGAGGTGGAGTCAAGCGGGTCGACGGCCGGGTAGATGCCCTTTTCCGAGATCGCGCGGTTCAGCGTGGTCGTTGCGTCCAAGTGGGCGAACGAGGTGGCGGGCGCGGGGTCGGTCAAGTCGTCGGCGGGGACGTAAATGGCCTGGACCGAGGTGATCGAACCTTTGTTCGTCGTGGTGATGCGTTCCTGAAGTGCGCCCATGTCGGTCGCGAGCGTCGGCTGGTAGCCCACCGCCGAAGGGATGCGGCCGAGGAGTGCCGACACTTCCGAACCCGCTTGCGTGAAGCGGAAGATGTTGTCGACGAAGAAGAGCACGTCTTGGCCTTGGTCGCGGAAGTATTCGGCAACGGTTAGGCCGGTGAGACCGACGCGGGCGCGTGCACCGGGTGGCTCGTTCATTTGGCCGAAGATCAGCGCGCATTTCGAGCCGTCGGTCGAACCCTTTTTCGGATCCTTGTTCACGCCGGACTCGATCATCTCGTGATAGAGGTCGTTGCCTTCGCGCGTACGTTCACCGACGCCCGCGAACACGGAATAGCCGCCGTGCTTCTTCGCGACGTTGTTGATCAGTTCCTGAATGAGCACCGTCTTGCCGACGCCGGCGCCGCCGAACAGGCCGATCTTGCCGCCGCGGGCATAGGGGGCGAGCAGGTCGACGACCTTGATGCCGGTCAGCAGAATTTGCGCTTCGGTCGATTGTTCCGTGAACTTCGGCGCGTCGGCGTGGATCGGGCGCATCTCCGTGCCCTTCACCGGGCCCGCTTCGTCGATCGGTTCGCCGATGACGTTGATGATGCGGCCGAGCGTTCCCGGCCCGACAGGGATCGAGATCGGGCGGCCCGTGTCTTTCACTTCCTGACCACGGACGAGGCCTTCGGTCGAGTCCATGGCGATCGTGCGGACGGTGGACTCACCCAAATGCTGTGCCACTTCAAGCACCAAGCGGATGGTACCGTTCTTGGTTTCGAGCGCGTTCAAGATCGCCGGAAGTTCGTTTTCGAACTGCACGTCGACGACGGCGCCGATGACCTGGGTGACTTTGCCGGTGATGTTGGTCGGAGCGTTCATGACTGCCTCTTAGAGCGCTTCGGCGCCCGAAATGATTTCGATGAGTTCTTTGGTGATCTGCGCTTGGCGCGAGCGGTTGTACTTCGTTGACAGTGCGTCGATGACATCGCCGGCGTTGCGGGTCGCGGAATCCATCGCCGCCATGCGCGCGCCCTGCTCAGACGCTTGGTTTTCCAGCAGCGCGCGGAAGATTTGGATCGCGACGTTGCGCGGCAGCAGTTCGGTCAAGATGTCTTGTTCGTCCGGCTCGTACTCGTAAGCGCCGCCTTTAAGGTCGGCGGTCTTCGTGCCCTTCGGCACTTCGGCTGGAATCAGGCGCAACGGCGTCGGGATCTGGCTAATGACCGATTTGAAGCGCGCGTAGAACAACGTCACGACGTCGACTTCGCCGGCATCGAAGCGGTCGAGCACCTGCTTTGCGATCGGCTGCACGTGCGTGAAGCCTAAGCGGCGGATGCCGCTGAGTTCGACCGTGCCGACGATTAGGTTGGCGTACTGGCGCTTCAGCTGATCGCGGCCCTTGCGGCCGACGCAGAAGATTTTGACCTTCTTGCCTTCACGCTGCAGCGTTTGGATGTGCTGGCGCGCGAGCTTGACGATGTTCGTGTTGAAGCCGCCGCAAAGACCGCGATCGGCCGTCATCACGACGAGCAAGTGGTTGTCTTCGCGGCCGGTGCCGGCGAGCAATTTCGGTGCGCCGGCTTGGCCTGCGATGCCCGCCGCAAGGTTCGCGAGTACGCCTTGCATTTTCTCGGCGTAGGGACGCGCGGCTTCGGCGGCTTCTTGCGCGCGCTTCAGCTTGGAGGCCGAAACGAGCTGCATCGCGCGCGTGATCTTGCGCGTCGACTTTACGCTGGCGATACGGTTCCTGAGGTCCTTTAAGCTGGGCACGTTATGTGAAGCTCTTCGTGAACGATTCTAGGATCGACTTCAGCTTGGCTTCGAGATCGGGCGTCAGCGCCTTTTCTTTGCGGATGCCGTCGAGCAGATCCTTGTGACCCGCGCGGATCGACTGCAGCAGTTCGAGTTCGAACTTGCCGATCTGGGCGACCTGGAGCTTGTCGAGGTAACCGCGGGTGCCCGCGTAGATCGAGATCACCTGCTCTTCGACCGGGAACGGCGCGAATTGCGGTTGCTTCAACAGCTCCGTCAAACGCGAGCCGCGGTTCAGCAAGCGCTGCGTTACGGCGTCGAGGTCGGAGCCGAACTGCGCGAAGGCAGCCATTTCGCGATACTGCGCGAGGTCGGACTTCATCGTACCGGCGACCTGCTTCATCGCCTTGATCTGCGCCGAGGAGCCGACGCGCGAGACCGAGATGCCGACGTTCACCGCCGGGCGAATGCCCTGATAGAACAATTCGGTTTCAAGGAAGATCTGGCCGTCGGTGATCGAGATGACGTTCGTCGGGATGTAGGCCGACACGT
>JBJXEH010000007.1:0-41592 GCA_046153995.1 Micropepsaceae bacterium
GACCTGAAGGACGAGCGCAGCGTGCTCGCCGGCGTCATCTGGAAGGGCAGCGTTCGCGCGCTGCGCGTGCAGCCCCAAAACGGGCTCGAAGTCGTGGCGACCGGAAAGCTCACCACCTTTGCCGGTCAGTCGAAGTACCAGATCATGATCGAGCAGCTGCAGCTCGCCGGCGTCGGCGCGCTGATGCAGTTGATCGAGGAGCGCCGCAAGAAACTCGCCGCCGAAGGCCTGTTCGCCGACGAACGCAAACGCGCGCTCCCCTATCTCCCGCGCGTGATCGGCGTGGTGACGTCGCCGACCGGCGCCGTCATCCGCGATATCCTGCATCGCTTGGAAGATCGCTTCCCGCGCCACGTCGTCGTCTGGCCCGTGGCGGTGCAGGGCGATCGTGCGGCGGCGGAAGTCGCGGCCGCGATCAAAGGCTTCAACGCGCTGAAACCCGGCGGCCCCGTGCCGCGTCCCGACGTGCTAATCGTCGCGCGCGGTGGCGGTTCGATCGAAGACCTGATGGCGTTCAACGACGAAGCGGTCGTGCGCGCCGCGGCCGCAAGCGAGATCCCGTTGATCTCGGCCGTCGGCCACGAAACAGACACCACGCTCATCGACTTCGCCGCCGACAAACGCGCGCCGACGCCAACCGCCGCCGCCGAAATGGCGGTCCCCGTGCGCGCCGAACTCGTGCAGACCATCCGCGATCGCGCGCATCGCCTGGAGACGGGACGCCACCGCGTCTTCACGCAGGCGCGCCAGCGCCTGACCGACATCGCCCGCGCGCTGCCCCGCCGCGAACGCCTGCTCGAAAACCCGCGTCAGCGCTTCGACCACGTGTCCGCGAAACTCGGCAGCGCGCTGACGCTGCTCGTTCACCGGCAGCGCGCGCGGCTAGACCGCGCCGCTGCGCAGCTGACGCCGGCCCCGCTCCTGCAAGTGGTACGCAAAGATCGCGAAAAGGTGGCGACGCTCGCGCACCGCATGCAGCTCTCAGTCCAGCGCCAAATGGGCGACCGCAACGCACGCCTGACGACCGGCGCGAAACTGCTCGACACGCTGAGCTACCGCGCCACACTGAACCGCGGTTTCGCGCTAGTCGCAAAGGCGGGCAGGGGCCTCGTCGAACGCGGCGCGGACATCAAAGCGGGCGACAAGCTTGAGATCACATTCGCCGACGGCACCGCGCCGGCAACCGCAACCGGCAGTGTCGCCAGCGACGCCGCACTGTCCGCGCGGCCCAAAAAGGCGAAAACCGCGGGCCAAGGAGACCTATTTTAGATGCGTGGCCCAAACGCTATCTTCGCGCCCGAAACGAAAGGCATATGCGCATGAACATGATGGAGCGCGGCGTCGGCAAAAAAGCCGTCCTGCAATACCTCGACGGCGAATACCGCATACTGACGCAAGGTACCTACGTGGTGTGCGGCGTATCGGGCGCGCAGATCCCGCTCGAAGACCTGCGCTATTGGAACGTCGATCTACAGGAAGCCTATGCGACCGCAGACATCGCAAACAAACGCTACCGCGAGATGCGAAAAAAGTGAGAACCGGCATGCTCGATCGCCGCAACGTTTTGACCGCAGGATTGAGCCTCGCCACCTTGGCGGCGGTGGGCAGCGCGGCGCGCGCGGAAACCGCACTCCGCGGTGAGTTCGTCCAAGGCATGTTGGTTCGAGGCAAAACCGAACCCGGCGCAAGCGTCACGATCGACGGCCGCAAGCTGGGTCTAAGCACCAACGGCGACTTCGCATTCGGCTTCGCCTCCGACCGCAAGGGCTCGGCCGAACTGCGCATCCGTTTGAAAGGCGGCGAAAGCGAGACGAAATCGATCCCGGTAGGCAGCCGCGACTACAAGATCCAGCGCATCAACGGCCTGCCCGAAAAATTCGTCGAACCGCCGGCCTCCGTGCTCGCGCGCATCGCACGCGACAACAAGCTCATCGGCGCGGCCCGCGCGCGCAACAGCGACGAAGCCTGGTTCGCGGACGACTTCGCCTGGCCGGTGAAGGGTCCGGTCACCGGCGTCTACGGCAGCCGCCGCATCCTAAACGGCGCCGAAAAACGCCCGCATTACGGCGTCGATGTCGCCGCCCCGCAAGGCCGCGCGATCATGGCCCCCGTCGGCGCCATCGTCGCGATGGCCGAGGGCGACCTCTATTTCACTGGCGGCACCGTGATCCTCGACCACGGCCATGGCGTCTCGACCAGCTACCTCCACATGTCGCGCATCGACGTGAAGGTCGGCGACCGGGTGGAGAAGGGCGCCACCATCGGCGCCGTCGGCAAAACCGGCCGCGCCACCGGCCCACACCTCTGCTGGCGCCTCAACTGGTTCGCCGAGCGCCTGGACGCCGCGCTGGTCGTGCCTAAGCCTTAGCGAAAGGAGACCTCAACTCTTCGGCCACCGGCTATGCAGCCAAAGCCAATTCGCCGGATTATCGGCAATCCGCGCCTCAAGAAATTTGTTGAGTGCGAGAGCGAGTTCGTAGGTGTCGCGCCCCTTGTCCCCGGAATGGGGCATTGGGATTTCGGGATAAACGGTCACGCGAAA
Source organism: Micropepsaceae bacterium (assembly GCA_046153995.1). Lineage (GTDB taxonomy): Bacteria > Pseudomonadota > Alphaproteobacteria > Micropepsales > Micropepsaceae > SZUA-430. Next base: position 2,543 of record JBJXEH010000007.1, read on the forward strand.
ACGCTGATCGGGCAGCCGCTCACACCACGCAGGCACGATCGGCGCGCCGTGCTTGAGCGAAAGCGACGGCGCAGCCGGCGATGTCATGGCCTCGCGCCCGAACAACGGCACGGAGATCCCGTCATTCGCCTTTTGATCGATGAGCATGCCGATGAACGCGTTTTCCTTCAGCGCTTTGATGATCACGCGGGCGCCGTCGCCGCCTTTGGCCGCCATCGTCGGCAGTCCGAGCCGGCGTTGCTTGGCGATCCACGCATCGACCCACGGGTTGTTCGGCGGCCGGTACACCAGCGTGCCCTTCAACCCGACATCGCCGATGCATCGTGCCAGCAACTCCCAGTTCCCCGCGTGTCCGGAAACGAAGAGCCCGCCCTTACCCTTGGCGATCGCGGCCTGCGCATGGTCCATGCCGGCGATCTCGATCCTGGCGCCGGGTTTGACGGACCAGATCTTGTCGAGATGCGGATACTCGGCGAACGTCCGCCCCAGATTGTCCCACATGGCGCGGATGTGCGTCTCGCGCGTCGCCACGTTCATCTCAGGGAACGCAAGCGCCATCGCGCGGCGCGCCTGCCGTGTCACCGGGATCATCGGCCCCAATGTCCGCGCCAGCCACCCGCCGAGGTCCGACGCGCGCTTCAAACCAAGCGCACGGAACAGCGCCATCACGCTCCAAAAGAGCGCGTACTCGACGGCGTAAAGCACGCGCGTCGCCCACGACCGCGTCAGCGGAACTTGCTTCAGTGCCGGGCCAGTGCGGGCGGCGCGTATCGTGTCAGACATTGCTCGATCAATCGGTCGATTTGGCCCGCCGATTCGGGCTCGAATTTCGCAGCCACTTTAAGCGCACCGATCCCCTCGCGAAGCTCAGGTTCCAGCCGCAACAAATCCTTCTCGGTGGTCAGCAGTGAAGCGTCTTGCGCGCCCGCGATCTCGCGCAAGTCCGCCAAGTCGTCGTCGGAGTACGCATAATGGTCGGAATACTCATGCCGCGACGTGATGATAGCCCCGCAGTCTTCGACCGTCGCGAAAAACTTCTTCGGCTCGCCGATGCCCGCAAACGCGACGACACGCTTGTTCTTGAGCCGGACCCGTTCCTCCGGCAGAGGCTCCAGCGAGGCGCGCAAAATCGGCCTCTCGACGGGCAGGAAAACGTGTCCCGTTCCCATGACGACAACGGCGTCGGCACGGCCGAGTCCATCCTCCACGCGCTCGCGCAACGGACCCGCCGGAATAAGGCACCCGTTCCCGAACCCTTTCGACGCGTCCACGACGACGAAAGAAAGGTCCTTGATCAAGCTTGGATTCTGAAACCCGTCGTCCATCACGACGACCTGCGCGCCACGCGATACCGCCAGACGCGCACCGGCCGGCCGGTCGGGCGAGACGATCGTCATCGCGTGTTGCGCCAGCATCAAGGGCTCGTCGCCCACCTCTTCGGCAGTATCTTCCGCCGCATCGACGACCATCGCGCCCGGGATGTCGGCGCCATACCCGCGCGAGAGGAAACAAACCTTCAAACCCCGCGCCTTCAACCGCTCGCAAATCGCGATCGCAAGCGGCGTCTTGCCGGTGCCGCCCGCGGTCAAGTTGCCGACGCACACGACGGGCACGGATGCGCGGAACGGGGTCACCATCGAAGCCCGCGTCCGTCCGACAAAACCGTACAGCCAGCCGAGCGGCTTCAGCACGAAGGCTACGGTGTCGTTCGGGTCGGAATACCAGAACTCAGGCGCGCGCATTCGCATCGAACGCCCTCAAATATGGTGCGAGAAATTCGAACGTGCGCACGAGTGGTTCTTTCGATCCGGCAACGGCCTGCGCCGCTTGTCCTCGTTGCATCGTTTCGATGTCGTTGTCGAGCAGAAAGCGCGCGCGCTCCGTCAGCTGATCGTTCGAGGCCAACACCTCCGCGCCGCCTCCATCCACAAGTAGCCGGAAAATCTCGCGAAAATTGTCGATATGCGGGCCGCTCAAAACTGCGGCGCCAAGCCGCGCCGGCTCCAGCGGATTCTGCCCGCCATGCGGCACGAACGAACCGCCCATCACGGCAAGCGGCGACAGCCGGAAGAACACGCCGAGCTCGCCCAGCGTGTCGGCAATGTAAAGCTCCGTCTCCGCGCTCGGCAATTCGCCCTTTGATCGCCGCGCAACACGGAACAACCCTTCAAGCGAGCCCGCGATCTGCGGCCCGCGCTGCGGATGGCGGGGTACGATGATGGTCAGGAGGCGCGGAAATTGAGACGCCAGATCGCGGTGCGTGAACGCAGCAAGTTGTTCTTCACCCTCATGGGTCGACGCCCACAACAACTTCGGCCGGCTGCCAACCGCCGCGCGCAGCTGCATCAACACGTCCGCATCGTAGGGCAGCGGATCGCCGACAAGCTTCAAATTCCCCGGCATCTCCACATGCCTCGCCCCAAGCTTCCGCAGTTTGTCGGCAACGTCGTCATCCTGCGCCAAACAAATGTCGAAGGAATCGAGCAGCTCCGCCGCCGCTCGCTTCGCGCGGCTCCAGTTGCGGAACGAACCCTCCGACATGCGCGCATTGACGAGCGCAACCGGAATGCCGCGCTCGCGTGTCTCGAAGAGCATGTTCGGCCAAAGTTCGGATTCGACCCACAACGCCAAGCCCGGTTGCCAATAGTCCAAAAACGCACGCACCGCCGTCGGCGTATCGACAGGAACGAATTGATGGAACGCATTCGCAGGCAAGCGATCGCCCATGACACGCCCAGACGTCACGGTCCCGGTCGTCACCAGCACGGCCGCATCCGGCCGCACGCTTCCAAGTTCGCGAATGAGCGGCAGAACGGAGACCGACTCGCCGACGCTCGCCGCGTGCACCCAAACGAGCGGCCCCTTCGGCCGTACGCGCCCCGGCCGCCCCAAGCGTTCCGGGAGCCGGTCTTCGTCTTCCTTGCCTTGCGCCAACCGCTGCCGCAAAAGGCGCGCGGCCAACGGCTCGGCGATGCTCGTAATCTTGCGATACGTGGCGAGCAGGCGGGAGCGTGGTGTCTCGGCCATCACGCGACCGCTCCCTGGCTCAGCGCCTCGTCCGGTTCGACGGGCGCGACTCCCATGATCTCGTCCGACTGTTTCGTCACCGCGTTCACACCCGCCTCGACGGCGAGCCGCGCCGCCTCGATCGCCGCGCCATCCGCCTCGCGCGCGACAAATATCGGCTCGCCCCATACGATGACGCCGCGCGAGAAGGGCAGGGGCACCACGAAGCGGTCCCACGTCGACAGCACGACGCGCGAGCGCGTGCTGAAACTGCACGGCAAAATCGGCACGCCGGCCATTCGCGCGACCGTGACGATACCCTCCGTTGCCCGCATGCGCGGGCCTCGCGGTCCGTCCGGCGTAATGCCGACATACTCGTTCGCTTTCAGCGCCTTCAGCATCCCGCGTAACGCAGCAGCCCCGCCGCGGTCCTTGCCCGAGCCTGGCTTCGCCGCCGATCCGCGCACCGTGCCATGCCCGAAATATGCGATCGCCCGCACCATCAACTCGCCGTCGCGATGCATCGAGATCAGCATCGAGATCTTGGCACGCGCCGGCCACATCGCAGGCATGATCAGCAGCCGCCCGTGCCAGAAGCCGATGATGAACGGTTTGCCCTCGCGCCAGTACCGCTCAGCGGTGTTTGCGTTGCGGATCTCCCAGCGCCCCGTCGCCCACGCAAGCCAGATGTACTTCGCGACCAGCCAACAGCCGATGCCGCGCACTGTGTCGGACTTGCGAATACGGCGCCAGAGATCGTCGAAGAAGGCGCTCACTCGGCCACCGCCGCGACGGTGGTGCCGCGCGCCTCGGCGCTTCGCGTCAGCCGCGCATAAAGCCCGTTCCGCGCCAGCAACTCGCCGTGCGTCCCTTGCTCGACGACACGCCCATGCTCCAGCACCACGATCTTGTCCGCATCGACAATGGTCGAAAGCCGGTGCGCGATGACAAGCGTGGTGCGATCTTTCATCAATTCGGCAAGCGCCGCCTGCACGGCCCGTTCGCTCTCGTTATCGAGCGCCGACGTCGCCTCATCGAGCAGCAGGATCGGCGCGTTCTTCAGCACCGCCCGCGCGATCGCAATCCGCTGCCGCTGCCCGCCTGACAAACGCACGCCGGCCTCGCCGACCTTCGTCTCGTAACCTTCGGGCAAGGCCTGGATAAACTCGTGAGCCGCAGCAGCACGCGCCGCCGCTTCGATCTCGCCTCGCGAAGCGCCGGGTTTGCCGCACGCGATATTGTCATAAATCGACTCGTCGAACAGAAATGGCTCTTGCGTCACCAGCGCCATGGAATCGCGCAGCGATGCCACCGTCACGCGGCGAACATCCTGCCCATCGATCTCGATCCCGCCGCCGGTGACGTCATAGAAGCGCAACAACAGATTCAGGATCGTGCTTTTGCCGCCGCCCGACGGACCGACAAGCGCAACCGTCTTACCCGCCGGCACATCAAACGCAACGCGATCCAGCGCCGGAATTGCAGCACCCGCATACTCGAACGACACGTCCTTGAACGCGACGTTCGCGCGCCGCGGCGAAGCCGCGAGTTTCAGCGTATCGCTCGTCTTGTCGACCACGTCGCTCGGCGCATCGAGCAGCGCATAAGAACGCTCCGCCGCCGCCGACCCCTCCGACAGCGCCGTCCAGAAATTCGAGAGCGACCGGATCGACTGATAGGCGAGCATCATCGAGGCCATGAACGATGTCATACGTCCGGCACCGATGTCGCTCACCGCTGCGTAGAAGATCACCGCGGCAATCCCCGCACCCGCAAGCACTTCGGCGGCGGGCGTCGCTGCCGCGCGTGCACGCGCGCCCTTGAACAGGTGCTTCATGCGTTCGCCGATAATCTTCGACGCCCGCGAAATCGCGTGCTCTTCCATGCGATAAGCTTTCACGACCCGCCGTCCGTCCAACGTTTCGGAAAGATGCGTCGCCAGATCGCCGGTCGCCGTCATGCCGCGGGTCGCCGCCTTGTTCGTCTTGCGGCCGAGGTTCAGCGTGTAAAGCGCGGTGATCGGAAGCACGGCGACCAGCACAGCCGCCAACCGCCATTCCTGAATGAACATGACGGTCATCAGCGCAAAAATCGTGAACACGTCGCGAATGGCGCCTTGGATCGAGCGCGTGACGCTTTCGCGGATCAACGTCGCGTCGTTCAAAAACTTCGCCGCAAACTGTCCCGAGTGCACCGCGTTCAGGCGCGCCAAGTCATAGTTCGTGACCTTCGCGAACATCGCAACCTGCAAGTCGTTGATGACCCCAAGGCTAACGCGCGCCAGCATCGTCCCGCTGAGATACGAGATAAGAGCCTTGGCAGCCATGATGCCGAACAGCCCGCCCGTGATCCAATAGACGAGCCGCATGTCGACGCTGGCGCCGGGCGTCTTCACGAACAGAACATCGACGACGTCCTTGAGCATGTAGGCAAGCGCGCCCGTGAGCCCGGCCTCGCCAAGCATCAGCACGACGATGCCGACGACAGCCGCCCAGTACGGCCGCACGAAATCGCGCGCGAGCCGAATCATCGGCTGCGTCTTCGCCGGATGTGTTGTAGGCGGTGTCGTCGTCACGCGTGTGCCTGTAGCCGCCCCTCGAACGCCTTGGAAGAGGAGCCGAAACTATCACGCGTCCAATGGGTTAACCACATCCGCAAGCCGCGGATGGTTATTTGCCCCGCCCCGGTTTTGCGCCCTTTCCACCGGTCTTTGCGGCTGGCTTTTTCGGCGGCTTCATTTTCGCCATCACCTCCCGCGCATGCGCCGCGGTTTCCTCAGGCTGCAACAGGTCGTGCAGGTGCACCACGAAATAGCGCATATGCGCGTTGTCGACCGTCGCCTGCGCCGCCGACTTCCAAGCATCGCGCGCGCTCGCAAAGTTCGGATAGAGCCCCACGAAATGAACCTTGCTGAGATCGCGAAACTCAACCTTGTTGAGCGCGCTCAACTCCCCACCAAACACCAAATGCAACAACTGTTTTGCCATGGATGACCCCTGCGCCTGAGCGGACCGCGTGATGACTCAAGCGCCAAGTCGCGTCAAGAGCAAAGAGCAGGCGGGACGCCCGCGCTCCCAGGGCAAGCGCCTACCCACAAAGGCTTCTGCTCTACGACGGACTCTGTCGAAACAAAATCGGTGACAGGATGCTCTAGCCCTGGGAGCGCGGGCGTCCCGCCAGCTCTCTCTGCCTACGAGAAGCCGATGCGGTCGAAGCGTGGAAACCCCAGACTGCACTCAGGGTAACCGGATAGACCCCGTCCGCTCCAAGATCGCCGCGTGCAACGCAGGCCCCGCGCAGATAAGGCTTCTATGGTTGGGCACTGGCTGATTGTACGCGAGCGCCGCGCCCGAATGTGCCGTAACAACGCCACCCGCCTCCTGCACGATCAGCGTCGCCGCCGCGGAGTCCCACTCGTGCTTCGACGACAGCGCCATCATCGCGTCATAGGTGCCGTTCGCGACCAGCGCCATGCGATAGGCGATCGACGCGCGTTTGCCGATATCCATCGCGGGCCACGGACGCGGCCACGCTGGGTGCTTGATCACGTCCTGCGCGACCAGCATGCGGCAGCCTTCGAGTTGAGCCCGGTCGCTGACGTGGATAGCGGCGCCATTCAGCGTCGCACCTTCTCCACGCGCCGCCGCAAACATCTCCTCCGTCATCGGATTGTAGATCGCAGCCGCAACGGGATCGCCCGCCTCGACCACCGCCGCGCAAATCGTGAACTCCGGCTTACGCTTAATGAAGGCGAGCGTCCCATCGATCGGATCGACCACGAACACGCGCGCCTTCGAAAGCCGCTCCGTGTTGTCCGCACTCTCCTCCGAAAGCCACCCATAGCCGGCTCGCACGCTGCACAACCTCTCGCGCAGAAACGCATCGACGGCGAGATCGGTTTCGGTGACGGGATTGCCCTTCGACTTCTCCCAACTCTTCGAAACCCCCTCAAACCCGCGCCGCGCAATCACCCCCGCCTCACGCACGGCGGCGACAAGCAATTCGCGATCGGCGCTCACGGCTTCAACTCCCCGCAATCGTCATGCCTTCGATGCGCAGCGTCGGCGCGTTCGTTCCGTATTTGAAGATGAGATCGTTCGCCGGGCGCATCCTCAAGAACATGTCGTTGAGGTTAGAGGCGATCGTGATCTCGCTGACGGGGTAGGTGATCTTGCCGTTCTCGATCCAGAACCCGGCAGCCCCGCGGCTGTAGTCGCCGGTGACGCCGTTCACGCCCATGCCGATCAACTCGGTCACATAGAACCCATCGGCGATGTCGGCGATCAACGCCTCCGGCGTTTCCTTCCCCGGGACGAGATAAAGGTTCGACACCGAAGGTGAGGGCGGCCCGCCGGTGCCGCGCGCAGCGTGGCCAGTCGAAGTCAGCTTCAGCTGGCGCGCCGTCGCGCTGTCGAGCAGCCACGTTTGCAAGACGCCGTCCTCGACCAAATTCATCGCCTGGTTCGCGACCCCTTCGCCATCGAACGGTTTCGACCGCACGCCGCGCACGATATGCGGGTCGTCCACGATGCGCGTGCCTTCGGGAAGAATCCGCTGCCCCATCTTCGCTTTCAGGAACGACGTCCCGCGCGAGATCGACACGCCGTTGATCGCACCCGCCAAGTGCCCGACGATGCTGTTCGACACGCGCGGATCGAACACGACCGGCACGGCCTGCGATTTCGCCTTACGTGGATTGAGCCGCTTCAGCGTACGCTGGGCCGCACTCAAACCAACTTTCTGCGGATCGCCGAGATCGGCCAAGTGATGCGCCGACGAAAAGTCATAGTCGCGCTCCATCCCCGTGCCTTCGCCGGCAATCACGCTGACCGACACCGACACGCTGCTCGACGCATAGGCGCCGGCGAACCCTTCGCTGGTCGCAAGCACGACACCGCCGCGCCCCCAGCCGGCACTCGCACCCTCGCTGTTCGTGATCCCGTCCACCTCGCGCGCCGCGCCCTCGCAATTGCGCGCAAGCTCGACCAATTTTTCGGACGAAGGTTCATGAGTGTCTTCCAGATCGAGCGCGGGCCAAGTTTTCGCCAGCAACTCCTGCGGAGCGAGCCCGCAATAAGGATCCTCGGGCGTCGTTCGCGCCATCGCAACGGCGCGCTCAACCAACTGATCGAGCACGCGCGCCGACAAATCGGTCGAAGAAACCGCAGCCTGCTTCTTGCCGATGAAGACGCGCAAACCCAGATCGCTGGACTCCGACCGGTCGACCTCTTCAAGCTTGCCCAGCCGGTACGACACGCCGGACGAAATCGAATCGAACACCACCGCATCCGCCGCATCCGCGCCCAGGCGCTTGGCCTTCGCGATCAAATCCGTAAGCAAATTCAAGCGATCCGTCATCGAAGCATCCCTTGTGGTCGTGGGCGAATGAACCTGCGAGGCCCTTGCACGTCAAGCTGCTATGCCTTGCGCGTTTGGGCCAAAACTGGTCCCATTATAGACGTAACTTGGGACGAAACCGGCGTGACTCAAGGCTTCGCGCTTCTCGAAACGGCGATCGGCACGTGCGCCGTGGCGTGGGGACCGCGCGGCATCATCGGCGCAAGCCTGCCGTCGAAGAGCGCCGCAAGAAGCCGCGACTCCATGCGCAAACGCTTCCCCGATGCCGTCGAAGGTGCACCACCCGCCGAAGTGCAAACCGTCATTGGCGACATCGTCGCGCTGCTGAACGGCGAAAAGCGCGACCTTAAAGACGCGTCGCTCGATTTCGACGGCGTGCCCGAATTCCACCGCCGCGTCTACGACCTCGCGCGCGACATTCCGCCCGGCGAAGTGCTGACCTACGGCGAGGTCGCAAAGCGCCTCGGCGACCCCGCCGCCGCCCGCGCCGTCGGCCAAGCCTTAGGCGCAAACCCGTTCCCCATCATCGTCCCCTGTCACCGCGTACTCGCCACGGGCGGCAAGACGGGCGGCTTCTCAGCGCCGTTGGGCCTCGAGACGAAAATGAAGATGCTCACGATCGAGCGGGCAAAACTGAGCGACGCGCCGACATTGTTCGATGAACTGCCGTTGGCGGCGAAGCCCAAGCATAAAAGTTAGCTTCGCAAAATAGAAAAAAAATTCGTCATGGCCGGGCAAGCGAAGCGCGACCCGGCCACCCAGGGCCACGCGCTCGCGCTTAGCAAGAAACTAAACCACGAACTGCACGAAAAACACGAAGCACTCTGCTTTTTCAGACAGTAAACCGCACGACCGCAGTATGGAATGCAGACGCATTCCGGCAGAGTGCTTCGTGTTTTTCGTGCAGTTCGTGGTTCAAATCTTTTCTGCGTTGAGCGTGCGACCCTGGGTGGCCGGGTCGCGCTTCGCTTGCTCGGCCATGACGGCTTATTGGTGGTTGGCGCAAATGTACGCGGCTCGCGCACGTATTATGCCACCCGCCAAACTTTCGTCCGCCGCACCTCGCGGTCCTCGAGCTCGCGCGTCGTCTGCACGTCGTAGACCGCAAGCTCGGTCATGCTTTCGCGCGGCAAATAGTTCCGTCCTGGATCGCCGACGAGGACCAGCGCGCCGCGCTGGGCCAACGCTTTCAGCCAATCGAATACGCGGACCGACATCTCGCGCTCGTAGCAGACGTCGCCTGCAAGCACCGTGTCCCACCCGTCGTCGCGGCTGATGAGGTCTTCATGCGCGCAGGCGATCCGCACGTCATTCGCTCTCGCATTCAGCGTGGCGGCCGCGATCGCGAGCGCATCGATCTCGTTTGCGATAACCTCGGTAGCCCCCGCCTTCATCGCAGCGATCGCCGACAAGCCCGATCCCGTCGCGAAATCGAGCACGCGCTTGCCCCGCACGGTCTCCGGATTGTCGAGCACCCATCGCGCGAGTGCCTGACCGCCGGCCCACGCGAACGCCCAGAAGGGTGGGGGAATGCCTTCCGCGGCAAGCTCCTCTTCTGTCTTGCGCCAGATGGGCACGATCTCGGTCGCAAGATGAAGGCGAATTTCGGGAACCAGCGGCGGCGAAAGAAGTTCAGTATTCGCGCGGATGAACGCTTGCGCGTCTTTCACCGCTTGCCCGCGCGCGGCGTGATGTTGAACGCGAGCCCCGCGCCGTGATTGTTGCCGGTCTCAGCCGCATCGCCGTCGTCGTTACTGTTCGCACTCTCCGCCACCTTCGACGTCGCAAGCTTCAGCACCGTCACATAGTCCGGCTGCAACTCCATCTTCGGCCCAAAGCCCTTCTTGATCAGAAGCGTATGAAACGCCGGCAGATTGTAGCAAGGCACCCACATCAAAAGGTGATGCTCGACGTGGTAGTTCACCCAATACGGCGCGACGAGCGCGCGCCAGAGCAAATTCGCCTTCGTCGTGCGCGCGTTGCGGAACGGGTCGTCGTTATCGGGCACGACCGCATGCTCCGCGATGTTGCGCACGCGCGTGATTAGCGGAAACCACACGAAGAACGGCACCACCCATAACAGGAAGAACACGTACCAATACCCAACCGCCGTGAGTGCAACGAAGAGGCCGAGGTTCATCGCAATCGGTCCGCCCAGCCGCTCGAACCCCTTCTTCATGCCATCGAGAAACTTGCCCGACTTCGCGGTGAACGCATTGCGGAACTGCGCGACGCGTTGCTTGAACACGGTCTGCCCGGTCAGATCGCGCACCATCTTGCGGCGGAAGCTTGAGCGCGTAATCGGAAACGGCGCCGACAGAACGAGGTCCGGATCGTTCGGCTGCTGCGTATGGCGATGGTGCTTCAGATGGTAGGTGCGATAGTTGTAGAGATCGCTGATCATCGGCCACGCGAGGAACCACTGGCCGAGCGCCTCGTTCAACGACTTGTTGTTCGTCAGCACGCCGTGCGCCGCATCGTGCATCAGGATCGCAAGCCCCAACTGGCGCGCACCGACGACGACGATGCCGATGGCGAGCGTCAGCGGGTTCGGCCACCAGATGAACAGCGCCCACGCCGCGACTATCACGCCCCACGCATGGGCGACGCACCAGATGCCGCGCAGGTCGGACCGCTTGCGGATCGACGCAAGTTCGCCGGGCGTCAGGAACTCTGCGGCGGCAATAGTCATGGCAGTCAGTCTACCACGGTAGCGCGAGACCCGCAGCCTTAAGCTCGATCGCGGCCAACACCAGCATCGAGCCCACCTGCACCAGGTAGCACGCGAACCGTAGCGTTACCGCCATCCTGGTCCCCGACGCGACGTGAATCAGCGACTGCGCCACCCGCGCGTAGAGGATCAACGTCGGCAGAAGCTGAAACGCCGTGTCCTGCAACTGCAGAAAAAGCCCCGCGATCACGATCACGGCGAAGAACGGCAGATTCTCCGCGACGTTCATATGGGCACGGTTGAGCCGCCAATAGGCATCGCTCCCGTGCTGCGTTCCCGCAGGAAAGTCGCCGGGTCCTTTGCCCTGTGTCGCGACCTGCCCAAGCCGCCATACACCGATCGCTATGACCAGCAAAAATCCCCACACTGCAAACAGCACCAGCGCCGCCAACGGCGGCAGCAACGGAACACCACTCATGCAAAACCCCTCTAGATCGTAACGATTCCAGCCACGATAGCGCCAAGCACGATCAGGCCCAAATCGCGGTTCGACTTGAACGTCGAGAGACAATTCGCCCCGTCATGAATATCGAGCCGGATGATCTGCCACGCGAAGTGCGCAGCGACGAGCGCCATGCCGATGACAAACCCGATACCAAGCCCCGACACTTTCCCCGCCGCCCAAATCAGCACCCACGCGAGCACGTAAAACCCCGCAAGCCACGGCTTCGTCTGCGCGTCCAGTAGCCGCGCTGTCGAACGCACGCCGATCATCGCGTCGTCCTCCTTGTCCTGATGCGCGTAGATCGTGTCGTAGCCGAGCGTCCAGAACACACATCCCGCGAACAGCAACATCGGCGCTACGCCAAGCCCGCCAGTCATGGCAGCCCACCCCAGCATCGCACCCCAATTGAACGTGAGGCCGAGGAACGCTTGCGGCCAATCGGTCAACCGCTTCATGAATGGATAAATCGCGATCGGGATCAGCGACAACGCACCCAGATAAACCGAAAACCGGTTCAGCATCAGCAGCACGATCAACCCGATGAGAAGCTGCCCGACCAGGAACGCAATCGCCATCGTCAGCGTTACTTGCCCCGACGGGATCGGCCGCCCGGCGGTGCGCTCCACCTTCGCGTCGATCTCGCGGTCCACGATGTCGTTGTAGGTGCACCCTGCGCCGCGCATGACAGCGGCGCCGATAGCGAACAAAACCATCATCCAAATCGTGAAGGCAACAAGCCCGACCGAAATGGGCGTTTGCGATGCCGCGAGTAAGATGCTCCACAAGCACGGCCAGAGCAGCAGCCAGATCCCAATCGGCCGGTCCGCCCGCGCGAGGCGGAGATACGGTCCAAACGCGGGCGGCACATAGCGGTCGACCCAACTGGTGGGGGCGGCATCGGCGGGGCGGGCGACATCGGTTGCGCTCATGACGCCATGTGTTAAGTCCCAGAAGCATCCGCGACAAGAGCCCTGACATGCCGCAACGCCCGAAAGACCTCGCAGACGAAGGTGGCCTCACGCGCGCCTACGTGGAAGACGCGCTCGCCGAGGGTGCACGCGTGGTGCTGAACGAGATGCACAGCCACCACCTGACCGCGGTGCTGCGCGCAGCGAAGGGCGACGCGCTGCACCTCTTCAATGGCCGCGAGGGCGAATGGCGCGCCGTCATCGGAAACATCGCCAAGCGCGCAGTTACCGTCGAAATCGAAAAACAAACCGCACCGCAACGGAACGTACTGGACCTTCACCTGCTCGCCGCACCGGTGAAGCGGACACCATTCGATTACCTGGTGCAGAAAGCCACCGAACTCGGCATCGCACGCATCCGCCCCGTCATCACTCGCCGGACGATCGTCGAGCGTGTGAACGGCGACCGCATGCGCGCGAACGTGATCGGTGCCGCCGAACAATCCGGCCGCCTCGACGTACCCGCAATCGACGAACCGGTCACACTCGCCAACGCGTTCACAAACTGGCCCGCCGAGCGCCGCGTCATGTTCTGCGACGAAGCGGGCGACGCTCCGCCCGCCGCCGAGGCGCTCCGCCAAGCGGGCAGGAGACCGTGGGCGATCCTCACCGGCCCCGAAGGCGGCTTCGATCCCACCGAGCGCGAAATGATCCGCACACTGAGCTTCGTCGTTCCAGTCTCGCTCGGCCCCCGCATCATGCGCGCCGACACAGCGGCACTCGCCGCGATCACGATCTGGCAAGCCACGCTGGGCGACTGGGGTTAATCTTTCACCCCTTGCGCCGGTGGGGTTTCGCCCCCTACATGAGCGTATCGCTATTGAGGTGCCTTCATGTCCGTTCCGCAAGCAGGCGGCGGCCCGATTACGTCGAAAGCCGAGCTCGTCGACTCCATCGCCAGCGGCGTGAAGCCGAAGAGCGAATGGCGCATCGGCACCGAGCACGAAAAATTCGGCTTCGACTTAAGAACGCTGGCGCCGCTCCCCTACGAAGGCAAACCCGGCATCCGCGCGATGCTCGAAGGCCTGCAGCGCTTCGGCTGGGAGCCGATCAACGAAGGCCCGAACGTCATCGGCCTGAACCACGCGGCCGGCGGCGCGGTCAGTCTGGAGCCCGGCGGCCAACTCGAACTTTCCGGCGCACCGCTGAAAAGCATCCACGAAACCTGCGCCGAGTCGAACGAGCATCTGGATCAGGTGAGCCAAGTCGCGAAGGAAATCGGCGCGGGCTTCATCGGCCTCGGCTACCACCCGACCGCGCGACTCGAAGACGTTCCGGTGATGCCGAAGGGCCGCTACGGGATCATGAAGAACTACATGCCCCGCGTCGGCGGCCTGGGGCTCGAGATGATGTTCCGCACCTGCACGATCCAGGTGAACCTCGACTTCGGGTCTGAAGCCGACATGGTGAAGAAGTTTCGCGTCGGCCTGGCACTGCAGCCGATCGCGACCGCGCTGTTCGCCGCCTCGCCGTTCCGCGAAAGCCGCCCGAACGGTTTCCTCTCCTACCGCAGCCACATCTGGACCGACGTCGACAATGCACGCTCCGGCATGTTGCCGTTCGTGTTCGAAGACGGCATGAGCTTCGAACGTTACGTCGACTACGCGCTCGACGTGCCGATGTACTTCATCTACCGCGACGGCAAATACCTGAACACCGCGGGCCAATCGTTCCGAGATTTCATGGCGCGCAAACTACCTGGCCTCGAACACGTCGAACCCACGATGTCCGACTGGGCCGATCACCTGACCACGATCTTCCCCGAAGTGCGCCTGAAGAAGTTCCTCGAGATGCGCGGCGCCGACGGCGGCTTGTGGCGCCGCATCTGCGCACTGCCCGCGCTCTGGACCGGAATCTACTACGACCAGACCGCGCTCGACGCCGCATGGGACATCTGCAAAGACTGGACCGCCGAAGAACGCAGCGCGCTCCGCGAAGCCGTGCCGAAACTCGGCCTCAAGACCCCGTTCCGCAACACGAATGTCCACGCACTCGCCCGCCACATGCTCGACATCTCGAGGTTGGGTCTGCGCGCCCGCGCGCAAATGGACTCGGTCGGCGGCACCGAAGAAGGCTTCATCGAACCCCTCTTCCAAGTCGTCCAATCCGGCAAAACCCGCGCCGAAGACCTCCTCGACCGCTACCACGGCCCGTGGAACCGCGACGTGACCAAAATTTTCAGCGAGTTCGCGTACTAAGTTTAGAAGCCGGTGAAGATCAGGTCGATTGCCGCGATCAGCTCATCGCGTTTCGCGGCCGCTGTACCTACCTGGCGCTTGAGTTGAGTGCGAGCGATTGCCGCCATGTCATGAACCAAGATGGCATGCTCAACACCTGCAATCTCGATTGTGGGTATCAGGCGCGGAACCACTTTCGTCCGGCTAGCCAATGCCAATGGAGCAACCACGACTGTTTCGATGACGGTGAGCAAATCGCTCTGTAGCACCACGACGAAGGGTAAGCGGCGCGCCGAAACTGGGTCGGGATTTTTGTAGAGGTCGAACTGTCTCATCAAAATCGGCGAAGTCGCTCTGACCAGACCCCGTGCTCCCGGGTGTCCCGGTTCAGCGCCTCGAAAGCTTCCTTGTTGTCCTCAAGCCACCGCCGTTCTTCTTCCCGCCGGATGCGCTCGCGCAAACTATCGTCGAGTACAGACGACACGTTGATCCCAAGCGCTTTCGCGCGCTTCAAAAGATCCGGATCGACCGAAAGGTTCGTCGCGCGCTTTAGGCCACGTTTCAGTTGTGTGTTCGCCATGCGCATACTATATGCGCATAACGTGTGAAGTTCAAGGCCAATTGCCGTCGTTTCGCTGCTAACCATACGCCGCGTCGCCGGGTGACTTGCGCGGCGTTCCGCACGAAAATGCCAAACCATCGGGGGGCGGCTGGCGCGTGGGGCACGCGCCAGGCCAAAGGCATATGAGCGAACCGGAGATCAGATCGTCGGAGAACGTGGCGCCTGGGCCGCAGGCGCCGCTTGCGCTGCCGTCGCCGGACGCGTTCGCGACCGATGCGCCGGAGCCCGACAGTATCTTCGACCGCGCGCTGATCTGGATCGAGCAGCAGCCGGTCCCGGCCGCATTCGCGATCTTCATCCTGCTGACGCTCATTCACCTCGCCATCTTGAACCTTGCCGGCGTTGCGAACGGTATCTTCATCGGCGACGAGTTGTTCCTCGCCGCGGGCACCACACCGGTCGAGATCCTGCTGCTCGGCTTCATCGCCTACAACATCGTTCTGCCGACCCTAATCGGCACGGCGTGCCTGCGCGCCTACGACGAACTACGCCCCGCGCTGAACATCGACAACGCGACCTTCGGCCAAACGCGCGCAGGCCTCGTCGATGCGTTCCTCGTTTGGCGCTTCGGCTTCGGCTGTTTCTGGGCGATCATCCTGGCGACCGTCTACGGTGACCTTCTACGCCGCGCGATCCCGGGCGAAGGCTGGGGCGTGGCGCTGCAGACAATCTGGATGTACGTGCGCCTCGCACTCACGTTCGGTCTATTAGGCTCCAGCATCACCTACGTCGCGCTGCTGCACCACCGCTTCCGCGCCGCGACGGGCACGCAACTTCAGGTCGATCTGTTCGACTTGGGCGCGATCCAACCGATCGCAAGATACGCACGGCATGTTGCGCTATTCCTGATCATCTTGCTTGCGCTTGCAGGTCCGTCCGTGTCGCAGCCCGATGCGATGGTAGCGAGTGCCGCCTTCCTCATCCTCGGAGTCGTCCTAACAGTCGGCGCCGTGATTGGCGCGATGTGGGGCGCCCGACGCGCGATCCGCGCCGCCAAACACGCGGCAACCCACGATCTGCAAATCTATGCCCGCGAACTTTGGCGCCGCGCCTACACCGGCGGCCACCTGACGGAGCCGGTTGGCATTCCGACGCTAAGCGCAATGCTGAATGTGAAGAACGAAATCGCGCGGGTGCCCGACTGGCCCGGCGGCTTTGCCGTCTTCGCGCGGATCGCGACGCTGGCGCTCATCCCGTTACTGTCATGGTTCGGCGGGCAGTTGGTGGCGCAGCTGTCCGCCGCACTCACCCCCTGACCGCCGCAGTGATTACGCGAGCCCTTCAGCCTTCAGCGCTTCCTGCACCTTCGGCCGTGCCGCAACGCGCGCCTGGAACGCACGCACGTTCGGATAGTCTTTGAGGTCGAACTTCACGAAGTTCCCCCAATTCGTGATCGTGAAGAGGTAAGCGTCGGCGACCGAAAACTGCGAGCCGGCCAAATAGTCCTTGCCTTGCAACTGCTCGTCCACCCACGCGTAACGCTTCGCCAGCGTCTGCGCGAGCATGGCCTTCGTGGCGTCCGGCGTCGCCGGATTGAAGAACGGCCCGAAGTTCTTATGCAGTTCGGAGTTGATGAAGCTCAACCACTCTTGCAGCTTGTAGCGCTCCGTCGTTCCGTTGGCCGGTGCGAGGTGCGACGCGGGCTTCTGGTCGGCGATCCACTGCACGATCGCGGGCCCTTCGGTGAGCACGTATCCGTCGTCGAGCTTGAGCGCGGGCACATAGCCCTTCGGATTGATCTTCGAAAAATCCTCGCCCGATTTCGTCTTCTTGTCTTTCAGGTTCACTTGTTCCAGTTCGAACGAAAGCCCCGCTTCGCGCAGCGCTATGTGCGGCGACAACGAGCATGCGCCGGGTGAATAATACAGCTTCGGCATGGAAGACCTCTCTGCTTGGGTTGCGGTAGGGAGTAGGTAGGAGCGCCATCGCGATTTGCGAGGCCCCTCAATCACGAACCTTGCCGTGAATTGACCGTCACTGAGCGAGAAGCAACACCCCGACGCCTGCGATCACAAGCGCCATGCCCGCGAGTTCGCGCACACTCGCAACTTCCGCGAACACGCGTCGCGAAACCACTTGCGCGAACAACACCTCGACAAGTCCCAACGTGCGCACATTCGCGGCAGACGTGAGCGAAAATCCGAGGAACCAAAACTGCAACGCAAATGCGCCCATGAACCCCGCGAACAGCGACTGCCGCCACAACGTCAAACTCTTCAACAGGTTTTCGCGGTCGAACGCGCCCATCCAAACGCCGAGCAACGCCGCCTGAATACCAAGCGACCAAACAAGCGTGGTCGTCGCGCGCAAGAAGAAGGCACCGTCATCCAGCGCCAGAATCCCGCCGCGAAACCCGACCGCGGCAATCGCATAAAGCCCGCCCGAAGCGACGCCATAGAGGGCAGGGCGCAGCGCTTCCGAATGCCACCGCTCGCCGGGCTTCACGGCGATCAAGAACACACCCGCCGTCGCAATCACGATCGCAACGGCACGAAGCGGCGTCAGCACGTCACCCAAAATCAGAAGTCCGAAGATCGCAACCTGCACCGCCTCAGTCTTCCCGAACGCTGTCGCGACCGAAAACGAACGCAGCTGCATTGCGGCTAGCAGTAGGGCGGTCCCAAAAATCTGCGCCACCGCACCACCAGCGGTGAACGCAAGAAACCTCGCGTTCGGCCCCGGCGCACCTTCACCCGCGACCAGCGTAACGATCGCAAGAAACGCCAACGCAAACGGAAACCCATATAGAAACCGAAGCTGCGTCGCCCCGATCGTGCCCAGACGAGCGGTGAGCGAACTCTGCATCGCATTTCGCGCCGTCTGCGCAGCAGCAGCGATCAGTGTGGTAAAGACCCAGAGCAAACGCGGCGATGTCCCCGAAAAAATGACTTATCAGCGCGAACGCGAACTGTGACATTCGCACTCTGCCGCGAACCGCCCCGGCGTGCTAGTTCAACGTCGCTACCATCGAAAAGGAAGGTTGAATATGACGATCAACGCGTACCAGGCGACCGTCCCCGCCTTCATCCAGATTCTGACCTCGCTCTCCACGATCCTCACAAAGGCCGCGGCCCACGCCGAGGCCAAGAAGATCGACCCGGCAGTGTTCGTGGGCGCGCGCATCGCGCCCGACATGTTCCCGCTCGCGCGCCAAGTTCAAATCGCGACCGACCAAGCAAAGGGCGCCTGCGCGCGCCTCGCCGCTATCGACATACCGAGCTTCGCCGACACCGAAACGACGTTTCCGGAACTGCAAGCCCGCATCGCGAAGACACTCGACTTCGTGAAAAGCCTGAAGCCCGCGCAATTCGACGGCGCCTTCGAACGCGACATCACACTAACGCTTGCCGGCGAAAAAATGACCTGGAAAGGCGGCGTTTACCTGCACCAATTCGCGCTGCCGAATTTCTACTTCCACGCCACCGCCGCCTACACCATCCTCCGCCACAACGGCGTCGAAATCGGCAAACGGGACTTCTTGGGCACGTTCTAACGCAACTGCGTGGGGCGCAAGCCCCACAGCACCAGCACGCAAACCAAAATCATCGCGAGCGAGAGGCTGATCAGCAGCGCCGCGACGATGCCCTCTGCGAGCGGCGTGCTGGTCGCGCCTTTCCCCGCGATCGGCATCATCGCCGCCGCACCCCATATTGCGGAGAGGATCGTCGCAAGCCAATTCGCGAACGCACCGTAGAGCGCGGCCCAAAACGTCGTCGTCCCGGCCCATGTGGGCAGAACCAGCCGCGGCCACATCAAGCCGAGAACGATCAGAAACATCCCGCTCATCGTGCCGACGAGATGGCTCGCAAGCCCCATCCTCGGAACGTGCAACACCGGTACAGCGAGGCCGGTAAGCAGCCCGATCAAGAACAGCAGCACACCTGCGCGCATCAGCACGCGGTCATACGCGAACACCTTCGAGACGTGTGCCATCGCTTATGCAAGCCCTGTTTTTCGGGGAAGATAGAGTTGCGGCTGCGAGTCGATCACGATGTCGGCGCACCCGCGCTCCCAAGGAAACAGACCGTTCGAATTGCCCGGCCAGAAAAGCTGATACGCGGTGATCTTACATCGTTCGCCAGCGCGATGCCGCCGGTACCACATGGCCGAATTGAAGAACTCGCGCTGGATCTGCGAGCGGTGAACGGGTCGCGAAATGCAATCGAATCCCTCGATGAGGTTCGACCATCGCACGCCGTCCGCGACGCTTGCCTTTTCGCTCTTGATCTGCCGAAACGCCGACCAAAGCATGCTGTGCATCAGCTTGAGGGGTAGGCCGAAGATGATGAGTTCCGGCGTCTTCAGCGTTTCCCAAAGTCCCACCGAGTAGGCAAAGCTCGGCTCGTCGTCGCCGGCGCCGACCGCGACGCAGTGCCAACCATGCTCCGCAACGTTGTCGATAATTTTCTGTTCGTAGTCGTCGACCATGTTCACACGGCGAGCCGGTAGGCGTCCCCATCCCGCACCACCCGCCCCGCCGTCGGCGTTGCGAAGTGGGTGCCGATGAGCAGCGTCGGTGTGCCGGCAAGGCGCCCGAACACCTCGCGCCGCGTCTTCGTCGAGGTTGCCTGGTCGTAGTCGGCGCTCGACGCCCATTCCGGATGCGCCATCTGGCAAGGGTGATGGATGAAGTCGCCGGTGATCAGCGCCTCCTCGCCCTTCGACGCGACGCGGATGCTCACATGCCCTGGCGTGTGACACAGCGTCGGCACGAAACTAACTTCCTCGGACACGCGATGGTCGATCTCGACCAGGTCAACGAGCCCCGCGTCGAACACCGGCTGCACGGAATCCGCGAACACCGTGCGCTGCTGCTCGTCGGCTTGCTGATCGCGCCAGTGCGCAAACTCGACGCGGCCCATCAGATACCGCGCCTTCGGGAACGTCGGCACCCATTTGCCGTCCACGAGCATCGTGTTCCACCCGACATGATCGACGTGCAAATGCGTGCACATCACCGTATCGATCGACTCCCGCGCGTAACCAGCAGCGCTTAGGTCCCGCAAGAACGGCCCCTGCAGATTGTTCCACCACGGCACGCCGCGCCCCTGCTTATCGTTGCCAAGGCAGGTGTCGACGATCATGCGACGCGTCGGCGTCTCGATGACAAATGCGTGGATGGAGAGCTTCAGCCGCCCTTCCTCATTCATGAAATGCGGTACCAGCCACGCAATCTTCAGCGCTTCCTCCCGCGTCGCTTGCGGCAGGATGAACTTCGTGCTGCCCGTCGTCTCAAGCTCGACGATCTTCGTGATCGTCACGTCGCCGACGCGCCAAGAGAGCAAGGTCATCCGCCGAACAACCCCTTCAAATCCTTCTTCATGATCTTGCCGTTGGCGTTGCGCGGCAGCGTCTCGGGCAGGAGCAGGATTTTCACCGGCACTTTGAATGCCGCGAGCTTCTGCGCCACAAAATGCCGGAGCTCTTCCTCGGTTGCCTTCATCCCGGGTTTCAGATGCACCGCCGCCGCCGGTTCTTCACCCAGCGTCCGGTGCGGAATGCCGATCACCGCCGCGTCCATCACGGACGCGTGGTCGTAGAGCGCGTTCTCGACCTCGACGCAGTAGATGTTTTCGCCGCCCCGGATCAGCATGTCCTTCGCGCGGTCCACAATGTAGACGAAGCCCTCCTCGTCGACCTTCGCGAGATCGCCCGTCTTCACCCAGCCGTCGACGAACGTCTCAGCCGTCGCTTGCGGCTTGTTCCAATAGCCGCGCACGACGATCGGCCCGCGATACCAAAGCTCGCCGACCTCGCCCACGCCCAGGTCCTTACCCTCAAGCGACACGATCCGGACCTCGCCCGTCGGCGTCGGCACGCCGCAACTCGACGGCTTACGCTCATAGTCCTCGCCGTAGTTGCTTGTCGCGGTAGCGGACGTTTCCGTCATTCCCCAGCCTTGGCCCATCTTGATCTGCGGTAGCCGCTCGCGCAAACGCCGCACGAGTTCCGGCGCCGACGGCGCGCCGCCGTACGACACGGTCTCCAGCGACGACAGATCGAACTCGTGAAACCGCGGATGCTCCACGATCTGCCACGCGATCGTGGGCACGCCGCCCGCTTGCGTGATGCGCTCGCGCTGGATCAGCTCCAACGCCTGATCCGCATTCCACCGCCGCTGCATGACAAGCTTCGAGCCTGCGAGCACCGCCGGGATCATCACCGCAAAGCACCCCGTCGCGTGGAAGAACGGCACGGAAATCAAACTCGCCTTTTGTGCATTCGGATCGGGAACGGGCAGGGGTTCGCCGCGCCTGAGGAACGAGCGCGCCTGCGCACACATCGCGTTGAAGATGTTCGAGATGATGTTGCGATGCGTGATGACGGCACCCTTCGGCTTGCCCGTCGTACCCGACGTGTAGAAGATCGTCACGTCGTCTTCCGGCTCCAACGTCACCGAGGGCAGCGGAACCTCATCCAACTTCGCCCACGTATTCGGCGCGCCGATCACATCCTCAAGCTTCTTCACCCGTGGATCGGCGATCTCCTCATACGCCCGGCAGACGAAGATGCGCTTCAGGTCGCGGCAGTTCCCGGCATGCTCGCGCACGCGCTCCCACCGCTCGGCGTCGATCAGCGCGACCGAGGTGCCGGAATCCGCCAGTCCATATTCAAGCTCGGGCCCGGTCCACCAGGCGTTCAACGGCGTCACGATTGCTCCAGCAAGAACGGCGGCCCAGAACGCGACCGACCACTCCGGCAGATTGCGCATGATGATGGCGACGCGGTCACCCTTCTTCAAACCGTCCGCGACCAGCCGTTTTGCAAGTTGCGACACCGCCCGGCGATGCGCGTCGAACGTGACCCGGTCTTCGTCAAGCACCATGTAATCGCGTGGCCCAAACGGCCGGCTCGCCTCGAACACCAAGGCAAGCGATGCCGGCGCATTCTTCCACGTCTTGACCTTGACGCCCCGGATCACCTTCTCCTCGACCTCAAACGGCGAAGCGGGCGCGCCCACCAACATCGCGTGCGCCTGCGCAATCGGCATGGCGGGAAAACCCTTGGGGAGAGAAGGTGCAGCGGACATTACATTTCCTCGTGTTGCGGTTTCTTATTGCCTCCTGATTAGCCGTTCCCCGAGAGCCTTGGAAGCGCTACCAAGTGGAACCATGAAACCCGCACTCGCTGAAACCTGCTCCTGCTGCACGCCGCCTTTGCAGGGACTCTACCGCGCCTCCCGCCGCCAAGTGCTGGCCGGAGCTGCAATCTCGCTCGCCACCCCGCGCCTCGTCTGCGCAGCTGTCCCGAACCCAAGCACGGCACCCGACACGATCTTCCTCGGCGCGACCGTCCGCACGATGAACCTAAGTCAGCCGGTGGCCGAAGCGATCGCGGTCAAGAACGGCCGCATCGTCGCTGTCGGCAAACGCAGCGATATCGCGGCGTTGAAAGGCACGGGGACAGAGGTCATCGACGCAAACGGCGCCACGATCCTGCCCGGCTTCATCGACCCGCACGTCCACATTGTGATGGCGGCGGCTCTGTCGGCGTTCACCGACGTGCGCGCGCTCGTCTGCGAAACGATGGACGAGGTCACCGCGAAGTTGAAGGCCGCCGTCGCCGCAGCGGCCCCCGGTGCTTGGATCATGGCCAAGGGCTTCGACCCATCGATCACGAAGGGCAACGCGAACGTCACGCGCCGGGAACTCGACGCGATCGCGCCGGCGAACCCCGTCTTCATGCTGAACGCTTCGGGTCATCTCGCCTACGTCAACACGAAGGCGCTAGACCTCGCCGGCTTGACCGAGGCGACACCCGATCCGGGCGCCGGCGGCAAATACTTCAAGGACGCAAACGGCAAACTCACCGGCGTCGTCGCGGGCGGCAGCGCCTACCCGCCGTTCATAAAGCTCATGCCGCGCGCAACGCCCGAGGGGCTGCTCGCTGCCACCACCGCGGAATTGAGCAAGGCCGCGAAGGTGGGCTGTACGATGCTGGTCGACGCGGGCCTCGGTGCATTCGCAGGTACCGACGAACTCGCCATCCTGAAAGCGATCGTTGGGCAAGGGAAGTCACCCGTCCGCCTCGCCGCGATGATGACGTCCGCCCGCATCGACGAATGGCTGAAGATGCCCGGCATCGCGCCGGGCGCAGGCGACGATTGGTTCCGCTTGCTCGGCTTCAAGTTCTGGTCCGACGGCTCGAACCAAGGCAACACCGGCTATCAACGCGAACGCTATCTGAACGTCGACAGCAAAGGCGTGCTTAGCTTCCCCGCCGAAGTACTCGCCGCCGGCGTGAAGCGCGCGCACGACGCGGGCTGGCAGGTCGCGATCCACGCGAACGGCGACGCCGCCATCGACGTCACGCTCGACGCGTACGAACAAGCGCTGAAAGCAAACCCGCGAAACGACCACCGCCACCGCATCGAACACTGCTCGATCGCCTGGGACGAACACTACGCGAAGATGGCAGCGTTGGGCCTCACGCCGTCGTTCCTCATCGGCCACGTCCACTACTGGGGCAAGGCTTTCCGCGACCGCATCATCGGCCCCGAACGCGCCGCCCGCCTCGGCGCCGGTGCATCCGCGATGAAAGCGGGCGTCCGCTTCTCGCTGCACTCTGACTACGACGTGACCGAAATCGGCCCCTTACGCTGCATCGAAAACGCGGTCACCCGCATCATGCGCGACGGCGGCGAAGTGCTCGCCCCCGAACAACGGATCCCCATCGATCAAGCGCTACGCGCCATGACGATCGACGCCGCCTACCAAGCCCGCATGGACCACGCCATCGGCACGCTCGAAGTGGGCAAGTACGCCGACCTCGTGGTGTTGGAGGAAGACCCGCTGAAGATCGACCCCACCCGCCTCAGCCAAATCAACATCCGCGAAACCTGGGTGGAGGGCGTGAAGCGCTTTGGATAACTCTAGGTTCTTTTTTTGCTTCCAGTAAAATCTAGGACCCGCCCCGATGCCAAAACGACGGGGCTTTTCGCCTTGGGGTCGTCAGCCACCATTTCGGACAGGATACTTGCAATCTTTTCGATGTGCGCGGTCAGCATTTCGTGCGATCCCGTTTCCCAATACTCACCTTCGTCGGTGACCCCTAGTGAGTCGAAGTAGGGCGTCAGCAAACGGAGCAGGCTTACAATTTCGACGTGAACATCGGCTCCGGCAAACTGAGTTTTGCAGTATTCTTGCGTGAAGAGATCGCGATCGAACTCTAGCCGTACGGGTTCGCAATCCGGATGCGGCCAAAGGACGATACCGTAGGTCGGTCCTTCGTAGTCAACGGGCTGTTCGTCGATCACACGAGCAAGCGTCTTCTTTATCGGATCGATTTCTTGAATCGGCCAGCCTCGCTCCGCTGCGACCGATCGTGCTCGACTCACCAAAGCCGTGTAGGCTTCGCTGCCGAGAAGGGTTCCTTGCCAGTGAATTGTTACGCCCATGAGAGCCGCTACTCCGTAAACGCCGAATACACCAGCGTCCTCAGCTCCCGGCGGATCGGATAGAAGCTCGACGGAATGAGCTGCGTCATGAAGATCGCGATCAGCTCTTCCTTCGGGTCGATCCAGAACGAGGTCGATGCGGCGCCGCCCCAGGAAAATTCGCCCACGGTGCCGGGGATCATCGTCTTCGCAGGATCAAGCGCTACCGAGAAGCCGAGCCCGAACCCAACGCCGCTGTACGTCACTTCGCTGAACAGCGAGCGCGAGAGCGACGGCAAATCCTTGGCCCCCGGCAGATGGTTCATGGTCATGAGCTCGATCGTCTTCGGGCTCACGATCTGCACACTGTCGAGCGATCCGCCGTTGAGCACCATCCGGCAGAACCGCAGATAGTCGTTTGCCGTCGACACAAGTCCGCCACCACCGGAGATGAAGCTCGGCGGCTCCAGATAGGGACTCTTCGCCGGATCATCCTGCAGCTCCATCCCGCCCTTGGCCGGGAGATAACATGCGGCCAAACGCGGCTCTTTCCCGGGGTGCACATGGAAGTCGGTGTCGGCCATGCCGAGCGGCTTGAAGATCTTCGTGCGCAGATAGTCTTCGAACTTCTGCCCTGAAACTATCCCGACGAGATAGCCCAACACGTCCGTCGACACCGAGTAGTTCCACGCCGTCCCCGGCGAGAACTCGAGCGGCAGCTTGGCGAGAGCCTCGATCATGCTCTCCAGCGTGCCGCTTTTCTCGATCTGCCCGATTTTGACTTTGCGGTACGCGGCGTCGACGTTCGTCGATTCCTGGAAACCGTAAGTCAGTCCCGACGTGTGGCGCAGCAGATCGACGATCAGCATCGGCCTCTCGGGCGCTTTCGTCCGGAACGGCGTCGTCCCACCGCCGCCGGCAAACACGCCAAGGTCCTTCCACGCGGGAATGTATTTGTGCACCGGTTCGTCGAGCGAGACCAAGCCCTGCTCGACAAGCTGCATGAACGCGATAGACGTGATCGGCTTCGTCATCGAATAGATGCGGAAGATCGTGTCGTCCGCGGCCTTCTTCTTCCGGGCAACGTCGGCCATGCCGATCGTCGAGAAATGCGCAATCTCCCCACGCCGCCAAACCAACGTTTGCGCACAAGGTATCTTACCGGTGTCGATGTATTTGCGCTGGAGGAACTGATCGATCCGCTCCAGCCGCGTGGAAGAAAGGCCCAAAGCTTCCGGGCGAGCGCTCATGTTTGACCCCTATGCGAATGACGATGATCGATCATAAGGGCTGGAGGCCAGTCCGCAACTACTGCTGCGGAACCTTGCACGCTTGCGCTTCGAAGCGTTGAGACAGTGCCTCCATCCGCTCCACGTCGATCCCCTCCATAGCCTTCTGCATACGTTCCATCTGCGCTTGCATGCGCTCGATGTTCTGCTCGGCCTGTGCCCCGAGCGTCATCGCCTGCGCTTGCATGGCGGCCATGCAAAACATGCCGACGCCCGGTATGGAACAAGCCACCGACATGCCCACGCCTTGCGCGATCGCGCCAGCGCCGCTCGCTCCTTGCGCCTCCGAGGCCATCGCCTGCGCCTCCGTGGCAAATTCGGGGTCCATCTGACTGTTCATCTTCTGGCCCGCCACGATGAGCTCGGCCATCAGCTGATCGCAGTTCATGGTGTCGACAGACGGCAACACAACGTCTGTAGCGTTCGCAATCGCAGTGGCACAGATAAGGGCGAGAAACGCACGAAAGATCATGAGGTAGCGCTCCATGGCGATCCGCGCACTCTACGGCGCAAGCCGCAACCGGGCCACCGGACTATGAGCTTGGTGAGGCGCTCGTCACACCGCAGCCAGCCACAAATGCCTGAAACCAAGCAACGCCCGCCTCGTGCTTCGGCGACAGCACGCCGGCCTCATAGACCCCGGCGTCGATGTTTGCCTGCACGCGCTCGCAAATCCACTTGTCCTCGGCCGTCACGATCGCCGAGGTGCTGACGATCTGCTGCCGCTTGATGGGGTCGGCAGCCGCCTCAGGCGCTAGATAGAAGTCGTAGATCAGCCGCATGGCGCCAAGCCCCAGCGGCACCATCCGCTCCATCATCAGCCCGTGCTCATAGACGTTGACACCAAGCCCCGGCAGCACGAACGCCCACAACCCGTCATAGACGCCGTCGCTCACCCTCGGCGGCGCATGGTGGAAGCAAACGCTGCCGTCGACCGTCACCTGATACTTTGTCGCGTCGACCTCGGCGTTCAACTGCGGATGCACGAGCGGGATGTGATACCCCTCTAGATAGTTCTCGACGTAGAGCTTCCAGTTGCACGCAATATCGTGCGAGCGCCGGTCCGTGTGCACAAGCGCACTCACATCGCGTGCGCCCATCCGCGCCTCGAGCGGCACCATGAGAGTGGCGAGGGCAGGCGCTTGACGCTCCACGTTTACGAACACAAACCCGCGCCACGTCTCGACCTTGAGTTCGAACAACGAATAGTCGCGCGGATCGAACCCGGCCGCCGCACCAAAATCGCGCGCGTTCTTCAAGCGTCCGTCGAGCGCATAAACCCACCCGTGATACTTGCACGTCAGCGCCGCGCCACAGTTCCCGCGCTCCTCATCGAACAGCGGCCCCGCACGATGCCGGCACACATTGTGAAACGCCTTCAAACCGTTCGCGGTGCGCACGACGAGCAGCGGATACCCGGCAATCGTCGCGGTCAGCACATCGCCCTCCCGCGCAAGCTCCGACTGGTGGCCCATGAACAACCACGACCGCCCAAACACGACTTTGCGTTCCGCTGTGAAGCGGGCGGCGTCGCGGTAGTAAGAGGCGTGCGTGGTGTGTTGTAGCTGGGCCATGGACCCAGTCTAAGCCGCAGTCCCACCCACCGTAAGCCCTTCGATCAATAGTGTCGGTTGGCCCACGCCCACGGGCACGCTCTGCCCGTTCTTGCCGCAGGTGCCGACGCCGGTGTCGAGCTTCAAGTCGTTGCCGATCATCTTCACCTTGGTGAGCGAATCCGGGCCGTTGCCGATCAACGTCGCACCCTTAACCGGCGCGCCGACCTTGCCGTCTTCGATACGATAGGCCTCGGTGCACGAGAACACGAACTTCCCGCTCGTGATGTCCACTTGGCCCCCGCCGAAGTTCACCGCATAGATACCGTTCTTCACGCTGCGAAGAATCTCCGCGGGGTCGCGATCACCCGCGAGCATGAACGTGTTCGTCATCCGCGGCATCACGGAACAGCCATAAGATTGCCGCCGTCCGTTGCCGGTCGCCTTCATCCCCATCAGCCGCGCATTCTGCCGGTCCTGCAGATAACCTTTCAGAATGCCGTCTTCGATCAGCACGGTCCGGCTCGTCGGCGTGCCTTCGTCGTCCACCGAAAGCGACCCGCGCCGCGCGTCGATCGTCCCGTCATCGACGACGGTCACGCCGGGCGACGCCACGCGCTCGCCCAGTAGTCCCGCGAACGCACTCGTCTTCTTTCGGTTGAAGTCGCCCTCAAGCCCATGCCCGATCGCCTCATGCAACAAGATGCCAGGCCATCCGGCGCCAAGCACCACCGGCATCACACCGGCGGGCGCGGGCACCGACTGCAGATTAACGAGCGCCTGCCGCAGCGCCTCATCCACCGCACCCTTCCAAGTCTCTGGCTGCATATAGAAGTCGTAGGACGTCCGCCCGCCCATACCGTGCGAACCGGATTCCTGCCTGTCGCCTTCGCCCGCGACAATCGACACGTTCAGTCGCACCAACGGCCGCACATCGCGCACCGTCATCCCGTCCGGTCGAATAATCTCGATCGCTTGCCATTCGCCGGCCAGCGAACACGACACCTGCCGCACGCGAGAATCCTTCGACCGGGCATAGGCGTCGATATCGCCGAGCAGCTTCGTCTTCACCTCGAACGGCGTTTGGTCGATCGGGTTTTCGTCGGCGTAGAGTTTCACATTGGTGCGTTGTGGTCCTGCAGCCCACGTACCGGTGTAGCCGCTCTTGACAGCCTGCACCGCGCCGGCCGCGCGCTTCATCGCGGCTTCACTCAAGTCCGACGAATGCGCAAAGCCGATTGCCTCACCGGCAACCGCGCGCAATCCAAAACCCTGCGTCGTATCGAAACTCGCCGACTTCATCCGCCCGTCGTCGAACACGAACGCTTCGGTCAGCCGGTATTCCAGGAACAACTCGCCGTCGTCCGCACCTTTCAGCGCGTCGGCCGCGATCCGCTCCACCGCGCCGCGATCGAGGCCCGTCTTCGTGAAAAAGAGATCGCTTGTGTTGCTCATGAAACCAGGGCCTCAATCTTGAGAATGGATCGTGTGATCGAAGGTAGAAGCTTCGCGCGGGCCGTCAATCGCAGACGTCTACATATTGTGGCATAAAGTCGCAATGGCGTTGCACCGCCTACGCCGCTAGATCGCGTCCACTAAAAGTACAAATGGGTCTGAGCCCCAAGGGATCGATTCTCCTTGGGATTTCCAATCTTTCGCTCGAACGGGGCAGAACAAGCGCATGCGCGCATTTTCGCGATTTGGAATCACGTCATTTGCGGTGCTTACCGCGATGATCGCCGGAATGAATTTGGCTTGGGGCGCGCCGCCGACTGAGGGCAGTCACGCGGTCGAACGCCAGATCGATTTCATGCCGGCGGCGACCGCGCACATGCAGGAAATCATCGATTTCCACAACCTGCTGCTCGTCATCATAACGGGCATCACGCTGTTCGTACTTGGTCTCTTGCTGTGGGTAATGGTTCGCTACAACGCGCGCATGAACCCGAAGCCCGCAACGTGGTCGCACAACACGCTGATTGAGGTCGTTTGGACGATCATCCCGATCCTGATTTTGGGGCTGATCGCGATCCCGTCGATCCGTTTGCTGCGTGAGGGCGAAATCGTCCCGCCCAACGTGGATCTGACCGTCAAGGCGATCGGCCACCAGTGGTACTGGTCTTATGAGTACCCCGATCACGGTGGCATGACGTTCGACGCGTTGATGCTGTCGGACGAGGAAGCGAAGAAGGCCGGTGAGCCCCGCCTCCTCGGCGTCGATAACCGCGTCGTCGTGCCGATCGGCAAAGTCGTACGCGTGATCGTAACCTCGCAAGACGTCATTCACTCTTGGACGATCCCGGCCTTCGGCTCGAAGATCGACGCCGTTCCGGGCAAGCTTAACGAAACCTGGTTCAAGGCTGAGCGCGAAGGCGTGTTCTACGGCCAGTGCTCCGAACTGTGCGGCGCCAAACACGCCTACATGCCGATCGCGGTCGAGGTGGTGAGCCAAGAGCGCTTCGACCAATGGATCGAAGAGGCCAAGAAGAAATTTGCAGCTGCTGACGGCGCGCCCACCGCGCTCGCCGCGCGCTAACGCTATTTGGGAGTTCTAGAAACTATGGCGACCGCTCACCACGCTGACGAGCACCACGATCACCACCCGACCGGGTGGCGCCGCTACGTCTATTCGACGAACCACAAAGACATCGGCACGATGTACATCATCTTCGCGATCATCGCGGGGATCATCGGCGGCGCGCTTTCGATCGGTATCCGGCTTGAGCTTCAAGAACCGGGCGTGCAGTGGTTCACCGGCGACGAACATCTCTACAACGTCTTCGTCACCGCTCACGCGCTGATCATGATCTTCTTCATGGTGATGCCTGCCATGATCGGTGGCTTCGGCAACTGGTTCGTGCCGCTGATGATCGGGGCGCCCGACATGGCGTTCCCGCGCATGAACAACATCTCGTTCTGGCTGCTGCCGTTCTCGTTCCTGCTTCTCATCCTCTCGATGTTCGTCGAAGGCGACAGCGGCGGCCACGGCGTCGGCGGCGGCTGGACGATCTACGCGCCGCTCTCGACCACGGGGTCGCCTGGTCCCGCAATGGACTTCGCGATCTTGTCGCTCCACATCGCAGGTGCCTCTTCGATCTTGGGCGCGATCAACTTCATCACCACGATCTTCAACATGCGCGCGCCGGGCATGACGTTGCACCGCATGCCGCTGTTCGTCTGGTCGATCCTGGTCACGGTCTTCCTGCTGCTGCTGTCGCTGCCGGTTCTAGCCGGCGCGATCACGATGCTGCTCACCGACCGCAACTTCGGCACCACGTTCTTCGATCCCGCAGGTAACGGCGACCCGATCTTGTTCCAGCATCTGTTCTGGTTCTTCGGCCACCCTGAGGTTTACATCCTCATCCTTCCGGGCTTCGGCATGGTCAGTCAGATCGTGTCCACGTTCTCGAAGAAGCCGGTGTTCGGTTATCTCGCCATGGCCTATGCGATGGTTGCGATCGGTGCGATCGGCTTCATCGTCTGGGCCCACCACATGTACACCGTGGGGATGAGCTTCAACACGGAAGCCTATTTCGTGGCGGCGACCATGGTCATCGCGGTGCCGACGGGCGTGAAGATCTTCTCGTGGATTGCCACGATGTGGGGCGGTTCGATCGAGTTCAAAGTCCCGATGGTCTGGGCGATCGGCTTCATCTTCCTATTCACGCTCGGTGGCGTTACCGGCGTGGTGCTCGCAAACTCTGGCGTCGACACCTCTCTGCACGACACCTATTACGTAGTTGCCCACTTCCACTACGTCTTATCTCTGGGCGCCGTCTTCGCGATCTTCGCAGGCTTCTACTATTGGGCGCCGAAGATGTGGGGGTACACTTACAACGAGTTCCTAGGGCACCTGCATTTTTGGTGCACGTTCATCGGCGTCAACGTAGTGTTCTTCCCGCAGCATTTCTTGGGGCTGGCAGGTATGCCGCGCCGCTACGTCGACTACCCGGACGCCTACGCCTACTGGAATTACATCTCCTCGATGGGCTCGTACCTCTCGGCCTTCGGCGTTTTGATTTTCCTCGTCGTCGTCATTGAGATGTTCTGGGCCAAGCGCAAAGCGGGCGATAACCCGTGGGGTGCTGGCGCGACGACACTTGAATGGACGCTGCCTTCGCCGCCGCCGTTCCACCAATTCAATGAGCTGCCAAAGATCACGGGGAGCCACCATTGACCGGCCAGGCCGCATCGTTTGACGCCGAAGGGGCTCGCGCATCGCTCGCGGGCCCTGCCGACTATCTGGCGCTTCTGAAGCCGCGCGTCATGTCGCTCGTGGTTTTCACGGCGCTGGCCGCGATGATCGTGGCGCCTGGTGCGATGCATCCCGTCGTCGCGATCACCGCATTGATCTGCATCGCGGTTGGCGCGGGCGCCGCCGGCGCGTTGAACCAATGGTTCGACGCCGACATCGATGCGATCATGACGCGCACGCGCACCCGCCCCGTCGCGTCGGGCAAGATCGGCCGCCAGGAAGCACTTGAGTTCGGCGCGACGTTGGCAGCCTTCAGCGTCTTCGCGATGGCATTCCTCGTGGGGTATGTGCCCGCGATCCTGCTCGCCGCGACCATCGCGTTCTACGTGTTCGTCTATACGATGTGGTTGAAGCGCTCGACGGTGCAGAACATCGTCATCGGCGGCGCCGCCGGCGCACTGCCGCCGGTGATCGGCTGGGCCGCCGTCAACGGCAATGCGTTCGATACTTTGCCGTGGCTCTTGTTCCTCATCATCTTCCTCTGGACGCCGCCGCACTTCTGGGCGTTAGCCCTAGCAGGCAGCGAAGACTACGCCCGCGCCAAAGTGCCGATGCTGCCCGTCGTCAAAGGCTCCCGCGCGACCCGCAACCAAATCGTCATCTACACGTTGCTTCTGGCGGTCTCTGCTGCGGCGCCTTACGCACTCGGCTTCACGGGTCTTGTCTACGCCGCGACCGCCGCCATTGGCAGCGCAGCGTTCCTCGCGCTCTCCGTCGCACTCTGGTTCGCACCACCGGAACGTGAGCGCGTTGCAGCACTCCGCGTCTTCGCGTTCTCCATCTTCTACCTATTCGCCCTCTTCACCGCGCTCGCCGCGGAGAAGTTGATCGGCTTGGCCCCATGAGCCTAACCCCCGAAGAGCTCCGCAAACGCAGCCAGCGCAATTGGGCGTTGGCCGGCGTGTTGCTGGCCTTCGTGGTGCTCGTGTTCGCCGTGACGCTCGTCAAGCTCGGCGGCAACGTCGCCAACCGGCCGTTGTGAGGGCGTGATGCGCAAGCTCGACCGCAACGACAGGGTTTTGCTCAGCTGCATGTCGGTGGTCGTGGGCATGGTCGGATTGACCTACGCGTCGGCGCCGCTCTACCGCATCTTCTGCGCCGCCACCGGCTTCGACGGAACGCCGAGACTTTTCAGCGCGCCTTCCGCAACGATCGCCGCAACGACGATCCAAATACGCTTTGACGCGAACATCGCCCCCGAACTGCCGTGGGAATTCCGCAGCGAGAAAGTGTCGAGCACAGTCCGCCTCGGCGAGAACACGGTGGACTTCTATCGCGCGCGTAACGCGGGCCAGAAACCTTTCGTGGGCATTGCGAAGTTCAACGTCACGCCGCTCAAAGCCGCGAAGTACTTCAACAAGATCAAGTGCTTCTGCGAGGACGGCCAAGAACTGAAACCGGGCCAGATCGCCCGCTTCGGCGTCGCCTACTTCATCGATCCCGCAATCGCGACCGATCCTGAAACGAAGGACGTCACCGCGATCACGCTCTCCTACACGTTCTTCCACTCGAAAATCGAAACCAAAACCGTCGCTCAAGCAAGCGCCGTAAACTAAAGGTCGAGACCATGGCTTCCGACGAAGTGAAACACGACTATCACCTGGTGCAGCCAAGCGCCTGGCCGATCATCGGGTCAGTTGCGGCGTTCATGGCCGCCGTCGGGGCGATCGCTTATTTCCAAACGCTGAAAGAGCAGCCGCCGCTGTTCGGCGTCTTCAGCGGTCCATGGTTGTTGATCGGCGGTCTAGCGCTGTTGTCCGTAACCTTCGTCGGTTGGTGGCGTGACGTCGTGAAGGAATCCGTCGTCAACGGCGATCACACGCCGGTCGTGAAGCTGCACCTGCGCTACGGCATGATCCTGTTCATCGCCTCCGAGGTGATGTTCTTCGTTGCCTGGTTCTGGGCCTACTTCAACGCCGCGTTCTTCCCGAACGCGATCAATCTGCCCGCCTGGCCGCCCGCAAATATCCCCACTTTCGATCCATGGGACATCCCACTCTTGAACACGCTGGTGCTGCTCACGTCCGGCACCACGGTGACCTGGGCGCACCACGCTCTGCAAACCGGCGACCAGAAGGGTCTAATCAACGGCCTTGGGATCACGATCCTGCTCGGCATGCTGTTTACGGCCCTGCAAGCGTACGAATACATGCACGCGGCCTTTCCGTTCTCAGGCAACATCTACGGCGCCACGTTCTTCATGGCGACCGGCTTCCACGGCTTCCACGTGATCGTCGGCACGATCTTCCTGATCGTGTGCTGGTTCCGCGCCCGCGCCGGCCACTTCACGCCGGAGCGCCACTTCGGCTTTGAAGCCGCCGCCTGGTATTGGCACTTCGTCGACGTGGTGTGGCTGTTCCTGTTCGCCTCGATCTACGTCTGGGGCGAAGGCTCGCTCGTAGCCGCGCACTAGCCCGCGACCGGTGAACCATGGGTGATTTGCAGGCAGCCCCGTTGTCGCAAGCGGGGCTGCGCTGCCGCTGCCCCCGCTGCGGCAAAGGCCGCGTCTACAAAGCTTACCTCGTGTTTGCCGACCGCTGCGCCGTCTGCGGCCTCGACTTTCGCTTCGCGGACGCAGGCGACGGCCCCGCCGTCTTCGTGATCCTGATTGCGGGCGCCTTCATCGTCACCTGCGCGCTGATCGTCGAAGTGAACTTCAGTCCGCCCTATTGGCTGCACGCGCTCCTGTGGCTGCCGCTGACGATCGGCATGTGCATAGGCCTACTGCCGCCGCTGAAAGCGACACTGTTCGCAATTCAATACCGCACCCAAGCCGGCGAAGGCCGCCCGCAGCAGTGACGTTCCGTCCGCTCCCGATCCTGACGATGCTCACGCTGCTGTCGCTCGCCATCCTGATCGCACTGGGTACCTGGCAACTCGAACGCCGCGAACAAAAACACGCGCTCATCGCCCAAATCGAAGCGCGCGCGAAATCGCCGCCCGCCCCCGTCGAAATCGTACTCGCGACCGGCGACGACTTCGCTGCGCAACGCCAAGCGACCGCACTGGGCACCTTCAATCACGCTAAAGAAGTCTACGTCTACGCGCCGCGTACCGACGGCGGCCCAACGCGCCAAGGCAAGAAGGTGGTGACGCCGTTTGCCCTCGCGTCCGGCGGAACGATCCTGGTCGATCGCGGCTGGGTCAACGAAGCTTGGCCGAGCACGGACAAAAGCCTGCCCGAACCGGAAGGGGAGGTGGAGATCGAAGGTGTGCTGCGCCCGTCGTCACGGCACAGCACTTTCACGCCGCCTACCGACACTACGAAGCGCATGCTTTACATCCGCGACAGTGCGGAGATCGCGAAGATTGCGGGCGTGACCCCAAAGAGCCGTCTCATCTTCGAAGCGACCAAGCGCATCGGCAATCCGGAGCCGCTGAAATCGTCGCGCGCCATCCCGGACAACCACCTGAACTATGCTCTGACCTGGTTCTCGCTGGCGCTTGTGCTTTTGGTCATATACTTGCGCTACCACTATGTGCGTGGCCGTCTGAAGTTCAGCCGATGAAATACGTCAGCACCCGCGGGCAATCGCCCGCCATATCGTTCGAAGACGTCCTGCTGTCCGGCCCCGCACCCGACGGCGGCCTCTACATGCCCGAAACCTGGCCCAAGCTCGACGTCGCAAGCTTGGACGGCCTCAGCTACGCCGACCTGACCGCAAAAATCCTGACACTGTTCGCCGGCGCACCGGAGTGGAACGAAGCGATCACCCGCCACGCTCGCGCGGCTTACGAAAAATTCGACGATCCGCGTGTCGCCCCGTTGCGCCAGCTGGACGGACGCTGGTTGCTCGAACTGTTCCACGGCCCGACACTCGCCTTCAAAGACTTCGCGCTTCAGCTCTTGGGCCCCCTCATGAACGAGGCGCTCGCCCGCCGCGGTGAACGCGCGCTCGTCGTCGCCGCAACATCGGGGGACACCGGCGCGGCCGCGGTCGCAGCTCTTGAAAGCCAGCCGAACGTAGACCTGGTCGTCCTACACC
This sequence comes from Micropepsaceae bacterium, assembly GCA_046153995.1. Taxonomy (GTDB): domain Bacteria; phylum Pseudomonadota; class Alphaproteobacteria; order Micropepsales; family Micropepsaceae; genus SZUA-430. The sequence goes on from JBJXEH010000007.1 coordinate 38,309, forward strand.
CGAAGGGCCGCATCTCGGACGTTCAGCGCCGCCAGATGACGACGTCGAAGGCCGCGAACGTCCGCAACGTCGCGATCGAAGGCACGTTCGACGACGCCCAGACGCTGGTGAAACAGCTCTTCGCCGACCACGCCTTCGCGCGTGAACATCGCCTGGCCGCGATCAACTCGATCAACTGGGTCCGCATCGCCGCGCAAGCCGCCTACTACGTCTCGACCTGCCTGGCGCTCAAAGGTTTCCGTGCGCCGCTCACGTTCGCAGTTCCGACCGGCAATTTCGGCGACGTCTTCGCGGGCTACGTGGCCAAGAAGATCGGCGCGCCGGTGAAGCGCCTCATCGTCGCAACAAACGCCAACGACATCCTCGCGCGCGCCATCCAAACGGGCATCTACGCACGGGGGTCCGTGCATGCCACGATCTCGCCTGCGATGGACATCCAAGTCGCAAGCAATTTCGAACGCCTTCTCTTCGCGTCGCACGGCCGCGATGCGCAGAAGACGCGCACGCTGATGGACACATTCGCGGCGACCGGCACGCTGACGATCCAACCCGCCGCTCTCGGCATGATCCACGACACGTTCACGGCGGTGAGCGTGAACGAGGACACGACCGCGAACGAAATCCGCCTCGTGCATGAGGCCTATAAGCTGCTGATCGACCCGCACACCGCCGTCGCCTTCCACGCCGGCCGTACGCTCGAAGCGCGCGAGCCGGTCGTGGTGCTCGCAACCGCCCACCCCGCAAAATTCCCCGGCGCGGTCGAAAAGGCGACTGGCGTCAAACCCGAATTGCCCGAGCGCCTACGATGGATTTTGACGGCGCCCGAGAGCTGCGAAACGCTTCCAAACGAAATCGGCCCGTTGAAAGCCTTCATCGGCCGTCGATAAACCGCGGAAAATGGCCGTTTCCAAGCCGCCTCATTCCCCATGAAAATCGGCGCCAACTGCTCTATGTAATCCGGCTCGAAACAGCAGGACGCCGGAATGAACCCGCAGATCACGAAGCTCGCGAACGGCCTCACCGTCATCACCGACCCGATGCCCCACCTTGAAACGGCGGCGTTGGGCGTGTGGGTGGACGCAGGCGCGCGCAACGAGACGGAGGCGACGAACGGCATTGCCCACATGCTGGAGCACATGGCGTTCAAGGGCACGCGCAGCCGCTCGGCCCGCATGATCGCCGAGGAGATCGAGCGCGTCGGCGGCTTCATCAACGCCTACACTGGCCGTGAGCAGACAGCTTACTACGTGCGCGTCTTGAAAGAGGACGTGCAGCTCGGCGTCGATATCCTATCCGACATTTTGCAGCACTCGATCTTCGATCCCGAAGAACTAACGCGTGAAAAAGGCGTGGTGATTCAGGAGATAGGCCAAGCCGAAGACACGCCCGACGACATTATCTTCGATCATCTTCAGGCAACCGCGTTCCCGGGCCAATCGCTCGGCCGCCCGATCTTAGGCACGGAGAAGCACGTCCGCTCGTTCACGCGCGACACGCTGATCAACCAGATCAAAGACCACTACATCGGTCAAAGCATGCTGCTGATCTCGGCCGGTGCCGTGGTTCATGAAAATATGGTCGCGCTCGCCGAAAAATACTTCACGAAGGTGCAGCCCGGCGTGGCCTCGAAGGTCGAAGCCGCGCGCTATGGCGGCGGCGAGTTCCGTGCCGATGACGACTTGGAGCAGGCGCACCTGGCACTCGCCTTCCCGGGTTTCAAAGCCGACGACGACGATATCTTCGCGGTGCAGGTTTACTCGACCGTGCTCGGCGGCGGCATGTCCTCGCGCCTCTTCCAAGAAGTCCGCGAGAAACGCGGCCTCTGCTACTCCGTCCATACGTTCGGCTCAAGCTACCGCGAGACGGGGTTGCTCGGCATTTATGCCGGCACCAGCGCGGCTGACGCTGCGGAGCTGGTTGACGTTATCGCCGGCGAAATGAAATCGCTAGCGACCGAAGCCGGCGAAGACGAGGTCGCTCGCGCCCGCGCGCAGATCAAGTCGGGACTGCTCATGGGCCTCGAGCAAGCCTCCGCGCGCTGCGAACAGATCGCCGCCCACATGTTCACCTACGGCCGCATTATGAACACGCGCGAACTGATCGCAAAGATCGAAGCCGTGGACACGAAGGAAGTGTCGCGTATCGCGGGTAAGGTGCTTACAAGCGCGCGCCTCACGCTGGCCGCGCTTGGCCCCATGGGCACGCTCGGTTCGTACGACCGCATCGCGCAGCGCTTCGCTTAAATCGCATGTCGATCCGGGCGACGCTTAGCCGCACGAAAGCTGCGGCGTTTATCGAGGGCAGGCTCGTGCGCCTGCGCGCGCCTATCACAGCCGACTACCTCGAATGGTCGAAACTACGCGGCGACAGCCGTGAATTCCTGACGCCGTGGGAGCCAAGCTGGGCTCCGGACGAGCTCACCCGTGCCTCCTTCCGCCGCCGCCTGCGCCGCTACGCGCAAGCCGAGCGCGAAGGTACGGGGCTAATGTTCTTCGTCTTCGACCGCAAGACCGGCGACCTCACCGGCGGCTGCCAGATTTCGAACATCCGCCAAGGCATCGCGCAATCCGCCGCCTCTCTCGGCTATTGGATGGGCCAGCGCCACGCAGGCCGCGGACTCATGACCGACGCGGTGGTCACGCTCGTCCGCCACGCGTTCGACCGCCTAGGCTTTCATCGCATCGAAGCGGCATGCCTGCCCTCGAACGTCGCCTCGCGACGCGTGCTGACGAAGGCCGGATTCTCGGCCGAAGGCACGGCCAGAAAATATCTCAGGATCAATGGCGATTGGCAGGACCATCTGCTATTTGCCGTCATCGCGGGCGATCCCACGCCGGCACTCAAGAACTGAACCAAAGCCCCATGAACAAAATTTCTCAGCAGATGCGTGTCGTGATCGGCTCTGGCATCATTTGTCTGCTTCTCACGATTTGGATCTTTATGCCCGGCGGTTTCCTCGACACGTTGACGAAGCCGGCCGAACAATCCTCAGAGTTACTCACCAACGAACAGGAGGCCGAAGTGGCCGCAGATATGTCGCCCGAAAAGAACGCAGACTACTTGGCCACGAACGCAACGAAGACGGGCGTGAAGGTCTCAGAAAGCGGTCTGCAATACCGCGAACTCACCGCAGGCGCCGGCAAACAACCAGGCCCCACCAGCATGGTGACCGTCCACTACAAAGGCACCTTCATCAACGGCAAGGAGTTCGACTCCTCCTACGGCCGCGGCCAGCCGATCAGCTTCCCGCTGAACGGCGTGATTGCGGGTTGGACCGAAGGGCT
>JBJXEH010000008.1:0-4543 GCA_046153995.1 Micropepsaceae bacterium
GATCTTGGCAAAGCCGGTCGAGCATTTGGGCAACAGGCAGCGGCCAAATCCCGGCGGCATTTGCGGCGTTACGGCGAGGCCGGTAGTTTTGGCCGCAAATCACCGGCAGTGCGCGGCGTATCGGAATTGAGAGGCGACGAGATGAGTGGGCAGGCGGCAGCGAGCGACAACAGCATCTTCCGGGTGCCGACGAACGCGCAGGAGTATTCGGCGCTTGGACTTGCGCTGCTTGGCGTGTTCGCGCTCGTGCAGTTCGGCGCGCCGGTCGTGCGGGAACTCGACTTCCTGGATCAGAAGATTCGCGACGTGTTCATCGGCGGGGCGTTCGCGGCGTTTCCGTTTCTGCACCGCGGCGCGAAGAATGCGCTTAACGGGTTCAAGAGCGCGCCCGCGCGGCCGGAGCTTTCGCCGTGGTTCGTCAGCGGTGCGTTCGTCGCCACGTTGGTGTTTGCATGGAACCAGTTCGTGTCGCTTTGCGCGGGGCTCTCGATTGGACTCTTCGTTGAGGCCGTCGGGGTTTCGGCGCAGACGGCGGCCGACGCGGTCGATCAAGCGGTGGTGGTCAGCATCATGGCGTTCTCATTGCCGTTGACGGCGATGGCGTCGATTTGCGCCGGCGTTCTGCTCGCCCGCAACACGCGCTCGCATGTGGTGCTAGCGCTTGGCTTTGCGGCGTTGTTGTTCATCGTCTTCAATGTGCTCGTTACCTGGGTCACGAACCCTGCGTTCCTCTTTCAGCAATGGGGCATTGCGGAGGCCGGCGGTGTCGAGGGAATCGTGCAGTTCTTTATCGGCATGGGGATCGTCGCCGCCATCGTGTTCGTGTTCGGCGGGATTGGCGTGCTCATTTCACGCCTGATGAGCGAGGGGTCGCTTGGCAAAGTGATGGTCGCGGCGCGGCGCCTGTCGCCCGCCGACCGTGAGGTTTTGGCCGCCGACATCACCAGCCGGGTCGAGACCGCGTTGCGGGCGAAGATGGGGGCGCAGCTGCCCACGGCGGCGGAACCTTGATGCCACAATGCCGCCATGTGACTCTGCGAGCGTTCCGGCGCACAATGGGCAAGGCTTGAGGAGGCGCGACATGACGAAGGCGATGTTCTTACGATTGGGTGCGAGCGCTGTTGCGCTTACTGCAGCTATGGGCGCGGCGCGTGCCGACGCATCGCCGGTGTCGTTCGTCGGCGATCCCGTGATCGCGATCGGGATTTTGGTCGTGCTGATCGTGCTCGTGTGGCTCTTGATCCGCGGCACGCTCGGCATCGCCGCGCGCGACAAGTCGGACGAGGACGACGCGGGAGTCGGCATCCTCGAGGGTATCGATGACGACGACGAAAAGCCGAAGCGGCGGTAGGGGCTCGCGCTAGAAAAACGCCTGTATCCCCGTCTGCGCGCGGCCAAGGATCAGCGCGTGGACGTCGTGGGTGCCTTCGTAGGTGTTGACCGTTTCCAGGTTCATAACGTGGCGGATGATGTGGTATTCGTCGGAGATGCCGTTGCCGCCGTGGATGTCGCGGGCCTGACGGGCAATGTCGAGGGCTTTGCCACAGTTGTTGCGTTTGAGGAGCGAGACGGCGGGTGGGGCGGCTTTGCCCGCTTCGATCAGGCGGCCGAGTTGCAGAACCGCCGCCGTGCCCAGCGTGATTTCGGTTTGCATATCGGCGAGTTTTTTCTGGATCAGCTGTGTTGCGGCGAGCGGGCGGCCGAATTGTTTGCGGTCGAGCGCGTATTCGCGTGCTTTGTGCCAGCAGAATTCGGCGGCGCCCAACACGCCCCAGGCGATGCCGTAGCGCGCGCGGTTGAGACACGAGAACGGGCCGCCCAGGCCGCTCGCGTTCGGGAGTTGGTTCGCCGCGGGCACGAACACGTCTTCGAGCACGATTTGACCGGTAATCGAGGCGCGGAGCGAGAACTTGCCCTCGATCTTCGGCGTCGAGAAACCTTTGAATCCGCGTTCGACGATGAAGCCGCGGATCTTGCCGTCATCGGTCTTCGCCCAAACGACGGCGATATCGGCGATCGGTGCGTTTGTGATCCAGTTCTTCGCGCCTTTCAGAATGAAGCCGCCTGGCGCCGCTGTCGCGCGCGTGATCATCGAGCCGGGGTCGGAGCCATGGTCGGGCTCGGTCAAGCCGAAGCAGCCAATCATTTCGCCGGCCGCGAGTTTGGGCAGGAAGCGGCGGCGCTGTTCCTCTGAGCCGAATTTGTAAATTGGATGCATGACGAGCGACGACTGCACGCTCATTGCGGAGCGGTAGCCGCTGTCGACGCGCTCCACCTCGCGCGCGGCGAGGCCGTAGGCGACGTAGCCCAAGCCTGCGCCGCCGTAGGTTTCGGGGATCGTAATGCCGAGCAGGCCCATCTCGCCCATCTCGCGCATGATTTCGGGGTGGAAGTGTTCTTTGCGGTTTGCTTCCAGCACGCGGGTCATCAGCTTTGCTTGTGCGTAGTCGTGCGTGGACTTCGCGATCAGCCGCTCTTCCTCCGTCAACTCGCCTTCGAGCAGCAGCGGGTCTTCCCAATTGAAGCTGCCGTCGTCGATGTCGCCTTTGGCTTTGGATGCGGTCGCGGGTTCGGCCATGGGGGGCAAGTCCGTGTTGGTGTGCGCCCACGAATAGCGCGCCGCAGGCGAAAACGCCATTGCAGTTCGCGCGGCGCGTTTGGGGTTGCAACTTTCGCTTTCGCGGCGTCGCACCTTTCGCTCCTGCGGTTAACAACCATACGTGCGTGAGGGCCGATACCCCTCCCTTGCGGCGGGGCGAACCTCATGCCTTGCGGGTGGGCTTGCCGGGCGCGCGAACGAGGCGAGCGAGTTGGATCACACTTTGGTTTGCGTGCGCTGCGAACTGACGCGAGAGCGCTGCCCAAACGGCCTGGCGCGCGCTAGCGTTTCGATGCTGCGCGCCTCCCTCACGCGCCGCGCTGGGGACTCAAATGATTATGATTTCGTTTCTTGCGGTCGTGGTCGGCTTGTCGATCACGGGTTTCACATTGATGTTTAGCGCGTCCGCGCACGCGCGTTTGTCGAGCGTCGCGGCCGTCGGTGCAGCGGCGCTTGTGGTCGGCGGGTTTGTGACGGCGCAGCTGAACGGCGGGCGGCCGTATGGCTATGAGTTGCCGGTCGGACTCGATCAGTGGCGGACGGAACTGCCGCATCACGATGCGCCGGTCGTGCCAAAGCCGCAGCCCCATCACGACGACGGACCGCCGATCGCTTGAAGTCAGCGTAGACGCGCGGCGGCTGCCGCGAACGGCTTGGCTGCAACGTCGTAGTCCGGCCAGGGCTTCGTCTTCTTGAACGCTGCTACTGCCGTTTCGATCGTGAAGCGCGTTGGATCGAGGCCTAGTTTTACTTGCGCCCAGGTCAGCGGCATCGAGACCGGTGCTCCTGCGCGGGCGCGCGGCGAGAAGGCGGCGACGGCGGTCGAGATGTAGTCGTTGCGCAGATAGTCGAGGAAGATGCGCCCGCCGCGGTCTTTCTTCGCCATCGTCGTCAGATATTTTGCGGGCGCGTCGGCCGCCATGCGGCGGCAGACTTCGAGCGCGAACGCCTTTGCTTCGTCCCAAGTCACTGTGGTCTTTGATTTGGTGAACGGGGTGACGACGTGGAGGCCCTTGCCGCCGGTCGTCTTGCAGAAGCCTGTGAGGCCGACTTGCTTCAGGCGATCGTTTAGTTCGTTTGCCGCTTCGATAACGCGTGCGAACGGCACATCCGGTGCTGGGTCGAGGTCAAAGACAAGCCGGCCCGGCGTTTCCGGATCGCCGGGTTGGCAATTCGTTGGGTGGAATTCGACGCCGCCGATTTGTGCAGCCGCGACGAGGGCTTCGATGCTGTCGAACTGCGTGTAAGGCTTCTTGTCGCCGCGCACATGCACGAGGCTTATCGCTTTGGACATGCCGGCCATCTCGTGGCGTTGAAAGAATTTTTGGCCGTCGATGCCATCAGGTGCGCGGATGATGGAGCAGGGACGGCCCTTCACGTACTCGAGCAGGTGTTCGCCGATTGCTTCGTAGTATTTGGCGAGGTCGAGCTTCGTGACGCCTGGCCATAGCTCTTTGTCCGCGTGGCTGATAACGACGTCGTGTACGCGTGGGTCTTTCGAAGCGGTGGCGGAGCGGATGATCGCGGGCAAGGGCTTCGCCTCCACGTTCGGGCGCACGTGTTCTACCACGACTTCGTTTGCGGATTTGTCCTCGCGCAAGCCTTTGAACGCGCCTTGCAGGACCATGCCGTCGCCGCTCCAGCCGGCGAATTCGATCTCGGCGACGAGTTCTGGTTTGGTCCAGTGGATTTCCTTCAAAGGCTTCAACGCGTCTGAGGGGGCGAATGACGGTGCGTTGCTCTCGATTTGTTCGAGGCGCTTGTGAAGGGCGAGTGCGGTCTTGCCGTCGAAGCCGGTGCCGATGCGGCCGAGATAGACGAGGCGGCCCGCTTTGTACGCACCGACGAGCAGCGAGCGGAAGCGGGCTCCTTCTTGTGCCCAGCCGCCGATGACGACTTCTTGGCCGCCGCGCAGTTTGCACTTGAGCCAGGCGTCGCTGCGGA
>JBJXEH010000009.1:0-5253 GCA_046153995.1 Micropepsaceae bacterium
CCGTTCCGTCCTGACCTGGATAAACGTTGTCGAATGTTTCCGCGACCATGCCGACGACCGCCGGGACTTGGGTCACGCTGCTGATCCAGAGCGGCCGCAACCCGCCGCGCAGGAACAGCGCGAAACATGTCAAGCCATAGAGTACCCAAGACAGTCCGCCGCTGCGCTCGGTGGGGTCGACCATCACCAGCCCCAAGTGCAGAACTGTGTCGGCTTGACCGCCCCTCGTGACCGGTAGTAGCGGCATTGCGTTGAATGCCACAGGCTGATTGTCTGACGCGCGGCGGATGAGGGTGATGACGCTTCGGTGCCACGCCTTGCCGTCCGGTGCGAACAAGCCGTAGTCGAGTTGCCGGCCGTCCAGGCAAGCGGCGACGATCGTGCGGCACGACGCGATCAACTCCTCCAAAGTCTTGGCGTCCAGCCATTCGCCCGGCCGCTCTGCGATCTCGACGGCGTGACTACGGCTGGCTCGGAAGCGGACGTGGAGATAGTCGCCAGTCAGTGCGGATAACGCGGATGAAAGACGCAAGGCCACCTCCCGGAGTATTTGTCCCTACCCTGAATCCATTATCGAGTTCTTTACATTTTGGGCGCCGTCCGGGTTTTGGGCGAACTGGCGCAGGTTTTGAGGCGGTATGACGCCGCCGTTCGCCTGCTGCGTGAATCGACCCGGTTCGCACTGCAAGGTAGTATCGCGCTCAGCGCATGGGAGGCGCGTCACCATGAGAACGATCGTCTTTGCCGTACCGGTTCTGCTGTTGCTTGCCGCTTGCGAGCAGCAGAAGCAGCCGCAAGCGCAGAAAACGCAAACCGGCGCCGCGCCCTTCACGTATGCGAGTTTGCAGACCATGGCGAAGGCCGCCGATGGTGCGGACGGGTCGGGATGCCTCGCCGACAGCGGGCCGCTGCCGGACGGGATCTGGTTTGGGTTTGTGAGGGCGTGGACGCCGACCAGCGTCGATCTCGATCCCGCGTGCTGGTTCACGGGGCCGGAGGCGGCTGCGGCCGCGACTGCGCGCAACGACGAGTCGCCGCCGCCGAACGACTTCTTCATCGCGAACGACAGTAAGGTGGTGCGCGCCATTCCGGTAGCTGCGACTGCAAAGGCGTTGCGCGTTACGCACGACAAGGGCGGCAGCATCGCCAACGAGAACACAACCTACGCCGACTTGGTCGCCAACTCGGGCACCTACAACCAATGCCCCGGCGACGGCTGTCCGGTGTGGGTCGCCGTCAACGGCGGTGTCGCCACGGAAGTGAGCATGCAGTATCTGCCTTGAAGCGTTCAGCACTTCACGTCGAGGACGGCCCAAGGCGAGGCCACGGGTTCGCCGAATGGGTTGACGGCGAGGACGCGGTACGTGCCCTTGAACGTATTGTTGAAGCGCACCGTCTTGCGCAGCACGCCCACATACTTTGCGTCGGGCATGCGCGTGTTGACGTTGACGTAGATGGGTGCGCCGAGGACGCCGGGGTTGTCTTGTTTGACGATGTAGACCTTCGCCGTTCCCGGACCGGGCGAGACGATGCGGATGCTCTGGCGGATGTCCACCGGACAGCCGGCGACGTTGCCGGCGCGCGCGAAGCCGAGGTCTGCGGTCAGCGGCCGGTAGGGTGACAGCGTGCGAATTGGCTCGCCAGGCGTGCGTTGCGGGGCGCCGGGCGTGCGTTGCGGGGCGCCGGGCGTGCGCTGCGGTTCGGCAACGGATTGCGACGTGACGATGCAACGGATCGTGGCTGGGATTGTGCGATTGAAGACGCGCATCCGCTTTTCGTTGGAGGTTATTCCGCGCGCCGCCGAGACCCTGACTTGAGCATCGAGCACAAAGGGGCGGTCGAACGTACCGGCCGTGCCGTTCGCCTCAAATTGTGCGCACAAGCCTGCGGCCGTCAGGCTCGGGATAGCCAATCCGTTGGATGGTATGTTGCGCGTCGTCGGGTCGATGTTGACTTCGCGTGCGCCGAGCGATCCGTCGGTGTTGAACGCGATCCATGTGTCTTCGTGCGGACCGAATCCCGGGACCCCGATCGCGAGCCGGAACACCCTGGAACCGGTGTTGACCCTGGCGGATACGCGCAGGCGGAACGTCGCGGGGGCGCCGGTCGTCTGCCATGTGCCCGTCGCGTTCGTGGCGACGATGATAGGTGCTGTGGGACGCCCATCTTTTTTGCTGAGGGATATGTCTACGTTCTGAAAGTCTATGTCGCCGATAGCGGCGTATGCGATCGATGCAACCGCGAGCGGCGCTGCTGCGAGAACTGCCAACGTGGAACGAATGCGCATGGGTTTCCTCCGTTCTTGAATTCTTTGAAGGGAAACTCGTGTGTGCCTGTCTCGTGCGCGAGTGGCGGACGTCACCGGAGCGGCCGAGCGCGCGCACTTACCCCAGCCAAGTGTGACGCTTCGCACGCTTTTCGGGGGCAAGACGCCTTGGGCCCGGCTGTTGGTATTCGCCAAGCGCACCGGCTATACGTGTCCCCGAAACGTGAGGGGCAAATGCGGCAGAAGAATTGGCGGTTGGTGATCGTGGGCGGCGTGATGGTGGCGTTGGCCGTCGTGTTCTTTCTCGTGATGCTGGGGATCGCGGGGCAATCCACGGACCCAGCGGCGCTGATGACGGTCGTCGGGCAAACGTCCGGCGTCGTGCTTGGCATCGGCGTGGCCGTGGCCGTCATCGGCTATATCGGCAAGAAACCGGCTTAACGGCCTGCTCGTCACATATTCTTGCGCGTTAACGCTCTCTCGGGTAGAGCTTCCGCCCCCGTAGCGAGGGGCCGAGGCGGACCGACCGCTGCGGACGCGTCACACCAGGCGCTCAGGAGCTGTGGCCGAGAGGCTGAAGGCGGCGGTTTGCTAAACCGTTATACGGTTGAAAAGCCGTATCGAGGGTTCGAATCCCTCCGGCTCCGCCACCCTACGCGCTTTCGCGCTTCGGGTGGCTCACGCCACCCTTGGGCGCGCCATAGCCGGTTCGTATTGATCTGTTGTCCAAGTGGTATTGGCGGAATATCTTCGGTTGACGGCACGGTGCGGCGGGAATCTCGATGCCGCCGGGGGGCGGACAAAATGCCGGACGCGTGGGCGCAGATGGTTGTGGATGCGGCCGGACTTTACTTGGCGGCCGGTGCTGCGTTCGCGTTCATTTTTCTGTCCTTCGGTTTGCGCCGGTTGGACCCAACCGCCGCCGCAGGGCCCCTTCGTTTCAAGCTGTTGATCGCGCCGGGCGTTGCGGTGCTCTGGCCCTTGATGATGGTGCTTTGGGCCGCTGGCCGCGGGGGCGGCCGATGAGACGCGCGCAGCGCCGCTTGCACGCGAACCTTTGGCCGTTGATCGCCTTGCTGATGCTGGCGGTGCTCGCTGTTGCGGTCGTCGTGCGTGAGCACCCGGCACCTCCCGCAAACGTGGAGGCCCCCTAGTGGCGCACGAATACAAGGCCGTGCAATGGAACCGCTTCAAGAAGCGCTATGATGTGGTGCTGCTCGCCGGGATCGCCGCTTACCTCACCGCGTTTGTAATGGCGACGCATGCTGCGTTCCCGCCGGGTCAGGCGATGACATTGATTCAGGTGCTGATCCGCGCGTTTGGGTCGTGTGCGTTCGGACTGTTGTCGTTGATCCTGGCGATCGGGCCGCTGGCGCGTTTGTCGCCGCGGTTTCTGCCGTTGCTCTACAACCGCAGGCACTTGGGCGTCGCGTGCTTTCTGCTCGCGTTTGTTCACGTGGCCCTTGCCATCGTTTGGTATCAGGGCTTTTCCGATGTCAATCTGTTCGTCGCGTTATTGACCTCGAACCCGCGTTACACGTCGATCGACGGGTTTCCGTTCGAGTCGCTGGGCGCCGTTGCGTTTGCGATCCTGTTCGTCATGGCCGCGACCAGTCACGACTTCTGGAACACCAATTTGGGCCCTTCGTTCTGGAAGGCGCTGCATATGGGTGTGTACGTAGCCTATGCGCTGCTCGTGGCGCATATCGCACTTGGCGTGATCCAATACGAGAAGAGCCCGGTGTACGTGGCTCTGCTCGCGGCGGCCGCCGTTGGCGTCGGCGCGCTGCACATCTTCACCGGCTCGCGCGAGAGAAAGCGCGACCTTGCCTTCGACCCGGTTCGCGAAGGCTGGATCGAAGCCGGAATTGCGCGCGACATCCCGGACAACCGCGCACGCATCGTGGTGCCGCCGCGCGGCGAGCGCATCGCCGTGTTCCGCTATGGCAACAAGATCTCCGCCGTCTCAAACGTGTGCCGGCATCAGGGCGGGCCGCTTGGCGAAGGCCGGATCGTCAACGGCTGCATCACATGCCCATGGCATGGCTTTCAGTATCTGCCGGACTCGGGGCGGTCGTCGCCGCCTTTCACCGATAAGATCGCGACCTATCGTACGAGGATCGAGAACGGGGTGGTTTATGTCCACAAAGATGCCATGGCGCCGGGCACTACCGTCGCGCCGTCGGTGATCGCGTAAGGAGCCGAAGCGATGGCACGGAAAGACAAAGACAGCTTTTTCATCGGCTGGGGCGAGACGCCCGCGGTCGACCGGCGCTTTTTGATGCTGGCATCGTTGGGTCTTTTGGGTGTGGCGGCCGGCGGCGGCGCGTTGATCGCGTCCGAGCAGGCACCGCCCGGCAACGGCAGTTGGAATCCCGACGACGAACGCGACTGGGCAGGTGTACTCGTGCGCGCGCCCTTTCCGATGCTGCGCACGCGCGCGATCGACGGCACTGTGCGCACGGCTTATCTGGTTTCGTCGAGCAAGCTCGGCGTTCAGCACCGCTTGAGCGCCGTAGCCGACGGACCTGTCGTGGTGCGCGGCAGTCTGATCGCGCGCGGCGCCAATGCGATGATCGCGGTCACGGATGGCGATGCTTGGCTGCGGCCCGCGCGGGCAGGCGATCCGATTGGGGACGGGCTTAGCGATTGGCCGGTCGAGGATGCAGGTCCGGCCTCCTATGCGGGCGAGATTCTCGACTCGAAATGCTGGTTCGGTGCGATGCAGCCAGGGCAGGGCAAGCCGCATAAGTCCTGCGCTGCGCTTTGCATTCGCGGCGGTCTGCCGCCTGTGTTCTGTCCTGAGGCTTTGTGCGGGTCCGCGGCATCGGCTCCTCTCCTAACCGACGCTGACGGCAACCCGCACGGGCCGGGTCTTCTTCCCTTCGTTGCCGATCCGATACTGGCATCGGGGCGGATCGTGCAGATCGGCGATGTCCGGCAGTTTCGCGTTGGCCTAACCGGCATCCGGAGACTTTAGCGGCTCG
>JBJXEH010000010.1:0-26498 GCA_046153995.1 Micropepsaceae bacterium
ACCTGCGTCCGCGTGCCGGTTTTCGTTGGCCATTCGGAGGCGATCAACGTCGAATTCGAACGTCCGATCACGCCGTCCCAAGCGCGCGATATTTTGCGCGAAGCCCCGGGCTGCATGGTGGTCGATAAGCGCGAAGACGGCGGTTACGTCACGCCCGTCGAATGCGTCGGCGACTTCGCGACATTCATCAGCCGCATCCGCAAAGACCCAACGGTGGAGAACGGCCTCGCGTTATGGTGCGTCTCCGACAACCTCCGAAAAGGCGCCGCCCTAAACGCGATCCAAATCGCCGAAATCCTAATCAGCCGCCACCTGAAAAAGGCGGCGTAATGGGCTCAAATGAGAGAAGTGAGAGACACAAACCCTCTCTCATTTCTCTCACTTCAGCTGTTCCGGCCGCACAACCCGAGGACCGACCTGCACCAAAACCTGCTGTGCATCGAAGGCTTGGGCCTGACCGTCCCGGACAGCCGACTTGACCAGAATGATCTCCGCCGTCGCGATGTAATTCGTCACCGGCTGCACATCGTAGCCGCCGCCCCAAGGACCCCACGGATCGTACCAAGGCCGCCGGTACCATCCCGGGAACCCATGATAAAACCAGCCGCGGCCGCCATAGGAATCGATCCACATGCGATACCGCGTCTTCGCCTCCGTATCGCGCCCGATGACAAGGAAATGCGAATATCCGCTCTGCAGCGTCAATTCTGCCGCCCGGTACAGCAGATAGTCCTCGACGACTTCCCGCTTCGTCAGAGAGTTCCCACGAAACGTGACGCGAAACTTGTTCTGATCAAGCCGTTCCTCCGAGAACCCAAACCCGCGCGGCGGCGCCGGCTGATAAGGCGTCGGCGAAACGCAAGCTGACAACAAACTGACGAGCGCAACCACAACGATGAAGCGGTTCATGGCCCTCTCCAACTGGCGAACGCAAACCCTATCACCGAACCGCCTCGGCCGCCAAAACACGAGTGGGCCGAACGAGTTCCGCTTGGGTCCCAACAAGCCGCAGTTCGTCCGCCCCCGCACTCGCGCGCAGAACGCCGTCCACCGCGGAACAAGCCGCAGACAAAGCCTGAGCAACTTCGCGCTGGTTCAGCCGGGCCGCCAGATAGAGCGCGGCCAACAGATCGCCCGACCCGCTCGGCACCTGATCGATGCGCGGCGCAGCCACGCTAAACGCACCATCGCGGGTGACCGCAACTGTGCCGATCCGCCCGCCGTCGAACGGCACGGAAGTGACAACCGTTTCGGCATTGCACAACACCCGTGCAGCCACCACAGCATCGGCCGCACTCTCGATCCGCTTCGACGTCAGGCTGGCCAACTCAAACCGGTTTGGCGTCACGATGTCGGCAAGCGGCACAAGCTCCCGCGCCATCGCCTCGGCAACGCCAGGCCCCGCATAGGCACCGCCCTCGTCGCCGAACACCGGATCGCACAGATAAACCGCGCGAGGGTTTTGCGCCTTCACCCGCCGCACGGCATCCGCTACAACGCGCGCCTGATCGGCCGCCCCCAGATACCCCGAAATCACACCGTCGCACAGTGCGAGCCACCCGTGTTCATCGAGGCCGTCGATCAACGTCACCAAAGCCGCAGCACGTTGAACCTCGCCGCGGAACTTCCCGTGACCCGGATGGTTGGAAAGCAGCACCGTTGGCACTGCCCACACGTCAAGCCCCAGGCGTTGCAACGCGAAGCGGGCAGCCGAATTGCCGACATGACCGCGCACCACCTCGGACTGAATGGAAAGAACACAAAGAGGCTCAGGCATCGCGTCAGCATACACAAGGCCATCCGAATCGGCACCGCTATCGCTTGGATTCGCCACCAGTCGCCGCTATTTTGCGCCGCTCGCTTTTGAGGTTGACCATGACCATCCGACCCCGCCGCAGCGTGCTCTACATGCCGGGCTCCAACGCCCGCGCGCTGGAGAAGGCGGCGACCCTTCCCGCCGACGCGCTGATCCTCGACCTCGAAGACGCGGTCGCACCGGAGGCAAAGGAACTCGCCCGCGCCCAAGTCTGCGCCGCCGTCAAGGACCGCCGTTTCGGCAAGAGGGAAGTTATCATCCGCGTCAACGGCCTCGACACGCCCTGGGGACACGACGACATGGAGGCCGCGGTCGAAACGGGCGCTGACGCCATTCTCGTGCCGAAGATCAACGGCCCCGATGACGTCGAGCACGCGGAACAGCACATGGAAGGCCCGCCCTCCAGCAGCGCGCTCTGGGTCATGATTGAAACGCCGCGCGCGATCTTCAACGTTGAAGCGATTGCTGCCTCCGGCCGCCGTCTTGCGTGCCTCGTGATGGGGACGAACGACCTCGTGAAGGAAATGCGCGCCCAACACACGCCGGGCCGCGAGGCATTGCTCGCAAGCTTGACGCTGACGGTCTTGGCGGCACGTGCGTATGACGTCGCCGTCATCGACGGCGTCTACAACGAGATCGCAGACACCGCAGGCTTCGAAGCCGTCTGCAAGCAGGGCAGGGCGATGGGCTTTGACGGCAAGACGCTGATCCATCCGTCCCAGGTCGAGGCCTGCAATCGCGCCTTCGCCCCCGACCCTGTCGAAGTTACCCGGGCGCGCGCCATCCTTGCCGCCTTCGAGTTGCCGGAGAACAAGGGCAAGGGCGCGATCTCGCTCGACGGCAGAATGGTTGAGCTTTTGCACGCCGAAATCGCGAAACAAACCGTGGCCTTAGCCGGCGCAATTGCCGCTCTGGAAGGGTGAACGGGCCATTTTGCCCTCTTCGCCCGCCGATGGTATTATGTCGCTGGTTGGCTGGGCCGGGTCTCGTCGTTGGGGCTCGGCCTCGCCTTTTTGGATGGGCGGATCAATCGCCAGATCGACAAGAAAACAGGAGTTGGGGTTTCGCATGTTGAAGCGCATTTTCGCCGGTCTCGGCGCATTGATGATTGTCGCTGCCTTGACCGTTCCATCTATCGCCGTCGAAGTGCCGTCTGATCGACGCGCTCGCCTGAAGTTGGAGGCGCAAAAGCTACCGAGCCTAGGCGACGAAGCGCTCTCGAAGAAAGAGTACGATCGAGCCATCCAACTCTACACCAAAGGGATCGATTCCGGCACGTTCGCGGACGACCCGCAAGCGATGGGCCGCATGCATTTCGGCCGCGGAAGCGCCTACCACGCGAAGGACGACTGTGCGACGGCCGTCGTCGACTACACGAAGGCCACGGAGTATGTGAAAAAGGGCGACTACTTCTTCATGCTCGCCGCATGCCACATCAAGCTCCAGCAGCTCGATCTGGCGCTTACCGATCTCGACAACGCCGTGAAGGTCGATCCCGATGCGGTTGGCTATCGCAGCGCGCGATGCAAGCTTCTCTTCAACAAGAAAGACTTCGCCGGGGCAATTCCGGACTGCGAAAAAGCACTAGCCGCAGCAACGACTGACAAAGACCTGATGGTCGCAACCGCGCAAGCGGCAGAGCAAACCGGAAACAAGCAGCGCGCCGCCGAGGTCTACAAGCAGCTTCTCGCCACCGATCCGGGTAACGCTATCGCGACGGAAGGGCTAAAGCGCGTCGGCGGCTAGTTTCACGCCAGTGTCAAAAGGGGACCTGCCACGTTGTTGCCGGCAGGGCCTTATTCCTCAGGGAGCAAAGTTGTGAAGCGTTTATTGATTGGTTTGATTGCGGCCGCTCTCTCGGCGCAAGTCGCGATGGCGGCACCTACGCTGGCGCCCACGACGGCCCCGCCGTCGAACAATCCGCCCGTCCGCTATGACTGGCAGGGCAATCACAAAAAGGCGTCGGAAGCGCTGAACAAGCGCGATTACCCGGCAGCCATAAAGCTGTTCACTGAGGTTCTGGACTCCGGCCGCCTGCCGAAGGGTCAGTGGACCGCTGCGACGTATTACTTCCGCGGCAAAGCCTATCGTTCGTCTCGCCAGTACGACAAAGCAATTGAAGACTACGAAGCGGCCGTGAAAGCCGACCCGAAAATGGACGTCGCCTACTACGAAATGGGCGCGGCCTATCAGCAAAAAAACCAGCACGCGAAAGCGGCCTCGGCGTTCGGTCAAGCGATCGCAATTAAGGGCAATGCGGACTACTACTACGCGCGTTGCGTCTCTTACAGCTGGACCGGCAATTCCAGTGGCGCAATCAACGACTGCGAAACGGCCGCTCGTCTCCGTCCGGGCAACGCCGACTTGCTGGGCACGCTGGGCCGCCTGTATGAAGACAGCGGTCAGAAACAACGCGCGATCGAAACCTACCGCCGCGCGCTGGCGATCAATCCGAACCAAGCTGAAGCCCGCGATGGCTTGAAGGCTTTGACGAAATAGGACCTTTGATGACGGCCGGCGCAGGAAACTTCTTCGAGGACTTTCGCGCCGGCCAAATTCTGCATCACGCCCCGCCCCGCACGCTGACGGCGGGCGACGCAGCACTCTACACCGGCCTCTATGGCGCCAGGTTCGCAAGCCAAAGCTCCTCTGAATTCGCGCGCAACTTAGGGCTGCCCGAATGCCCGATCGATGACCTTTTGGTCTTCCACACCGTCTTCGGCAAAACCGTGCCCGAAGTCTCGCTGAACGCCATCGCGAACCTAGGCTACGCGGACTGCCGTTTCCTGAAGCCCGTCTTCGCTGGCGATACGTTGAACGCGCGCACCGAAGTTCTGGGGAGCCGCGAAAACGCGAACCGCGAATCCGGCATCGTCTATGTGCGCTCGACCGGCTTCAACCAGCGCGGCGAAGACGTCCTGACGTTCGCACGCTGGGTCATGGTCCGCAAACGTTCCAAAGACGCCGAGGCCACGACCGCGCAAGTGCCAGCGCTGCCGCAAGCGGTCGAAGCTTCAAGCTTGGTACTAGCTGCCAAGGCGGCATTGCCTGCAAGCCGGCGCCGCGACACGGGCGGTACCAGATTCTTCGACGACTTCGCGAAGGGTCAGCGCCTCGATCACGCGGACGGCATGACGGTCGAAGAGGCGGAACACATGATCGCGACGCGCCTCTATCACAACACCGCGCGCGTCCACTTCAACGCGCACACGGAGCGTCAAGGCCGCTTCGGGAAGCGAATAGTCTATGGCGGCCATGTGATCTCGGTCGCTCGCGCGCTAAGCTACAACGGCCTAGAAAACGGGCTGTTCATCACCGGCATCAACGCAGGCCGCCACGTTGCCCCATGCTTCGCGGGCGACACTGTGTATGCGTGGAGCGAAGTCATCGACAAAACGCCTTCAAGCGATGACTGGGGCTTTGTAAGGCTGCGCACCGTCGCCACAAAGGATCGCGCCTGCGCAGACTTCCCGGACAAGCAAGCCGATGGGACGGCGTACGACCCCGCCGTCATCCTCGACCTCGACTATTGGGTCGCCGTTCCGCGCGGGTAAGATAGGGCAGCCGATGGCAGAATTCTCGATCGCAGCCCGTTTCAAAAGCATCGGCTACGCTCTCACCGGCATCGCCACGATGATGCGCACGCAGCACAATGCGTGGCTGCACCTCGCAGCGACGGTGGCCGTCATTCTGTTGGCCCTCGCTCTGCAGGTCTCGGCCTCCGAGTGGATGGCCCTCATCCTGGCCATCGTCATCGTCTGGAGCGCAGAGGCGCTGAACACCGCGTTCGAGCGCCTGTGCGACGTCGCCCATCCGGACTTCCACCCGCTCGTCAAACAGGCGAAAGACGTGGCCGCCGCCGCCGTTCTGATTGCAGCCACAGGCTCTGTCGCAGTGGGCCTCCTCATTTTCGGCCCCCGGCTGGTAGCGCTTCTCTGACGCTGGAGGCGCGCGCGCCCGAGTGCTACACAGCCCGCCAAACGCGGAGACAAAGATAATGGTGCGGGAACTGACGCATTTCGTGGCCGGCCGCCACGTCAAGGGAACTTCGGGCCGCTTTGGTGACGTCTACAATCCGGCGACCGGCGAGGTTCAGGCCAGGACGCCGCTCGCCTCCACAGGCGAGATGCGGGGTGCCGTCGAAGCAGCGCTCAAAGCCTTCCCCGAATGGTCGGCGCAGAACCCGCAAAAGCGCGCGCGCGTGATGTTCAATTTCAAAGCGCTCGTCGAAAAGAACATGGACGAACTCGCCGCTATGCTCTCCGCCGAACACGGCAAGGTGATCGCGGACTCGAAGGGCGATATCCAGCGCGGCCTTGAGGTGATCGAATTCGCCTGCGGCATCCCGCACCTTATGAAGGGCGAATACACCGAAAGCGCCGGCACCGGCATCGACGTCTACTCGATGCGCCAGCCTCTGGGCGTCGTCGCGGGCATCACGCCGTTCAACTTCCCCGCCATGATCCCGATGTGGATGTTCGGCGTCGCGATTGCAGCCGGCAACACGTTCATCTGCAAGCCATCCGAAAAAGACCCCAGCGTTCCGCTCCGCCTCGCCGAGCTCTTTTTGGAAGCAGGCGCGCCGGCCGGCGTGCTGAACGTCGTGCACGGCGACAAGGAAGCCGTCGACGCGATCCTCAAAGACCCAGACATCAAAGCGGTGAGCTTCGTAGGCTCAACAGCGATCGCCGAATACGTCTATATGACCGGCACCGCACATGGAAAACGCGTGCAGGCGATGGGTGGCGCGAAGAACCACGCCATCATTATGCCCGACGCCGACCTCGACCAAGTCGTCGACGATCTGATCGGCGCAGGCTACGGCTCGGCCGGCGAACGCTGCATGGCGATCGCAGTGGCGGTACCCGTGACGGACAAGATCGGCGACGAACTCGTGCGCCGCCTCAAACCCCGCGTCGAAGAACTGAGGGTCTCGCTCCCCACCGACCCAGCCGCAAACTACGGCCCGCTCGTCACCCGCGAACACCGGGACAAGGTGAAGGGCTACATCGAAATGGGCGTGAAGGAAGGCGCGGAACTCGTCGTCGACGGCCGCAATTTCCGCATGCAAGGCTACGAAAACGGCTTCTTCCTCGGCGGCTCGCTGTTCGACCACGTGAAGCCCACGATGCGCACCTACCAGGAAGAAATCTTCGGCCCCGTCCTGCAAATAGCCCGCGCAAAAGACTTCGAGGAAGCGGCAAGCCTCCCCTCAAAACATCAATACGGCAACGGCGTCGCCATCTACACCCGCGACGGCGACAGCGCGCGAGAGTTCGCGAGCAAAGTCCAAGTCGGCATGGTCGGCATCAACGTGCCGATCCCCGTGCCGCTCGCCTATCACACGTTCGGCGGCTGGAAGCGTTCGGCCTTCGGCGACGTCAACCAGCACGGCCCCGAAGGCGTACGCTTCTTCACAAAAATCAAAACCGTCACCGCCCGCTGGCCCAAAGGCGGCGTCCGCGAAGGCTCCAGCTTCGTTATTCCGACGATGAGGTAAGTATGTTGCGTATTGGTTCGTTTCTAATCGCCGCCGCGTTTGTTGTGGCGATGCCAGCGTCCGCCGATCCAAGCTTCAACTGTGCGAACGCGCAAAGCGCCACAGAAAACGCAATCTGCGACGTGCCGAACTTGCAGTGGACCGACCGCCAGATGGCGCGCCTCTACAAGCTCGCGCTGACTCAGAAGCCGCAACTGCGCCGCCCGATCCAGGCCGGTCAGCGCAGCTTCCTCGTGGGCCGCGACGCATGCGGCGACGACACCGACTGCATCGAACGCGCCTACCGCGCGCGCCTCACTGAGCTTTCCAAGTACGTCAACGTCTACGCGGCATTCGCCGAGTACGAGCCGCAAGGTATGGGCGGTTCGATGTGGATCGTGCGTTTCGGTTACGACGCTGCCGTCCGCATCCTGACTGTCGGCAGTGGTGATCACACCTGCTGGTTCGACACCGACAGCGCCCCGCAAGGCGGCAAGGGCGTCATCCGCTACGCAGACAAGGGCGCAAATGCTTGCCGCATCACGATCGCCCCCGACGGCGACGACGTCATGGTCGTGCAAACCAAGAACTGCAGCGACTACTGCGGCATGCGCGCAATCCTCGACGCCCGCTACACCCGCGTTCCGTGAGGAATTAGCTGCGTTTCAGGTGTTGACCAAGGCCTTGACCAACTTGGTCAACCCCGCCAGAATGCGCAAATGAAACAAGTCAGCCTTTACGAGGCGAAAACGCACCTTTCGAAACTCGTCGACGAAGCTGCGGCGGGCGAAGAAATCGTCATCGCGAAGAACGGCAAGCCGATGGCGAGGTTGCGCCCACTCGACGACGCGCAGGCGAGGACGGGACCCCGAAGGCTGGGTCAATGGGCTGAGCAGAACAAGCATATCGATTGGGATAAATGGGACCGCGATTTCAAAGCCGCGGACAAGGAAATTGAGCGGCTGTTCAACGAAGGCGATGTGCCCAGCGCTCTCGACGAGATGGCGCCGCAACGAAAAAAAACGAAGGCCGGAGGTTTCGCGGAGAAAGGTAGCGCGTACAAGGCGCGGCGAAAAGGTCGTGCCCGCACGTGACCCGATACCTGCTTGATACCCATGTCTACCTCTGGAGCGTGAGGGGATCGAACCGGTTGAAACCGTATGCCGCTCAAGCGGTCGCAGAGGCCACCGAGGTTTGCGTAAGCGTCGCCGCCCTGTGGGAAGCATGTATCAAGGCGGCTCTTCAGAAGCTCGAGTTGCCGTCTCCTCTTGCCGAGGATCCGGCGCGTGGGTTTCGTAGCACCCTGGCGGACATGCGGTTTCGTCTATTGACGGTCGAGCCCGAACACGCCGCCGCCGTGCGCGACCTGCCGCACTATCATCGCGATCCTTTCGACCGCATCATGATGGCGCAAGCCATGCATGAAGGCTTGACGCTCGTCACGCACGACGACGTCTTCGACCGTTACGCCGGTCTGCGTACGTTGAAGACCTGAAGCCCATGCACCCCGCCGAACGGTATCGCGCGCTTGTCGCGGAGAAGAAGCTGACCGGTGATCCGGCGCAAGAGCGCGTCTCGGCAGCGCTCGCAACGCTCGCAACGAAGCTTGAGAACCCCGGCCGCAAATCGCTGTTCGGTTTCGGCCGCGCGCCACCGCCGCCGCGCGGGCTCTACATCCACGGCCCCGTCGGCCGCGGTAAGTCGATGTTGATGGACTTGTTCTACGAGAACGTTTCCGTCGCGCCGAAGCGCCGCGTCCACTTCCACGACTTCATGGCGGACGTGCACGTCGCGGTGAAACACTGGCGCGAGCAGGACCCCGGCAACGAGATCGCGCGCACCGCCGCTGGGATACGCGCGAACGCTAGCCTGCTCTGCTTCGACGAGTTCCAAGTGCAAGACATCGCCGATGCGATGATTTTGGCGCGCTTATTCGAAACCCTGTTCGAAGCCGGAATCGTCGTGGTCGCCACCTCGAACCGCCATCCGCGCTCGCTCTACGAAAACGGCATCAACCGCCAGCTGTTCCTGCCCGCCATCGCCCTGATCGAGAAACACATGGACGTCATGTGCCTCGACGGCCCCATCGACTATCGCCTCGCGCACCTGGAACGCGCCCGCGTCTACTTTACGCCGTTGAGCGCCGACGCGACAGCCGCACTCGACGCCGTCTGGCATGATCTAACCGGCGTGACACACGGCGAACCCGGCGAACTCGACGTGCTGGGCCGCAGGCTAAAGGTTCCGGAACAAGCCCGCGGCGCAGCCCGCTTCACGTTCGACGAACTTTGCGTCGCGGCGTTAGGCCCGCAGGATTTCTTGGCCATCGCCGATTCATTCCACGCGATCGTCGTGAATGACATCCCGCGCCTAACGCCTGAGACGCGCAACGAAGCCAAACGCTTCGTCACGCTGATCGACGCGCTCTACGAACGCAACGCCAAGCTCATCTGCACCGCAGCAGCCGAGCCGCAAGAACTCTACCCAGCGGGCGACGGTTCGTTCGAGTTCGAACGCACCGCCTCGCGGCTCGTAGAAATGCAAACGCCCGATTATCTCGGGCGCTCACACAAACCAAAACTGAAAGAAATCTAAGCCAGCTATTCCTGCTGCATCGGGATCAGCGGCGACGGCGCAACCGGCGCGGCATCGGGCTGCGAGAACGCGGTGCCGCTGGCGTCAGGCGCTGCGGGCACATCGGCCGGCGTTTGCACCGGAACGCTACCCACAAACGCGGCGTCTTCCGGCGGCTCATACGCATCGGTCGCGGCTGGCGGCTTACGCGGCGCACCGGTCGCGGGCTTCGTTTCGGCCAAGGCGGTTGTCACAGGCTTCTTCTCGGTCGAAGCTTTATCCGTGACCGGCTTCTCGGCCAACTTCTCGACCGCAGGTTTCGTCTTCGGCTTCGTCGTCGCCGCGCCAGTCAGCGGGTCGACTTGCGCAACGCGAGTCGGCGTCGACGGGAACGTCGGGCGGACCGGCACGTCGGTGATGATCATTTGCGGTGAGCGCGGCGTCGTCGTCGGGCGCAAGGCCACTTTCGTCGGCTGCAAAGGTGCCGCCGTCTCGGTGAATTCCGGCATATCCGAAGGTGTCGCCACCGCCGTCTCAACCGGCGCCGCGGACGATGCACTCATCGATGGGCGAAGGCGTAGCACCACGACCGGTTCGCCGTTGATCAGCTTCGACGTCACCGGCGTACCGCTCGTCGCAGTCGCGATAAACGGACCGCCCGAGCCGTCTTGAACAGGCGCCGCCGCAAACGTCATCGCATCGAGCGCCGGCTGATCGGTATCGACCGGCGTGACAGGCGCGGCCTTCGCGTCTTTCGCAGGCTTCGGAGCCGCCGCATTCACGACGGAACGTGGCGTATGCGCAGTCTGACTCGCCGTGTCGCCATCGACGAAGTCCGACGAATTCGTCGGCATGAACGCCAGCGAGTCGGCAGAGACGGTGGTCGTGGCAAGCGCCGCAACGTCGATCTGCTGCTGCGCATTCGCGCGCGCGAACTGACGTTCGGTTTCTTCTTTTGCTTTCGCAGTTTTGATCTCGGCCCAGATCGTGTCGGTGGAGGCTTCACCCTCTCCGGCGCCCATGTTGACCGGCATATACTTCGGCGCCGCGTAAACGACGGTACCGTCCGCATCGATACGCTCGACAAAGATGCCATGGAAGTCGTCGCGCGTGGCGGCCGAACCGCGTTCCTCGCAAATGTCGCGATCGGCGCGAACAAGACCTTCGGAGAAGCGGCAGTCCTTACCTGTCACGATCGACACGGCGTGTTCGCCGAGGTCGGCACCGGTGAAAATCGTAGAGGCAAATCCGGCGAATGAAGAAATGGAGCTCAGCGAAACGCCGGCTACCGTACCGGCACAGCCGGCCAAAATTGTTGTCGAGGCGAGGATTCCAGCAAGCGCGACCGGACGCATGAACATGTACTCCACAGGGTCAAACGGAGCCGGGCCTCGCTTCCCCCGAACACGTGGGGCCGGATCCATCAAAAATTTGAACTAGCGGCACTGAAACTTTGATGCCGCACCGTACATGCGAAAATGAATTGAATCAATATTTGAGTTGACAGTGTTGCAGAAATCACATGTGCACGCACTGCTTGTGCGCTTGCGATTGAGTCGGGTGATGCGCTACCCGTCCCCGCATTAATCTCAATGCGCGAAACCAACTTTGGTGAACGGGTGAACGCCCGCACAACCTCCAAGAAAGACCCACTCATGGCCCGGAAAAAAATTGCTCTCATCGGCGGCGGACAGATCGGCGGAACGCTCGCACATCTCATTGGTTTGAAGGAGTTGGGCGACGTAGTTCTGTTCGACATCGTCGAAGGACTGCCGCAAGGAAAGTCGCTGGATATCTCGCAATCGGCGCCGGTCGACGGCTTCGACGCGCACTTCAAAGGCACGCAGTCTTACGCCGACATCGCAGGCGCCGACGTGGTCATCGTGACCGCCGGCGTACCCCGCAAACCGGGTATGAGCCGCGACGACTTACTTAATATTAATCTTGGTGTGATGCGCGCGGTAGGTGACGGCATCAAAGCCCACGCGCCGGACGCGTTCGTCATCTGCATCACGAACCCGCTCGACGCGATGGTGTGGGCCTTGCGGGAATTTTCCGGGCTCCCGCACCATAAAGTTGTAGGCATGGCTGGCGTTCTCGACAGTGCTCGCTTCCGCCACTTCCTGGCCGACGAATTCAAAGTCTCCGTCGAAGACGTGACCGCGTTCGTGCTCGGCGGTCACGGGGACACTATGGTGCCGCTGACGCGCTTCTCGGCGGTCGCGGGCATCCCGCTCCCCGAACTCGTGAAGCTCGGCTGGATCAAACAAGAACGCCTCGACCAAATCGTCCAACGCACCCGCGACGGCGGCGCGGAGATCGTGGGCCTTCTAAAGACAGGCTCCGCCTTCTACGCCCCCGCGACCGCGGCAATCGCGATGGCCGAAAGCTATCTGAAGGACAAGAAGCGCATCCTCCCCTGCGCCGCGCACCTGAAAGGCGAGTTCGGCCTGAAGGACCTCTATGTCGGCGTCCCCTGCATCATCGGCGCCGGTGGCGTAGAGAAAGTGATCTCACTGACCCTGACGCCCGAAGAAAACGGCATGCTGCAGAAATCGGTCGAATCCGTCCGCGGCTTGATCGACGCCTGCAAAAAACTCGAACCGAAACTCGGTTGACCGCTATGAGCGTGGGAAGCGAACAATGATCATTCCCACGCTCACCACCGATCGCTTCGTCCTGCGCGCATTCCGCGAAGACGACGTGCCCGCGCTGACGACGCTGCACAGCGACCCCGAAGTCATGCGCTACCTGCGCCCCGGCGGTCAGGTGGAAACCACGCCGCGCCAAGCGTGGGACTACATCGCCCTGCACATGGGCCACTGGCAGCTAAAAGGCTGCGGCAAGTGGGCGCTCGCAGATCGCCAAACGGACGAGCTGATCGGCCGAACCGGCTACTTCCACCCGCCGTACGAATGGCCGGGCCTCGAACTCGGCTGGACCATCGCGCGCAAATACTGGGGCCAAGGCTACGCGACGGAGTCCGCGCGCCTCGCCCTCGACTGGGGCGTCGAAAAATTCGGCCGCAAAGCGATCATCAGCGCCATCATCCACGGCAACGACCGCTCTGTACGCGTCGCCGAACGCTTAGGCGCCCGCCACGCACGCGACGAAAACCTGCACGGCTTACCGGCACACATCTACGCCTACTGACCCCGTTTACGATGTTGGCGCCTTGATTGCGCCGCCAACCTGCGCTCCGATAGAGCGGTAGCGAGTTTGCCCCCAAATGTCGACGCGAAGCCAGTGGCACGAGATCGAACTGCCGGTCCAACCGGCAGCGCTGTTCAACTTGCTGCTTGCGCCCAAAGCGATCCGCGGCCGCTGGAACAACACTGCCGCCGTCGTGACCGAAGTCGACGGCGCCTGGGTGATCGCTTGGGGAGCCCGCGAAAACGACCCCGACTACGTCAGCGGCGCCCGCATCAAATCCTTCCAAGCCCCAAAGCTCGTGAAGCTCGCGTTCGACTATTCTCGCGGCCGCGCCGGCATGCTCCCCTTCGCAAGCGGCATGACCGCCGAACTCGCAATCACCCAAAAAGGCCAAGGCTCGCTACTCCGCATCACGCATGCAGGTCTGCCCAACGACAACGACGACTACTTCAACGCCGTAGCCGACGGCTGGCGCGCCGCATTGCAAGGCTTAGGCACCATGCTGATGCCCGCGCAACCGCAACAACCGCCGCTCCGCCGTTAGCGCCCCTCGAACTTCGGCTCGCGCTTCTCGAAAAACGCTTTCACGCCCTCGCGCACGTCCGCGCTCGGGTTCGACACCATCACCGACAGGCTTGCATCGCCGAGCGACTGATCGAGCGTCATGTCGAGCCCGCGCAGCATCATCGCCTTCGCCAGCCGAACCGCCAGAGGCGCACGCTTCGCCAAAGCCCGCGCGAACGCCATCGTCCTCGCCTCCAACTCCGCCGCCGGAACGACCTCCGTCACCAGCCCCAATTCGTGCGCCGTCTTGGCGTCGTAAACCTCGGCCAACATCGTCATCTTCAGGGCGCGGTCGAGCCCCATCGCGCGCGGGAATAACCACGCCCCGCCCTCGTCCGGCAGCAACCCGAACTTGCCCGACGTATCGCCGAGCTTCGCCGTGTCCGCCGCAATCCGGAAGTCGCACGCCAAGGCCAGCGTCAATCCGCCCGCAACCGCAGGCCCGTTGATCATCGCAACCACCGGCTTATCGAGCCTGTGCAAGGCCTGGATCACCCGGTGCATCCCGTCGCGCATCTCGCGCGCGTGGGAGAGCTGCGACTTCATCAACGCCTCATGCGCATCGTCCGCACCCGACACGTCGCCGCCCGCGCAGAACCCACGCCCTTCGCCGGTGATGATGAGAACGCGCAAGTCGTCGTCACGCATATAGGTCTCGATGGCGGCCACCATCTCCTCGCAAAGCCGTGTCGTGTACGCGTTCATCTGCTTCGGCCGCGCCAGTGTCAGCCGTGCAATCTGCGGCGCCACCCGGTCGAATTTGATCTCGCGATAGTCCATGGCGCCGCTCCTTCGATCTGCGCCCAAAGCTTACGCACTGGCGCGATCGGAGGAAGCGGATATTGCGGTACGCCGCTATCCCTGGGCGGCAATCGCTGGCGATGACCCGGAGCCGTCCGTCAGCCGCGCCAAGATGGCTTCGTTCAGCTCAGCGCCCGGCCGCTGTGGCGTGACAGCGCCGCCGTGCGCCGTTTCCACACGGTTGCGGCCGTTGCGCTTGGCCTCGTAAAGCGCGGCGTCCGCCACTTTAAGAACTTCGATGACACCGTTGCCGAACTCGGGGAACGCCGCCACGCCGACCGAGATCGTGATCCTGGGTAGGTTTCCGTCGCCGTAGCGGACCGTCGTCGCCTCGATCTTGGCGCGCAGTTCTTCTGCGCGGTCGCGCGCCTCCTGAAGCGAGGCCCCCGGAAGGAGCGCCACGAATTCTTCGCCGCCGAACCGGCAAGGCACGTCGTCCCCGCGAAACGTCGCAGTGATCGCCTCGCTGACCGCGCGCAGCACCGTGTCGCCTGCGTCGTGGCCGTGATTGTCGTTGAATCGCTTGAAGTGATCGACGTCGATCGAAAGCACGGCGACCGATTGTCCGCCGCGCGCGGCGCGCTGAAACTCACGCCGCGCCGTCTCAAGCAGATAGCGGCGGTTGTAGAGCCCCGTCAGAACGTCGCGGATCGACTGGTCGCGCAACTGATCGCGCAGTTTAACGTTGGCGATCGCCAGGCTTATGTGCTCGACGGCGGCGAGGCCCAACCGGCGCTGATCGGTAAAGACCGCCTTCCGGTCGGCATGCGCCTCGCCCACTTTGAGTTCAAGGTGCAACAGGCCGACCGTTTCTCCGTGCGCCAAGATCGGGATGCAGCAATAATCGTCCGCCGAACCGGGCTGCACGTGCGAGCAGTCGAACTCGATCTCATGCTGGCCGTGCGTGTAGATCCGGCCGCGCCTGAGACCCCAGCAATCGTCGGGGTGCATCGTTTGTGTGGCCTGCGTGCCGTTCCAAACCTTGGCGCATTCCAGTACGTCGCGCGAATTCGCGTAGATGTAGATCGCGCCGGTTGCATCGGGCAGAAAGCGCGACAGAAACTCCGCGATCATTTGATAAAGTTCGGTCTCCGATTTCGCCGACTGCAGCCATTCGTTCAGTTCGGACAACACCGTCGCCTCTCGGGTAAGTCTGTTGCGCTCGCCCGCCTCGCGGCCGAATGCGGCGACCGTTCGTGCCATCAACCCGATTTCATCGCCGCGCTTCGTCGGAAGCACGGCATCGTACTCTCCGCGCGCAAGCCGCTGCAGCGCAGCGTTCAGTTTGGCGATCGGCCCAAGCACCCCCCTTTGCGTAACCCACGTCGTCAATATTGCGATCACGCCGCCAAGCGCCAACGTGACCTTGCCGAGCAGCGACGCCTGCCGCGAAAAGGCGTCGGCAGACGCAGTTTGCGCTTTGACAAATGCCTCGATCCGGTCGCCGGCTGCGCCCAAATCCTTTGCAAGCGTTTCGAACTGCCCGGAAAATTCGGCGAGCAGGGTCTCGGTCTGCGGGTCCTTGTTGAACGCGGCCTCCACCAGGGCGTCGGCGGTTCCGATGTAGTCGTTCATCGGGCCTCGCACGCCGTCCAGCAGGGTTTTCACTTCGTCCGGCAGCAGAAGCGCCCGGTTCTCGTTCGACAGCCTGACCAACTCGGTGACATGCGCCCGCATATTGGCGGCGATCTGGTTGCGCCGTGTCTGATCGATGCGCGCGAAGTAAAGTGCCGCGAAGACGTCGGCTCGAACGGCATCATGCATCATGTCGGCTTGCGTATGGTTGCGTAGCGCGACCGTCGCCATTTGCGACTGCGTAAGCCGGTCGGTGATTTCGCCGGAACCGGTCTCGACCGCGGCGGCGAGCAACGCAATCGTCACGGCGCTCGCAAGGGTTGCGGCGGTCAGCTTCACCTTCAATGAAATGGACATTCACCCTCATTACAGGTCATTTTTTTTGGGTGAGCCGGGAACAAGGTACCACAACCCGGGTGAATGCCGCGTTACATGAGGACGATTAGGCATTTGGCAACGACCCAGCGCCGGCACTTTGCGAACCGCCGGGCTGCGCATAAACTCGGCCGTGCCCGCCATTTTGAGGAAGCCCCAATGTCAACTTATGAAGACATTCTCTACGATGTGAAGGACGGCATTGCCCTCATCACGCTGAACCGCCCCGACAGACTGAACGCCTGGACCGCCGCGATGCAGGCAAGCGTGAAGCGCGCCGTCGTGGACGCGGCGAACGATGGCGACGTCCGCGTCATCGTCATCACCGGCGCGGGCCGCGGCTTCTGCGCCGGCGCCGACATGGGCGGCTTGCAGAAGATCGAACCCGGCAAGTGGAACGAACGCGAACTCGCCCGCGCAGACAGCAGCGTCGAGGTGCCGCGCTCAAACCTCGGCCCCGACGTGAGCGAACACTACACCGGCCGCTTCGGCTATTTGATGTCGATCCCAAAACCAATCATCGCCGCGATCAACGGACCGTGCGCTGGCATAGGCCTCGTTTTCACGCTCTATTGCGACATGCGCTTCGCCGCCGCGGAAGCGAAGTTCACGACCTCGTTCGCGCAGCGAGGCCTCATCGCCGAACACGGCATCTCCTGGCTCTTGCCGCGCCTCATCGGCACGGCGCACGCGCTCGACGCGCTATTCTCGGCACGCAAACTCTCGGCCGAAGAAGCCGTCCGCATGGGCCTCGTGAACCGCATTTTCCCGCAAGAGAACTTCGCGTTGAACGTGCTTGGCTACGCGAAGCACCTGGCGACCACCGTCTCGCCGCGATCGATGGCGGTGATGAAAGCGCAAGTCTGGAAAGCGCTATTCCAAAACCTAAGCGACGCCATCGCCGTCGGCGACGCCGAAATGCAAAAAAGCTTCGCCACCCAAGACTTCAAAGAAGGCGTCGCCCACTTCGTCGAAAAACGCCCGGCAAATTTCACAGGACGATGAGAAAGAGACTCACGCGAAGCCGCGAAGACGCGAAAAAGTAAGACTTCTCCGCGCGCCGCAGGCGCGCAACCGATACCGCAATGAGCGCTTCGCGCCGAAAGTGATCGAAAAATTCTCGCCTTCTTTTCGCGTCTTCGCGGCTTCGCGTGAGTCTCTTTCTTGCGGCACCAGTGCGGATGCACCAGGTGCAAATCTAGAGCCGTCCCGAACATCGCCCCAATCCCGCCCAGCTTTCGCCACATTGCGCGGGCGCCATGCGCACTCCACCGCGCAACTAGGGGAGTGGTTCGCGAATGACTTGGCTCCTGTTTCTGATTTTCTTGGGCTACTACGGCTACCAACAATACTATCTGGGTGTCTCGGCCCCGCTCGAACAAGCAAACATCCAAGCCGCACTGCTGATGCTATCGCTAACGGCAATCGGCCCGTTCTTCGTGTCCTACGCGCTCACCCGCGCGACGCAGATCACAGGCCGCGCGCCGGCGGTCCTACTCGGCTTCGTCTCGTCGATGACGCTGGCGCTCGTCGGCGCCTGGGTCGCCTGGAAGTATTTCGGCGGCGTCGGCCCGATGCGCGTGCCGATTGAGGAGGGCCTGAAACTCGGCCTCATCCCGGGCGTCGCTATGGGCATCATCCTGGCCATCGACAGCCTTTTCCGCCGCCGCTACGCCTAGAGTGCATGCGCAGCAGTGATCGCCGCCTGGTGTGGCGCCGATCACTGTTTGTCGCACGCCTACACCCCGTTCATCTGCGGTACACTCGCCAAGGTCTGAGATCGGACCTGATGGATGGAGACTGCCATGGCTGAGACGACGGGCAATTCGCGTTGGCGCCAATTTCTAATCATGCTGCCGTTCTTTCTGATCGGTGTCGCGATCCCGGTCTACTTCTTCGGCTTCTCCGGCGACGGCCCGCCGAATCTGCAAACGACCGACACGTTCAACCCGGCGCCGTCCATGGCACCGCCACCGGCCGACGGCGGTTATTCTGAGCCGGGCTATCAACGCTCATACCGCGGCGAACGTCCGGGCATCGTCGGCTTCGCGCGCGACGCGTTCGAAGGTGTGGTCGATCGCAACATCTCGCCGAACATGTCGCCGTGGATGATCAAGCTCGGCTTCCTGGCCACACTGTTCGTCGGCGGCTTCATCGTGCTGCGCATCTTGCTCGCCGTCGTCTACGGAACACTGGGCGGCGTCATCGCGTTCTTGGTGCACAAAGCGGCAGGTCCGATGTTCATGGGCTTCCTCGCCGTGGGTTCCACCTGGGGCATCCACCAAACGATCGCGGACCAGTTCGGCATGCAGTGGGCGGCAACCACCGTCTCGCTAACGGCAGCCGTCGCCGCGCTCTTCGCCCTCGCCGGCATCAAGGTCCGCTGAGCGACCGAGAAATCGCGTCAAATCGCCAATCCGGCTCGCCCCGTTCCCGTTGCGGGATGGGGGGCTCGTCGCTATACCAGCGAGCCCGATTTGGCCCTTAGCTTTGGGCCGCAATTCACAAACAAACCGTCCGCTTTGGCAACGCGGGTCGCCGTGCGCTCGAAGGCTCCGTTCCCCATGAACATTCACGAATACCAAGCCAAAGCCGTGCTGAAGGAATTCGGCCTACCCATTTTGCGCGGCGTCCCGGCGTTTTCGGTCGATGAAGCGGTGAAGGCCGCGAACGACCTCGGCGGTCCGGTGTGGGTCGTGAAATCGCAAATCCACGCGGGCGGCAGAGGGAAGGGCGGCGGCGTCAAAGTCGTGAAGTCGCTCGACGCCGTCAAATCCGAAGCGGCGCGTATGCTGGGCATGACTCTGATTACGCCACAGACCGGTCCGCAAGGCCGCGTCGTACGCCGCCTCTTCGTGGAGGAAGGCGCGGCCATCGCGCGCGAACTCTATCTTTCGATACTTGTCGACCGCGAAACCTCGCGCGTGGCCTTCATCGCCTCGACCGAAGGCGGCATGGACATCGAAAAAGTCGCCCACGACACGCCCGAGAAAATCCTGACGATCTACGTGGACCCGGCGACGGGCATCCAACCGTTCCACGGCCGCCGCATTGCGAAGGCGCTGAAAGCGACGGGTGAAACGGCCAAGCAAATGGGCGCCGTCATCGACAAGCTCTACAAAGCCTTCGTCGCCAAGGACATGAGCCTGCTCGAAATCAACCCGCTCGTGATCACCGACAAGGGTGACGTCGTCTGCCTCGACGCAAAGATCAACTTCGACGACAGCGCGCTCTACCGCCACAAAGAAATCGCCGAGCTGCACGACCCGGACGAGCAGGACCCCGCCGAACTCGAAGCCGCGAAATACGACCTGAACTTCATCAAGCTCGACGGCTCGATCGGCTGCCTCGTCAACGGCGCAGGTTTGGCGATGGCGACGATGGACATCATCAAGCTCTACGGCTCGTCCCCTGCCAACTTCCTCGACGTCGGCGGCGGCGCCTCGAAGGAAAAAGTCACGGCCGCGTTCAAGATCCTGCTCAAAGACCCGGCGGTGAAGGGCATCCTGGTCAACATCTTCGGCGGCATCATGCGTTGCGACATCATCGCCGAAGGCATCATCGCGGCGGCGAAAGAAACCAGCCTCTCGATCCCCTTGGTCGCAAGGTTGTCCGGCACGAATGCCGACCTAGGCAAAAAAATCCTGTCGGAGTCGGGCTTGGCGCTAATTCCCGCCGACGACCTAGCCGACGCCGCCGACAAAATCGTCAAAGCCATCAAAGGCGCGAAGTGAGCAAAGAAAGAACAGCCCTTCCCCCCTTGAGGGGGAAGGTGGCGAGCGGCGAAGCCGCGAGACGGATGGGGGGCAGTGTGCGCGCTGACAGCCCCCCATCAGTCTCGCCCTTCGGGCTCGCCAGCTTCCCCCTCAAGGGGGGAAGCGCTGAGTTTTTGAGTTTTGTTGGTGGAGTAATGTGATGCGTATGCGTGTGATCAGCAGTGCCGTGCTTGCCCTCGCCGCAACAACCGCCGCCCACGCCGCCGCGTTCGACGTCTACCGCGCCGCCTGCCTCGACACCGGCATCGACATGGCGAACGTCCGCGCCGCCGCCGCCTCCCAAAAGTGGAGCGCGCTCAGCGAAGCCGAACGCGACACGCTCGCCCCCGGTAACAGCGCCCGCGTCGAAGGCTGGGCGATCGCGAAAGACGGCGGCCGCTACCTTGTCTCAATCTCCGCCAACACCGCAGGCGGCGGTGCCGGCGACCGCGCAGGCTCGTCCGTCGTCTCCTGCAGCGTGCTCACGCCGAAGGCCGACGAAGCCGCCGCCGTCAAAGCCTACGGCGCCTACCTGAAACGCCAACCCGGCTCGACCGAAAAAGTCGACGGTATCGCAACCTACACCTGGTCCACGCAAGACGCGGCCGGACTCACGCTCCACTACCTCGTCGCCGGCGGCACTCTCCCCGGCCTCTCGCTCTCCGTCAGTTCCATTCGCAAATAGGACTTCGCATTTCTCATGGCCGTCCTCGTCGACAAGAACACGAAAGTCATCTGCCAGGGCTTCACCGGCAACCAAGGCACGTTCCATTCGGAACAGGCGATCGCCTATGGCACCAAGATGGTGGGCGGCATCTCGCCCGGCAAAGGCGGCACGACGCATTTGAACTTGCCGGTCTTCGACACCGTCGCCGAGGCGGTTGAGAAAACCGGCGCGACAGCGAGCGCGATCTACGTGCCGCCGCCGTTCGCGGCCGACGCGATCCTGGAGGCGATCGACGCGGGCGTGGCGCTCGCCGTTTGCATCACCGAAGGCATCCCGGTGCTCGACATGGTGCGCGTGAAGCGCGCGCTGCAAGGCTCGAAGACCAGGCTCGTCGGCCCGAACTGCCCCGGCGTCATCACGCCCGGCGAGTGCAAGATCGGCATCATGCCGGGCCACATCCACAAGCGCGGCTCGGTCGGCATCGTGTCCCGCTCCGGCACGCTGACCTACGAAGCCGTCGCGCAAACGACCGCGGCAAACCTTGGCCAGACGACGTGTGTGGGTATCGGCGGCGATCCGGTCAACGGCACGAACTTCATCGACGTGCTCGAGATGTTCCTTGCCGATCCGGAAACGACATCCATCATTATGATCGGCGAAATCGGGGGCTCGGCCGAAGAAGACGCGGCCGACTTCCTCAAAAAGTCGAAGGTGAAAAAGCCGGTCGTGGGCTTCATCGCGGGCGTGACCGCGCCGCCCGGCCGCCGCATGGGCCACGCCGGCGCGATCGTCTCCGGCGGCAAAGGAACGGCCGAAGGCAAGATCGAAGCGATGCGCGCAGCCGGTATCACGGTTGCCGACTCGCCCGCCGCACTGGGCACAACGCTCGTGCGCGTGTTGAAGGGATAGTTTTTGAGCGCTCTGTGTAACGCAGGCGCGAGTGTTGAGACGAGACAAATGGCAACCCCGCAAGCCAAAGGCGAACGTACGAACGACGTCTTCGCCCAAACCGGATTCCTCTATGGCGCGAATGCCTCGTTCATCGAGCAGCAGCTCGCGCTCTACCTCGAAAATCCTGCTTCGGTCGATGAAAGCTGGCGCGCGTTCTTTGCCGGCACCGTCGCACGCGGCGACGCGAACCCCGGCGCCTCGTGGGCCCGCACCGACTTGCCCGAACCCGCGGACGAAGTAACGCGCGCGCTCGCCGCACTGCCTGCGAAAGCCGAAGCAAAGCCCGCGAAGGCGCAGCCAAGCGAAGCGACCGTCCACCAGTTGCAACAAAAAATCGCTGCGATCGCGCCGTCACTCTCAAGCGACGAAGTCCGCCGCGCCGTCGTCGACACCGTGCGCGCGATCCAAATGATCCGCGCCTACCGCGTGCGCGGCCATCTCGAAGCCGACCTCGACCCGCTGAAGCTGACACCACCCGACCCGCACCCTGAGTTGCACCCGGAAAGCTACGGCTTCGGGCCGAACGACCTCGACCGCCCGATCTTCATCGACGGCATGTTGGGCCTCGAGTCCGCAACCGTGCGCCAGATGCTCGACGTCTTACGCAAAACCTACTGCGGCAAGATCGGCATCCAGTTCATGCACATCGCCGATCCGGCGCAAAAGGCCTGGCTGCAGCAACGTATGGAAGGCGCCGACAAAGAGATCGTGTTCACGCCCGAAGGCAAGAAGGCGATCCTGCAAAAGCTGATGGAAGGCGAAGGCTTCGAACGCTTCTGCGCCGTCAAATTCGTCGGCACGAAACGCTTCGGCCTCGACGGCGGCGAAGCGCTGATCCCGGCGCTCGAGCAGATCATCAAAGTCGGCGGCAAGCTGGGTGCCAAGGAAATTTCTATCGGCATGCCGCATCGCGGACGGCTGAACGTGCTCGGCAACGTGATGGGCAAGCCGTATCGCGCGCTCTTCCACGAGTTCCAAGGCGGCTCGTCCAGCCCCGGCGATGTCGGCGGCTCCGGCGACGTGAAGTACCACCTTGGCGCCTCCTCCGACCGCGAGTTCGACGGCAACAAGGTCCACCTCTCGCTCGCCGCCAACCCGTCGCACTTGGAAGCCGTGAACCCTGTCGTGCTCGGCAAGGCGCGCGCGAAGCAGCACCAACTGAACGACAAGGTCGACCGCACCACGGTGATCCCCGTTCTCATGCACGGCGACGCGGCATTCGCGGGGCAGGGCATCGTCGCCGAGTGTTTCGCGATGTCCGGCACGCGCGGTTACCGCACCGGCGGCACCATCCACGTCGTCGTGAACAACCAAATCGGCTTCACGACCGCGCCGATGCACTCGCGTTCGTCGCCCTATCCCTCCGACGTGGCACTGATGGTCCAGGCGCCGATCTTCCACGTAAACGGCGACGACCCGGAAGCTGTGGTCTACGCCGCACGCGTGGCGACCGAGTTCCGCCAGCTGTTCCACAAAGACGTCGTCATCGATATGTTCTGCTACCGCCGTTTCGGCCACAACGAAACGGACGAACCGATGTTCACGCAGCCTCTGATGTACAAGGCGATCAAGGCGCACGGCACGACGCTCTCGCTCTACGAAAAGCGCCTGCTCGACGAAGGCTCCATCACGCCGGAAGAACGCGACGCCATGCGCCAAGCGTTCGATCAGCGCCTGCAAAACGCACTCGAAGCGGCAGCCGGCTTCAAGGCAAACCGCGCCGACTGGCTCGACGGCGCGTGGGCGGGCTTCGGCCAAGCCGAAGGCGAAGAGCGGCGCGGCAACACGGCGTCGGCACTCGACACGTTGAAACGCGTCGGCAAAGTGCTGGCCCGCGCGCCGGACAACTTCAGCTCGCACAAAACGATCCAGCGCCTGTTGCAGCAAAAGGCGCAGATGATCGAGACTGGCGAAGGCATCGACTGGGCAACCGCCGAGGCACTCGCGTTCGGCACGTTGCTCGACGAAGGCTTCCACGTCAGGTTTGCGGGTCAAGACTCAAGCCGCGGCACATTCAGCCAGCGCCACGCCGCGTTCGTCGACCAGGAGACGGAAGAGCGCTACCACCCGCTGCAAAACGTCTCGCAAACCCAAGGCGAGTTCGAAATCATCGACTCTTTCTTGTCGGAAGAAGCGGCGCTCGGCTTCGAATACGGCTACACGCTCGCCGAACCGAAGGCGCTGGTTTTGTGGGAAGCGCAGTTCGGCGATTTCGTAAACGGCGCGCAGGTTTTGATCGACCAGTTCATCGTCTCCGGCGAACGCAAATGGCTGCGCATGTCCGGCCTCGTGATGCTGCTCCCGCACGGGTATGAGGGTCAGGGGCCGGAGCACTCGTCCGCGCGCCTCGAACGCTTCCTGCAGCAATGCGCCGAAGACAACATCCAGGTCGGCAACATCTCGACGCCCTCGAACTACTTCCACGCGCTGCGCCGGCAGATTCACCGCAACTTCAGGAAGCCGCTGATCCTGATGACGCCAAAGTCGCTGCTCCGGCACAAGCGCTGCGTCTCGAAGTTGAGCGAGATGGCGGAAGGAACCTCGTTCCACCGCCTGCTGCACGACGACGCGCAATCGAACCCGGCGTCAAGCACGATCAAGCTAGCACCGGACGAAAAAATCCGCCGCGTGATCCTCTGCTCCGGCAAGGTCTACTACGACATCTTCGAAGAGCGCGAAAAACGCGGGAGCGAAGACGTCTATCTGCTGCGCGTCGAACAGTTCTACCCATACCCCGCACGCTCGATGGTCACCGAACTCGGCCGCTTCCTGAAAGCCGACATCGTCTGGGCCCAGGAAGAACCGAAAAACATGGGCGGCTGGACATTCATCGAACCTCACATCGAATGGGTCCTAAACCGCATCGGCGCCAAAACCACCCGCGCCCGCTACGTAGGCCGCCCCGCCTCCGCCTCACCAGCCGCAGGCTTGGGCAGCCGCCACCAAGCCGAACTCAAAGCGCTTCTCGACGAAGCGCTAGCGCCTTAGGAAAGACAAGAGCCCTCAACAATGACCCTCGAAATCCGCGTGCCTGGCCTTGGCGAATCCGTGACGGAGGCGACCGTCGCGAAATGGCTGAAGAAGCCGGGCGACACCGTGCGCGCCGACGAGCCGTTGGTCGAACTCGAAACCGACAAGGTGACCGTCGAAGTCCCCGCACCCGCCTCGGGCGTGCTCTCCGAAATCCAAGTGCAACCCGGCGCGACAATCGCCGTCGGTGGGCTACTCGGCACGCTAAGTGAGGGCGGGGCAGGGGCCACAGCAACAGCGCCAAAGCCGCAATCAGTTCCGGCAGCGCCGCCGAAACCCGCGCCAGCGCCGCAACCGCCGCGCGCTCCAGTGGCCGCGGCGCCTGTCGCGCCTTCTGCACGCAAGATGGCCGAAGAAGCCAACATGCCAACGGCCAGCATCGCAGGCTCCGGCCGCGACGGCCGCGTGATGAAGGGCGACGTGCTCTCCGCCATCGAAGCCCGCGCGAACGAACCGCGCCCGATGTACATCACCCCGACAGGCCCGCGCCCACAGGCCGCACGCGAAGAACGCGTGCCGATGTCGCGCCTCCGCCGCACGATCGCGCTGCGCCTGAAGGAAGCGCAGAACACCGCAGCCCAGCTCACGACCTTCAACGAAGTCGACATGTCGGGCGTCATGCACCTGCGCGCCGCCCACAAAGACACGTTCGAGAAGCGCTACGGCGTACGCCTCGGCTTCATGAGCTTCTTCGTCAAGGCCTGCATCATCGCGCTGAAGGAAATCCCGTCCGTCAACGGCGAGATCGAAGGCGACGAGATCGTCTACAAGAACTACTATGACATCGGCGTCGCCGTCGGCACGGAACGCGGCCTCGTGGTCCCCGTCCTGCGTGGCGCCGACGAACTATCGTTCGCCGACATCGAAAAGAAGATCAACGACTTCGGCCTGCGCGCCCGCGACAACAAGCTGAAGCTCGACGAACTGCAAGGCGGCACGTTCACGATCTCGAACGGCGGCGTCTACGGCAGCCTGATGTCCACACCGATCCTGAACGTGCCCCAATCGGGCATTTTGGGCATGCACAAGATCGAACAACGCCCGGTCGCGATCGACGGCAAAGTCGAAATCCGCCCGATGATGTACATCGCGCTCTCCTACGACCACCGCCTGGTCGACGGCAAAGAAGCGGTGACGTTCCTCGTGCGCGTGAAGGAATGCCTGGAAGCGCCCGAACGCCTCGTCTTGGAAGTTTGACATGACCGACACCTACGACGCCGTCGTCATCGGCGGCGGCCCCGGCGGCTACAACGCCGCGATCCGTTTGGGCCAGCTGGGCCAACGCACGCTCTGCGTCGAAAAA
The DNA here is from genome assembly GCA_046153995.1 of Micropepsaceae bacterium. GTDB lineage: Bacteria > Pseudomonadota > Alphaproteobacteria > Micropepsales > Micropepsaceae > SZUA-430. The sequence goes on from JBJXEH010000010.1 coordinate 26,044, forward strand.
CGCGGCAAGATGGGCGGCACCTGCCTGAACATCGGTTGCATTCCGTCGAAGGCGCTGCTCCGCGTCTCCGAACTCTACGAAGAAACGAAAGACCACTTCCCGTCGCTCGGCATCAAGACAAACGGCGTCAGCTTCGACCTCGCCGCCATGATGGCGCACAAGGACAAAACCGTCGATGGCCTGACGAAGGGCGTCGAGTTCTTGTTCAAGAAGAACAAGGTCGAGCACGTCTACGGCACCGGCGCACTCGCAGGCGGCAACCGCGTCGAAATCAAAGCCAGCGACGGCACCACGCGCACCGTCGAAGCCAAGGCCATCGTGATCGCGACGGGCTCCGAACCCACGCCGCTCCCCGGCGTCGCCGTCAACGAGAAAGACATCGTCTCCTCGACCGGCGCTTTGACGCTCGCCACGGTGCCGAAACGCATGCTCGTGATCGGCGCCGGCTACATCGG
>JBJXEH010000011.1:0-5380 GCA_046153995.1 Micropepsaceae bacterium
GGTGGTGCCGGCGGCCGGCGTCCGTTCTTCCGCCGTCGCAAGACGTGTCCGTTCTCGGGCGCGAACGCACCGAAGATCGATTACAAGGACGGCAAGCTGCTCTCGCGCTTCATCTCTGAGCGCGGCAAGATCGTCCCCTCACGCATCACGGCAGTTTCGGCCAAGAAGCAGCGCGAACTCGCAACCGCGATCAAGCGCGCCCGCTTCCTGGCACTGCTCCCGTACGTCGTAGGTTAAGGGAGCAACAGCCATGCAAGTTATCCTGCTCGAACGCGTCGAAAAGCTTGGCCAGATGGGCGAAGTTGTGAAGGTGAAGGACGGCTTCGCCCGCAACTTCCTGCTGCCACGCAAAAAAGCGTTGCGCGCGACGAAAGACAACATCGCACGCTTCGACAAAGAAAAAGCGCAGCTTGAGGCACGCAACCTCACGCTGAAGAAGGAAGCCGAAGGCGTCGCCAAGACGCTCGACAAGCAAACCTTCGTCATCCTGCGCCAAGCCGGCGAAACCGGCATGCTCTACGGTTCGGTCTCGACGCGCGATATCTCGGACGCAGTCACCGCGGGCGGCACCTCGCTGGACCGCAACCAGATCGTGCTCGACAAGCCGATGAAGACGCTGGGTCTGCACGACGTCAAAGTGGCGCTGCACCCGGAAGTCCGCGTCGGCATCACCATCAACGTCGCCCGCACGGCCGAAGAGGCCGAACGGCAGGCGCGCGGTGAAAACGTGCTGAAGACGGAAGCCGAACAAGCCCGCATCGACGCCGAAGCGCTGTTCGAAAGCGACGAAGCGGCGAAAGGCCTGAAGGGCGAAGACGAAGCGGAAGAGACCGCCGAAGCTAAACCCAAGAAAGAAAAGCGCGAGAAGAAAGCCGCCGCGCCTGCGAACGACGAGTCAGAACCCGCGGACGAAAAACCAGCCGCCAAAAAGACCAAGAAGAAAGAATAGCAAAGCCACCAGGAAACACCTCCAGGATCGGGGCCGCGAGGAAAAACCTCGCGGCCTTTTTTTGCCAAACCGTGCCCAGGTGCTGTGGCGTTGCAGAAAGAGCAACACGAAGGACGAGAAGGTACACGAAGGCCCACGAAGGCGCTGCAGCCGTGTCGAGTCCTGCTGCCTAATCACTTAGGGTCGTTTCTCCCGGGCGCGAAGCGCCCATCACGTTGCGCGGTTGCGAAGTTGCATGGCGCTACGCGCCGGGCTACGTGATTAGCCGGCAGGACTCGACACAACGCAGTACCTTCGTGGGCCTTCGTGAATCCTTCCCGTCCTTCGTGTTACTCTTTCTTGTCTGCCGCAGCACCGCACTGGCGTTCGCGGCAAACCACCCGAACTGGCGCTTCCGCGAAAGCACCATACCCCCTAGAATAGTCCCCAGCACGAATCATCTGCGCGCTTGACACAAGATGCATGCGCGAACGCAAGCGGCACGCTTCGAAGAGTTGTGCATAGCCTCGCCAAGATGATTGCGCCGCGAACCCCTTTTGCGTTTTTAAGGTCGTCATGAGCCTCGCCGTCGCCCCAAAGCCCGACCTGCCGGAAAAGTACCGCCAAGCGCCCTTCGATGTTGAGGCGGAGCAGGCGCTGCTCGGCGCCATTCTCGTCAACAACGACGCGTTTGAGCGCGTGTCGGGCTTCCTTGAGGCCGAGCACTTCCACGAGCCGATGCACCAGCGCATCTTCGAAGCGCTTGGACGCGTCATCCGCAAAGGTCAGCTGGCGTCGCCCGTCACGCTGCGCCCGTACTTCTCGCTCGACGCTTCGATGAAAGAGGTCGGCGGCGCCGACTACCTCGCCGAACTCTCGCGCTTCTCGCCAAGCGTCATCAACGCATCCGACTTCGGCCGGATGATCTTCGAACTGGCTCAACGCCGCGACCTGATCCGCGTCGGCGAAGAGATCGTCAACCTCGCCTACGACCCGCCGGTCGATCTGTCGCCGGCCGAACAAGTCGAAGAAGCCGAGAAGCAGCTCTACGGCATCGCCGAGAAGGGCCGCTTCGGCGGCGGGTTCAAGTCCTTCGGCCAAGCAATCGTCGGCGCGATGGAAGTTGCCGAGCGCGCCTACATGTCGCCAAGCCACGTCACCGGCGTCGGCAGCGGCTTCGTCGACATCGACAGCCTGCTCGGCGGCTTCCAGAAGTCGGACCTCATCATTCTGGCCGCACGCCCTGCGATGGGCAAAACCTCGCTCGCCACGAACATGGCCTTCCACGCCGCGCGCGAATGGATGCGCTCCGACGGTCAAGGCGGCGGCCGCGTCGCGTTCTTCTCGCTCGAAATGTCGGCGGAGCAGCTGGCAACACGTATCCTCGCCGAACAAGCCGAAGTCTCCGGTTCCAAAATCCGCCGCGGCAAGATCGAAGAGCGCGATATGCAGGCGCTGATCCGCGTGGGTGCCGAACTCGAACGCCTGCCGCTCTTCATCGACGACACCGGCGGCATTTCGATCGCGCAGGTCGCAGCGCGCGCGCGGCGCTTGAAACGCGCCGGCGACCTCGGCCTCATCATCGTCGACTACTTGCAGCTCCTGACCGGCACGCAGTCGAAGCGCAACGAAAACCGCGTCCAGGAAATCACCGAAATCACGAAGGGCTTGAAGACGCTCGCAAAGGAACTCGCCGTCCCCGTGATCGCGCTCTCGCAGCTCTCGCGCGGCGTCGACAGCCGCGACGACAAGCGCCCCGTGCTCGCCGACCTTCGCGAATCCGGCTCGATCGAGCAGGACGCCGACGTCGTCATGTTCATCTACCGTGAGGCCTACTACCTCGAAACCAAAGAGCCGCCGGTCGACGATCCCGTCGAATTCCAGAAATGGAAGGAAAAGATGGATCGCGTGCACGGCCTGGCGGACGTGCTGGTCGAAAAGCACCGCCACGGCCCGACCGCCAAAGTGACGCTACGCTTTGAAAAGCAATTCACCCGCTTCTACGACCTCGCAAAGGAAGATACCCTACCCACCCAAACGCGGTAGGTGATTTGCGTGCCGTCTAAATTCAATTGTCATCCCGGCCGAGCGAAGCGAGAGCCGGGACCCATATGTGGACGGCCCCTGACTTGCAAGATGGTTGCTGAGACTTATGCGAGACGGATCGCTTGGAGTCATATGTCCGGCTTTTCGACGCGGCACATAAGGCCGCTGGCCAAGATGGGTTTCCGCTGCACGAGTTCCAAACAGGATGGCGGCATTGATGTGCCACCGTTGGGTCCCACGGAGTTTCTCGCGCCTCGGGCGATCGCCCACAATCATCTCCTCGTTCTCTTGCAAGTTCCGGCACCCGGCGAGGAGCGCCTCGCCGAATTCGATCGCGGGCCGGCGCGAAGCCCTCCATCAAGCGCAGCGCCGGCCCGCCGTTGGTCATCAGGCGGCGGCCTGGAGTTGTGCGACGCGCGGGCTGCGCGTTGCGTCGTAAGCCTCGCCCGTCATCATCATCTTCCACGCGATGCGCGCGTTCTTGTTGGCGAGCGCCACGGCCGCCAGCATCAGCGGCTTGCGCGCCACGAGCGCTCGCAGCCACGGCGAGACCCGCTCAGGCTTTCGCAGGGCGACTTTGCAGACCGACATGGCGCCCGCGACAAGAACGCTGCGCAGCAACTCATCGCCGGCGTGCGTGATGGATCCCAGACGTTGCTTACCGCCGGTCGAATGGTCTTTGGGCGTGAGTCCCATCCAGGCCGCAAAGTGGCGGGCGGATGGAAATACGTGAGGGGCGGGCGTCTTGAGCACCAACAGCGAGGCTCCAACCGGGCCCACGCCCGCGATCTTGTCCAAGCGGCGGCTCGTTTCGTTGCTCTTGAACCATGTCATCAGCTTGGCTTCGACGGCCGCAAGCTGCTTGCCGACATAGGCGAACTCTTTCGCAAGGGTTGCAAACATCTCCCGCGCCAGCTTCGGCAGCGTCGCATCTCGAGCCAGGCCGGCGATCAGCGGATCGATCTTGTCGAGACCAGTCGGTGCAACATGGCCAAACTCGGACGCATAGCCGCGGATCGAATTGGCGATCTGCGTTTGGGTGCCGGTCAGCCGGTCGCGCACGCCAGCAAGCATCAATGCCGCCTGCCGGTCGACGCTCTTCACCGGCACGAACGTCATGTCCGGCCGGCTCATCGCCTCGCAGATGGCCGCCGCGTCGGCCGGATCGTTCTTGTTGCGTTTGACGTAACGCTTCGCATGCTGGGCCGCGATGAGAACCACCTCATGACCCAGCTTGGAAAGTTCACGAGCCCAATAGTGCGCTGCCCCGCACGCTTCGATCCCGATCTTCGTCGGCGCAAGCGCCGCGAAAAAGGCCAACATCCGGTCGCGGTACAGCTTCTTCTTCAAAACAACCTGCCCCGCCTCATCGACACCGTGCAGCTGAAAAACTTTCTTCGACGTATCCATTCCAATGCGTGTAATCTTGCCCATGGACGGCACCCTTTGTTTGAGATCTTCAACCGACCTCACTCTGGCACATCTGATGCCGTTGGGGGCCGTCCACCCAACAGGAGACCGGGCTCAGCCTGCTCTCCTGGGTCCCGGGTCGTAAGCTACGCCACGGATCGCTTTCGCGATCCTGCTCCGCTAACGCCCGGGATGACAGCGGTAGAGCGGGCGAGTACCGCGCAGTGACCCGCCCGACCCTCTCCGTCGACCTCGTCGCGATCGTCGAGAACTACCGCCGCCTGATCGCACAGGTGAAGTCGGCGGAAGTGGCCGCCGTCGTGAAGGCTGACGGCTACGGCCTCGGCGCGAAGCCGATTGCGATGGCGCTGGCCGCCGCCGGATGCAAGACGTTCTTCGTCGCGCATGCCGAAGAGGGTGCCGAACTGCGCCCCGTTATCGCCAACAACAAACTCTACGTCCTGCACGGCTACACGCCCGCGAACAAAGCGGCGTTCGCCGAACACAAACTGTCCCCCATTCTCTCAAGCATCGGTCAACTCTCCGATTGGCTGAAGTCGGGCTTGCGCGCCGACTGCGCGCTGCATCTCGACACTGGCATGTCGCGCCTCGGCCTTTCGGAAGCGGACCTCAAAACCGTCGAAGGCGCCGTCACGCCCGCGCTCGTGATGAGCCATCTCGCCTCCGCCGACGACCCTGAGCACGAGAAGAACGAGCAACAACTTGCCCGCTTCAAAACCTTGAGCCGACGATTCACCAATACGCCGCTCTCGCTCGCTGCATCGGGCGGTTGTTTCCTGAACCCCGCCTACGCGTTTGACTTGGTCCGCCCTGGCATCGCGCTCTACGGCGGCAACCCCAGGAAATCGGGCGAAAACCCGATGCGCGGCGCAGTTACGCTAACCGCGCCGCTGCTTCAGGTCCGTTCGATTGACAGGGGGGACACCGTCGGTTACGGAGCCACCTACTCCGCGAGCGGACCGCGGCGCTTAGGGA
>JBJXEH010000012.1:0-3112 GCA_046153995.1 Micropepsaceae bacterium
GCCGCATCGCCGGCGAAGGCAAAGCGATGCTGCCGTCGCTCGACGCCGAACGCCTGAACACGCCACCGTGGGCTTGGGACAACTGGCTAACCGCTTACAGCGAAGAAACAACGCGCGCCATCGCGAAGGCACACAGCATCGAACCGCCGCTCGACATCAGCGTGAAAAGCGACGCCGAAGTTTGGGCGGAGAAACTCGAAGCCAAGCTGCTGCCCACCGGCACGCTACGCCGCACGGCCGGCGGCCGCATCGAAGACCTCCCCGGCTACGCCGACGGCGCCTGGTGGATCCAAGACGCCGCCGCCGCGATCCCGGCTCAGCTGCTCGGTCCCATCAAAGGCAAGACCGTCATCGACCTCTGCGCGGCCCCCGGCGGCAAGACCGCGCAACTGGCAGCCGCGGGCGCGAATGTCATCGCCGTCGACCTCGCCTTCGAACGCATGAAGCGCGTGACGACAAACCTCACGCGCCTGAACCTCAAGGCCAAAATCGAAGTCGGCGACGACCACACCTGGCGCCCGAAAGAGCTGGCCGACGCCGTCCTCCTCGACGCGCCGTGCACCGCCACCGGCACCGTCCGCCGCCACCCCGACGTCCTCTGGCGCAAAGACCTCTCGGACGTGATGGCGCAAGCAGCCGTCCAACAGCGTCTGCTCGCCGCCGCGGCAGAAATGGTCAAACCAGAGGGCCAACTCATCTACTGCGTCTGCTCCCTCGCCCGTGAAGAGAGCGAAGACATCGTCGAAGCGTTTCTCGCCAACCAACCAGCCTTCACCCGCGTACCGGTCACTACAGCCGAATCGGAGTTCGCGACGTCGACGGGCGACCTCCGCACGCTCCCCAACCACTGGCCGGACTTGGGCGGCCTCGATGGCTTCTACGCCGCCCGCCTGCGGAGAAACGCCTGAGTTGATTGCGCCAAAGCCCTCGAACGCGCTAAAGCCGCCCTCATGAAGAAGCCCAAAATAGCCCCGTCGATCCTCGCTGCCGACTTCGCCAGGCTGGGTGAAGAGGTCCGCGCTATCACCGAGGCCGGTGCCGACTATATCCATGTCGATGTTATGGACGGCCACTTCGTCCCAAACATCTCGATCGGCCCGCAGATGGTCAAAGCGCTGCGCCCCCACACGAAGCTGCCGCTCGACGTGCACCTCATGATTTCGCCGGTCGACCCCTACATTAAGGAGTTCGCCGACGCGGGCGCCGACATCATCACCGTGCACCCCGAGGCGGGCCCCCACGTCCACCGGACGGTGCAATTGATCAAGAGCCTAGGAAAAAAGGCGGGTGTGTCCCTGAATCCGGGTTCGCCGATCTCACTAATCGAGCATATCTTGGGCGACATCGATCTGATTCTCGTGATGACCGTCAATCCGGGATTCGGGGGGCAAAGCTTCATCGATGGTCAGCGCGCCAAGATGCGTGAAGCGCGCGCGCTGATCGATCGATCGGGCCGCGCTATCGAGTTGGAGGTCGACGGAGGTATCAATGGGCAAACCGCTGCCCTCGCTGTCGAAGCAGGCGCCGACGTCCTCGTCGCCGGAACCGCCGCGTTTGCAGGCGGCCCAACCCGCTATCGCGACAACATCGCAAAGCTCCGTGGCGGTTGAAGCAAGCGACGCGCCGCAAGCCTACAAGTTCAGCGTGTTCGCAAACGCGCGCGACTTGATCGCCGGCGCCCGTGCAAGCTGGGGCGCGGCCTGGCAACGCCAACTCCACAGAAGCCCCATCTGGCAGCGCAGCCTGAACGGCCCCGCGCCCGACCGCATCTTCGTCAACCCGCGCAGCTTCCACCCGAAGAGCATCGCCGAAGCGGAACTGCTCATCATGGGCCGCTTCCGTTTGCCTGGTGGCGACGCGACCGCCCGCGACGGCTCGCCGTTCTTCATCAAACCGCCGAGCGACGAATGGGCCGAGAGCCTTCACTCGTTCCATTGGCTCCGCCACTTCGACGCCGGTGGGTCGGAGCCGGTGCAAGAACACCTGCGCCAGCTCATCGCCCATTGGGTTCGCACGCACGGCACCTGGCATGAGGTCGCCTGGCGGCCGCACGTCATCGCACGCCGGCTGATCACGTGGGCAAGCTTCGGCCGCCTGATCCTGTCGAACGCCGACGTGCTGTTCCGCTCACGCGTGTTGCTCTCGATGGCGCGCCAAGCTCGCCACTTGCTGAAGACCGCTCATGCGGCGCCCGCGGGCCTCGATCGCCTCGTCGCCGCGATCGGCCTCGTGCAGTCGGGTGTGTTCCTGCCCGACGGCGACGCGCGCATGGCCAAGGGCCTGCACATGCTCGCCGAAGAACTGGGCGAACAAATCCTGCCCGACGGCGGCCACATCTCGCGCAACCCGGAAACGGTGCTGAGCGTGGCCAGCGATCTGCTCTCGCTCGTCGACGCGATGACGCAGCGCGATCTTATCGTCCCCGTCACGATCCGCCGCGCGCTAGACCGCATGATGCCGATGATCCGCTTCATGCTGCACGGCGACGGCAGGCTCGCGCTCTTCAACGGCGGCACCGAAGGCGTCGGCGGCTGGCCGCAAACGCTGCTGAGTTACGACACCGGCCGCACCCGCGAAACGCTGCACTCCGCGCAAGCGGGCTATCACCGCATCGCCTGCGGCGAGACGCTGATCATCGCCGACTGCGGCATCGCCCCACCCGCCGATATGTCGCGCGGCGCACACGCAGGCACGCTCTCGTTCGAATTCTCCGCCGGTGATGAACGCATCATTGTCAACGGCGGCACCGCACCGATGAAGGGCGCGGAGTGGGTGCAAGCAATGCGCGCCACTGCCGCACATTCCACCGTCACGATCGCCGACACGTCGTCCGCGCACGTTGTCAACGGCGCATGGGCACAACGCGTGCTGGGCCTGCGCCTGATCGACGGTCCGACCCGCATCGAGCACAAGCGCCACGAAAACGAAGCGGGCATCCTGCTCGACACCAGCCACGACGGCTACGCAAAGCCGTTCGGCCTCGTGCACCATCGCGACATCTTCGTCGCCCACGACGGCAACGACATCCGCGGTGAAGACCGCCTCGTCCCTCGCGGGCCCACGTCGCCGCGCCGCTTCGCCGCCCGCTTCCACTTACATCCATCCGTGAAAG
>JBJXEH010000013.1:0-51871 GCA_046153995.1 Micropepsaceae bacterium
GAGGTCACGCACGCGCTGCTGGCTTTGGGCGTTCAGCGCGCGCACCGCGCGTACTTGCGATCACATAGCTGTGCATTACGCACGATGCCCGTTGCGCACGTCGTGCGTCTGTCGTTTATGGCATCACAAATCGAAGAACGAAGGCTAAGGGATTTTCTCGGCGCCCGCTGCACAAGACAGCGGGCGTCTTTTTTTGTTTCACGCGCGATAAGCGGCGATGATGCGTCAACGTGCGGTATTGAACTGGCGCGGGCGATTTGCGATATTGCGCTTGAGTTTCTTCGTGGACCGACCCTATGCGCAAAACCCGCCTGCGCCGTTCAAACCGTCGCACCCGGATTTTGCGCGGGCGTGGCACAACCGGCACATATGTGCCGCTGCGCCACGTGTGCCACTCACCGCGCGAGTTTGCGCTCCCAGTCGAGCGCGGTTTGAACGATCTCGGCCATCGAGGCGTGACGCGGCGTCCAGCCGAGCTCGGCCTTCAACTTGGCCGCATCGCACGCAAGTTGCGCCACGTCGCCGGGCCTGCGCGGGCAATCGCGGGTCGGCAGGGCGTGGTTCAGCACCTGGCCGAAGGCTGCCGCCACCTCGCGCACGGAATGGCCTGTGCCATAGCCGCAATTGTAGAGCCGGGTTTGGCCTGCTTGGCCGGGCTTGGTCAGCGCCAAAACATGGGCCTGCGCCAAATCGGTGACGTGGATGTAGTCGCGTATCGCGGTGCCGTCCGGCGTCGGATAGTCGGTGCCGTAAATGTCGAGATGGGCGCGGGCGCCCGCCGCTACTTGCGCCGCAACTTTGATCAGGTGGGTCGCGGTTTGCGTGCGCTGCCCGGTGCGCAGTTTCGGGTCGGCGCCGGCTACGTTGAAATAGCGGAAGATCGTGGCGCGCATGTTGCTCACGCGCGCGATGTCGCGCAGCATGAATTCGGCGGCCAGCTTCGAATGGCCGTAGGGGTTCGCCGGATTGGTCGCCATGCCCTCATCGATCAGCGCCACGGCTGGCTCGCCGTAAACGGCGGCTGTGGAGGAGAACACAAAGTCCCTGACGCCGGCTCTCGCGCAGGTGTCGAATACGCTCAGCGATTTTACCGTGTTGTTGAAATAATACTTGGCGGGCTCGGCCACGGATTCCTCGACCCTGATCGCTGCGGCCAGCTGCACAACCGCCTCGATCTTCCAGTTCGTAATCGCATGGGCCAACGCTGCTGCGTCCCCGCAATCGGCTTGGCAGAACGGCACGCCCGCCGGCACCGCCTCCAGCGCGCCGGTGGAAAGGTTATCGAGCACGAACGGCTCGTGGCCCTCATCCAGCAAATGATGCGCGATCGAGCTGCCGATATAGCCAGCCCCGCCGATCAGCAGTACCCGCATCGAAACCTCACTATCTAAACGCACCGTTCATGCACCATTCAGGGCGGCGGGCGCAAAAGCGAAACTGGGTAACACCCCTTCGAAAGGTTATAAGAAAATGAGATTGAGAACTCTGGCTCCCGCGGCTGCAATTGCCGCATTGGGCTTGAGCTTGGTCGCAACCCCAGCTTGGGCCGATCGCGGCGAGGGCCGTGGCGGTCGCGGCGACCAGCAAACGCATCAAGACGGCGGCGACCGCACAGGCGGCGACCGTCATCGCGGCGCAGGCGGCGGCGGTCCTGGACCAGGTCCGGGCGGCGGTGGCGGTGGTGGTGGCCCCGGTCCAGGAAACTGGAATCCGCCAGGCCCCGGCGGCGGTCCCGGCACAAATTGGAACCCACCAGGACCTCGCGGCGGTCCGGGCGCAGGCCCCGGCAACCCGCCGGGCCCAGCCGGCGGCCCCGGCACAAATTGGAATCCGCCAGGCCCACGCGGTGGACCGGGTGCAGGTCCGCGTTGGGGCAATCCGCCAGGACCCGGCGGCGGCCCGGGCACGAACTGGAATCCGCCAGGCCCACGCGGTGGACCGGGTGCAGGTCCGAACTGGAATCCGCCTGGCCCAGTCGGCGGTCCGGGTGCCGGCCCGCGCTGGCGTCATCGCGACAACGACAACAATCCTCCGGGACCGCGCGGCGGCCCTGGCACGAACTGGGAGAATCCTCCGGGCCCACGCGGTGGACCGGGCACGTCGCCCGATCGCCGCTGGCGTCATCGCGACAACGACAACAACCCGCCCGGACCGCGCGGCGGACCCGGCACGAACTGGGAGAACCCGCCCGGACCATGGGGCGGCCCCGGCACCTCGCCGGATCGCCGTTGGCGCGACCGCGACTGGCGTCATCGCGACTTTCGTAATCACAACTGGCAAGACCGTTGGCCGGGCGTGAGACATCACCCGCGCTGGCGTCAACACCACTACTACAACAATAACTACTGGTACCCGCACTGGTACGACAACAACAACTGGGACGACAGCTGGCGTTGGTACGTCGGCCTGCGTTACTTCGACGACGCATACTGGTGGTACTACGACGATCAGTGGATGTACTGGGACTACAGCGGTCTGTGCTGGCGCTCGGGTCAGCCGCGTTGGGGCCATTACGGTTGGCAAGACCGTCACTGGCCGCGCCAATGGGGCAGCCACCGCTGGCGCTTCTGCTGGTAGGATTGAATGCCTAGGGGCTGGAGAGAAATCTCCGGCCCTAATTCTTTGGCCAAACGCGATAGTGCTCGCGGTACCAAGCAACGAAGCGCGGAATGCCTTCGCTGATCGGCGTCTTCGGCTCGAACCCTAGGTCCCGCCGCGAAGCCTCGATGTCCGCGTAAGTCCGCGCGACATCGCCCGGCTGCATCGGTTCGAATGTCATCTGGGCTTTCGCGCCCAGCGCCTTTTCCAGCGTCGCGATGAAGTCGGTCAACTTCTCCGACCGGTGATTGCCCAGATTGTAGATCGCATGTGGCGGGGTCGCGGACGGCTTGCGCGCGACGGCCGCCAACACACCGGCGACGATGTCGTCGACATAAGTAAAGTCGCGCCACATCTCGCCGTTGTTGAACACGCGGATCGGCTCCCCCGCCAGAATCGCGCGCGTAAACAAAAACGCCGCCATATCCGGCCGCCCCCACGGCCCATACACGGTGAAGAACCTAAGCCCTGTCGACGGCAACCCATAGAGATGCGCGTAAGTATGTCCGATCAGCTCGTCGGCCTTCTTCGTCGCGGCGTAAAGCGAGTTCGGCTGCTCCGTCTCATCGTCCGTGGAGAACGGTAGCTTTGTGTTGCCACCATAAACCGACGACGAACTCGCATAGACGAAGTGCTCGAACTTCGGAAACTTCCGCGCCAGCTCCAGCATCACGACCTGGCCCATCACATTCGACGTAACGTAGGTGTAGGGATCGGTCAGCGAATGGCGCACGCCCGCCTGCGCCGCAAGGTGCACGACATGCGTGACATCCGGATGCTTGGCGGCCAGCGCAAACATCGCGTCCTTGTCCGCGATGTCGGTCCGCTCGAACGCGAACGCCTTTTGCGCTGTCAGTTTCGCGAGCCGCGCGTCTTTGAGTGCCACCTCGTAATAGGCGTTCAGATTATCGACACCGACAACCGCATCGCCCCGCGCGAGCAACGCTTGCGCAACGTGAAACCCGATGAACCCAGCCGCGCCAGTAAGCAAAATCTTCATGCGTTGGTACTCCGTCACCGCCGTCTAGCCGACCGCAGCGCTGGCGTAAATGCTTGGAAGCGGGCAATCTGGTTGCTCACAAGGGGATTACACGATGAACCGCAATCTGCTCCTGGCCGCAGCCGTCGCCAGCCTCATGGCCATGTCCTACATGGCCGGCACCGCCCAGACCGCCAACACGGCGGCCGTCACCACGTTGGACCAATCCGTCGATCTGCTCACAAAGGCGCGCGCGCTCCTCGGTTCGATCGTAACCCGCCAAGGCGTGGGCAACATCGACAAAGCCAAAGCCGGCATCGACACAACACTCAGCGAAATCGCGAAAGCCAAAGCCGCAAACGGCGGCTAGTCTGGCGTTTCCTTTGGCCCGCAATGGCAGTCCGTCTTGACCTGTCCACAAATTCCCTTAACATGTGGACATTGTTGGAGTCGGTAGATGGCGAAAACCGTAACGCTGAACGTGCGCGTGAGCGGCGCGCTGGGCGATCATGTCGCCACAAACGTGGGTGACGACGGCGCCTATGAGAACGTTAGCGAGTATGTGCGCGACCTCATTCGCCGGGACAAAGAGCGTGCCGACACCGAAGCGTTTGCGCGCCTGAAGGCGGAGTTGAAGAAGGCGTTTGCAGCGCCGGATAACGCCTACAAACCTCTCGACGCGGACACGGTAATCAAGCGAAACGCCCGCAAGCGCAAATGACAACGTTTCGCGTTCTCGATGGGGCTGGCCACCGGCTGGACGAAATCTATGAATACACCCGCCGCACTTGGGGCGACGCACAAGCCGACGCTTATGTCCGAGGCATCTTCGAAAAATTCAAAGCCATCGCCGCGCGAGACTTTCCCTGGCGGCCCATTCCCGCGGAGTTTGACGTGGAGGGATTCTTCTGCCGCCACCAAAAGCACTTCATCTATTGGAAGCTGTTGGCGGACGGCAAAGTGGGTATCGTAACGGTCCTGCACGAGCGAATGCATCAAATCGAGCGGTTGAAGGACGGTCTTCGGTTCTGATGCGAACCCGATGTATGAGAAGGGCGGCATGTCGCGCGAATTGGATACGCTCGATCAGATCTCCGAGGGCGGCTTACCGTTGCAAGTCGTCCGCAGACTTTATCCGGACGAAAAGCCCTTCGCCGTCGCCATCCACGCTCTGCTGCGAAACGGCGATGTTCAGCTTCTATCGGACGGGGTCGAGGTCCCGCGTTGGCGTTGGCGCGAACTGTTCGAAGAAGAAGATGAAGTCACAAAGGAGTTGCCGCGTCTCCGCCTGCAGATAACGGACAAAGGCGCTCGCACTCTCTATGGTGAAGCCTAAAGGCTCCAATACGTCACGCCCTTTGGCACGCTCGCCGGATCGATTGCCGACTTCACATCGATCAGCGTGCCGAGCGGCTTCAGTTTGGTGAGCAGGGCAGGGACGTCGGCCAGGAACGCACGGTGCGGTACGGCGAGGATCAGCGCGTCCAGATCGTGCAAACCACCCACATCGCTGAGCGCAATCCCGTACTCGTTCACAGCGTGCTCCGGCGGCGCCATTGGATCGCTCACCGTCGCGCGCACGCCGAACTGCGCCAACTCGTGCACAATGTCCGGCACCCGGCTGTTGCGGGTGTCGGGCACGTTCTCTTTGAATGTGAGGCCCAATATCGCAACGCGCGCCTCGTTCAGCGCGGTGTTGTTCCGGCTCAAGAAACGCACCAACCGCTGCGCGATGAATGCGCCGACGCCGTCGTTGATCCGCCGCCCGGCCAGAATCACGTCGGGGTGATAGCCCAGTGCCTCCGCCTTCGTGGTCAAGTAGTACGGATCGACACCGATGCAGTGGCCGCCGACGAGCCCGGGCGTGAACGGCAAGAAGTTCCACTTCGTCTTTGCCGCGGCGAGCACATCGGCGGTGCGAATCTCGAGCCTGTCGCAAATCAGCGCGAGTTCGTTCATCAGCGCGATGTTCAAATCGCGCTGCGTGTTTTCCAAAACCTTCGCGGCCTCTGCCACCTTGATCGACGGCGCCACGTGGACACCCGCGGACACGACCGCTCCATAAAGACGCGCGAGGGTTGCAGCTGTGGCCTTATCCTCAGCCGACACAACCTTCACGATACGTTGCAGCGTGTGTTCCTTGTCGCCAGGGTTGATCCGCTCGGGCGAATAGCCGATCCGGAAATCGGACCCCTGGTTCAAACCGGAAACCTGAGCGAGTATCGGACCGCAAAAGTCTTCTGTTAGACCGGGATAGACCGTCGATTCGTAGCAAACGATCGAGCCTCTTTTCAGCGCGCGCCCAACCACTTCGGACGCGCTCTTCAAGGGACGAAGATCGGGCCGCTTCTGATCGTCGATCGGTGTCGGCACACAGACAATAAAGACGTCGGCGCCTTTGAGGTCGTCTTCGCGATGGGTAAATGTCAGTTGGACGGATTTGAGTTCAGGCTGCGTGAGTTCGCCGGTCCAGTCCTCGCCCTGTTGCAGCGCCGCGATGCGCGTGGCGTCGATGTCGAAGCCGATCGTGTCCGGAAACTTCGACGCAAAACCCACCGCGACCGGCAAGCCGACATATCCAAGGCCGATGACGGCAACGCGTTCGCTCATGCGCCGATAGGTACGCCCGTGTCCGCCGCTGTCAAGCAAAGCGGGGCGGCATGAACCGCGACGACGACAGCGTGTGGCACTACCCTGAGCGCTTTCTGCTCTTGGCCTTCCTCCTCCTGCTCGCGTGGGCGCCGTTCCCCTATGGCTCGAACCGCCCTTGGGCCGAACTTGCGCTGGGGATGGGCTTAGGGAGCATCTTGCTGATGTGGGCGGGCCTTGCGCTCACCGGCTTCGTACCGGTGACGCCGCAATTGCGCCGCCTCGCGCTGCCCGCGCTCTGCCTGATCGCGGCACTCGGCTGGGGCTTCGTTCAATCGGTCAATTTGAAAGCATTGGCGGACCTCACGGGGCTCAGCCTCGTCGCGATGGCACACCCGCTCTGGGACATGGCGGGCGCCGCGCTCAGCAGCAAAGTCGGCGCCTATGTTTCAGTCGATCCCGAACTCACGCGCCAAGCGGTGTTCGCAGCCTCGCTCAGCATCGCGGCGTTCCTCGTCGCGTTTCAACTTGCGCGCGACCGCGACCGTGCAGGCTCGATTGTCAGCGGCATCGTCGTCATCGCGTTTCTGTACGCGGCCGTTGCGCTGGGAAGCTTCTACGCGAAGTTCGACTTCCAATCCTGGCTGATGCCGGACCCAAAGCTCGACACCGCCCGCGTCACCGGCCCGTTCGTGAACCCGAACCACTTCGCGACGTTCTCGGCGCTAGCCGCTATCGCGGGCCTCGGGCTCTTCGTCGAAAAGCTGCGCCAGTCGATTGTGTGGGACCGCGGCACCCGTTTGATCGTGCGCACGGGCTTGCAGGCGCTGACCGGCGAAGTGGCGTTGCTGTTCGTGATGATCGTGACGACGGTGTCTGCGCTGCTGCTCACACAATCGCGCGGCGGCGTGATCGCATTCTTCCTCGGCACCGTCGCGCTAATTACCGCGCTCAGCGTCGGACGCCGCGCGAACAAGGGCGAATCCTCCGGTCAGCGCGCGATGGCGGCACTGCTCGTGACCGTGCTCGGCATCGCGGCGGCGGTGAGCGCCGACCCGCTGATGGGCCGCGTACAAGAACAAGGCGTCACCGACAACGCCCGCGCCAACATCGCGCAATCGACCATGAAGGCGATAGAGTCCGCCCCGCTGATGGGCCACGGCTTTGGCGCCTTCGAACGCTACTACCCGCTCTTCAGCGACGGCGCGGTGACGGGCAACGTGGACGAAGCCCACAACGATATCCTGGAAACGTTCGCAGACTTAGGCGTCCCCGCAGGCCTCGCCTACCTCGCCGTCCCCGTGATCCTCGCCTGGATGTGCTTCCAAGGCTGCCTCAACCGCCGCCGCGACCGCATCTTCCCGGCAATCGCTTTCGCAGCGTCGGTGGTGGTGGGGATCCACGCCGCCGTAGAATTCAGCCTCCAAGTCCCAGCCGTCGCGGTGACGTACGCGGCGTTGCTAGGCTTAGGCGTCGCACAATCCTGGCGAACGAATATGGATTTGATCCGATAGGATTGAAACGCCAAGCACGCCAAGCCGACCGTGGACCTATCAACCGGCGGTGGGGTCGGTGGCACCGTAGAACGATTTCACGCGAAGCAACGAAGCAACGAAGTGTGGCTAACTGTGCGCCGCAGGCGCGCAATCGAGAGGCCAATAGGCGCTTCGCGCCGGATAATTCGCTGCTTCGTCCCTTCGTTGCTTCGTGCGAAAGAACTTCACCGTCTCCGTCGCACTACCGCGTAACGGCGCATACAAGCTGCTTGGCGTGCTTGGCGTTTCAATCCTGCAGCGTGATACAACGCCCGGGGTCTCCGGTTGTCCGCGGCTTGACACCCGGCCCGCCCCCGGTGTCTGTCCGCGCCGAAACTTGAGAGGAAACACATGGCCCGCGCATTGACGTTTCCGGGGCAGGGGAGCCAGGCGGTTGGCATGGGCAAAGCGCTCGCCGAGGCGTTTCCTGCCGCGCGCGACGTGTTCGAGGAAGTCGACGAAGCGCTCAAGCAAAAGCTCTCGCAGTTGATGTGGGAAGGTCCCGAAGCCGATCTCACCTCCACCGAAAACGCGCAGCCTGCGCTGATGGCGGTGAGCCTCGCCGTGATGCGCGTGCTCGAACACGACGGCAAGTTCGACTGGGGAAAGCACGTCACGTTCGTCGCCGGCCACTCGTTGGGTGAATACTCGGCGCTCGCCGCTGCCGGTGCGTTCACTGTGCCGCAAGCCGCGCGCCTGCTTCGCGCGCGCGGCATCGCAATGCGCCGCGCGGCGCCGGTGGGTACCAGCGGCATGGGCGCACTGCTCGGCGCCGACTTCGCCCAAGCCGATGAGGTTTGCAAAGAGGCATCTACCGGCGGCGAAGTCTGCGTCGTCGCGAACGACAACGCACCGGGTCAAATCGTGATCTCCGGCCACAAAGGCGCCCTCGAACGCGCGCAGGAAATCGCAAAGGCCAAAGGCATCAAGCGTCTGATGATGCTGCCCGTCGCCGCCGCGTTCCACTCGCCACTGATGGCACCCGCCGCACGCGAGATGGAAGACGTGCTGGGCAGTGAGACAATCCGCCCGCCGCGCGTGCCCGTGATCTCGAACGTCAGCGTCAATGCGGAAAGCGATCCGGCGACGATCAAGCGTCTGTTGATCGAACAAATCACCGGCCGCGTCCGCTGGCGCGAAACGATCGAGGGCTTGCGCGGCCGTGGCGTCACCTCAGCCGTCGAAGTTGGCGCGGGAAAAGTGCTAGCGACAATGGCCAAGCGCATCGACAAAGACCTGCCCACGACATCGATCGAAACCCCACAAGAAATCGAAGCGTTCATGAAGACGCTCTGATAAAGAAAATACCGCCCCCACTGCGGGGCGGTCGAACGTTTGAGCCCGAAGGGCGAGAAGGTTCGGGTGGGGGGCGAGCCTCCGAGGCTCTGGCCCCCCACCCGAAATTTCTCCGCCTTCGGCTTCGAAATTTCGACCGCCCCGCAGTGGGGGCGGTATTCTCTTTGAACGCACCTGAAGCAAAGGATCGCACCGATGTTCTCTCTCACCGGCAAAACCGCGCTCGTAACCGGCGCCAGCGGCGGCATCGGCAGCGACATCGCCCGCGCGCTCCACAAACAGGGTGCCACCGTCACGCTCTCCGGCACGCGCCGCGAGGCGCTTGAGACGCTTCAGAAGGAACTGGGCGATCGCGCGCACATCGCGACGTGCAACCTCGCCGACACCGCGCAAGTGGACGAACTGCCGAAGACCGCGGAAGGCCTGATGGGCGGCCTCGACATCTTGGTATGCAACGCCGGCATCACGCGCGACAACCTGTTCATGCGTATGAAGGACGAGGAGTGGGACGACGTCATCAAGATCAACCTGACGTCCACGTTCCGCCTTGCCCGCGCCGTGATGCGTCCGATGATGAAAAAACGCTGGGGCCGCATCGTCTCGATCACGTCGGTCGTGGGCGTGATGGGCAACCCGGGGCAGGGGAACTACTGCGCCGCGAAAGCCGGCATCATCGGCATGACGAAGTCGCTGGCGCAGGAAATCGCGACCCGCAACATCACGGTCAACTGCGTGGCCCCCGGTTTCATCAAATCGCCGATGACCGACGTCCTGAACGACCAGCAGCGCACGGGCATTCTGGCGAAAATTCCGGCCCAGCGCCTCGGCAGCGGCAGCGACATCGGCGCGGCCGTAGCGTATCTTGCGAGCGAGGAGGCGGCCTACATCACCGGCCAAACCCTGCACGTCAATGGCGGAATGGCCATGATTTGAAGGGCTTAACCCTTGAAGCCCGGCAGTTGGCAAGCTCGCCTGAGGTATGTTACCAACCGCGCAAATTCCCGGGGGCCGGGATTCTCCGGATGCCCCTTTGGGGCATTCCAAAAAGACCAGTTTCTCTCAAAGGACGAAAAAATGAGCGATATCGCTGACCGCGTGAAAAAGATCGTGATCGAACACCTGAACGTTGAAGCCGAAAAGGTGACCGAAAAGGCCAGCTTCATCGACGATCTGGGCGCGGACAGCCTCGACACGGTCGAGCTCGTCATGGCGTTTGAAGAAGAATTCAACGTCGAAATTCCGGACGACGCAGCCGAATCGATCGTCACCGTCGGCGATGCCGTCAAGTTCATTACAGAAAAAGCGGCTTGAGACCGGTTGCACGAGCCCAAAAGCGCACTAGCTAAATCCTAATGCGGCGCGTCGTCGTTACAGGCTTAGGACTGGTCACCCCGCTGGCAAGCGGCGTGGAAGAGACGTGGTCGCGCCTTCTCGCCGGCCAATCCGGCGCGAGGAAGATCACCGCGTTCAATGTCGACGACTTGCAAACGAAGATCGCGTGCGACGTCCTGCGCGGCGACGGCACGAACGGCACGTTCAACGCCGATCAAGGGATGGATCCCAAAGATCAGCGCAAGGTCGATGACTTTATCGTCCTTGGCATGGGCGCGGCGGCCCAAGCGTTCGAGCACTCGAAGCTCGTCCTCGATACCGAAGAAAAGCAGTGCCGTGCCGGCGTCCTGATCGGCTCCGGTATCGGTGGCTTGCCGGGCATCGCGGACGCCGCGATTACGCTGCACGAAAAGGGTCCCCGCCGGATCAGCCCGTTCTTCATCCCCGGCCGGCTAATCAATCTCGTCTCGGGTTACGCCTCGATTCGCTATGGCATGAAGGGCCCGAACCACTCGGTCGTGACCGCCTGCTCGACCGGCGCGCACGCGATCGGTGACGCGGCGCGGCTGATCGCGCTCGACGACGCCGACGTGATGCTTGCCGGCGGCACGGAAGCCGCGATCTCGCGATTGAGCATCGCAGGCTTCAACGCCTGCCGCGCGCTGTCGACGGCATTTAACGATACGCCGGAAAAGGGTTCGCGTCCCTACGACAAGGACCGTGACGGCTTCGTCATGGGTGCGGGTGCGGGCTGCGTCATGTTGGAAGAACTCGAACATGCCAAGCGCCGCGGCGCAAAGATTTACGCCGAGATCAAAGGCTATGGCCTCTCCGGCGACGCGTACCACATCACGGCGCCTGCCGAAGACGGCAGCGGCGGCTTCCGCGCGATGCAGATGGCGCTAAAGCGGGCGGGCATGACGCCTGCCGATATCGACTACGTGAACGCACACGGCACCTCGACGCCGCTTGGCGACGAGATCGAGCTCAAGGCTGTGGAGCGTTTGTTCGGCGATGCGGCGAGCCACGTGTCGATGTCGTCCACAAAATCCTCGATCGGCCACCTGCTGGGTGCGGCGGGCGCGGTCGAAGCCATCTTTGGCATCTTGGCCCTGCGCGACCAGATTTGCCCGCCGACGTTGAACCTAGACAACCCCTCGGTTGAGACGAAGATCGACCTCGTCCCGCACAAGGCGAAGAAGCGCCCGATTCGCGCGGTCCTGTCGAATTCTTTCGGATTCGGGGGCACGAACGCGACCTTGATTTTGACGGGCCCGCCGCAGTAACCGATAATCGTAACGGTTCGTCCCCTTAACGCGGAGCACGACTTTGCGTTCCTTCTTTCGCTTCATCTTCGTCGTTCTGTTGCTCGGCATCGCTGGTGCCGCCGCAGGCGGTTGGTACGTGCTCAATCAGTTCGACGCAGCTGGCCCCGCCGCCTACGAAGGCGAAACCGAAACGATTGTGTCCCTGCCGCTCGGCACCGGCCTCAATCAAGCGGCAAACATTCTGCAAGAACGCGGCGTCGTGCGCAGCGCGCTGATCTTTCGCGCGGGCGTCATGTACAACCGCAAAGCGACCGCACTCAAAGCGGGTGAGTACGCGATCCCCTCCGGCGCTTCGCCGGCGCAGATCATGAGCATTCTGATTGGTGGCAAATCGATCGTCTACAAACTGACGCTCGCCGAAGGTCTGACGAGCGCGATGATCCTCGATCTGGTGCGCACCCATCCTTCGCTTACGGGCGACGTTACGATCGCGCCGTCCGAAGGTTCGTTGCTGCCCGAGACCTACATCTTCAACCGCGGCATGCCGCGCGACGATCTGGTCCTGCGCATGCAGGAAGACCACAAGCGCACGCTCGACGAACTCTGGGCAGGACGCGCGCCGAACCTGCCGATCGCATCCCAGCAGGAAGCCGTGATCCTAGCTTCGATCGTTGAGAAGGAAACCGGCGTCGCCGAAGAGCGCCCGCGCGTCGCCGCCGTCTTCGTCAACCGCCTGCGCAAAGGCATGAAGTTGCAGTCGGACCCGACGATCATCTACGGCCTCACGAAGGGCGTGCCGCTGGGCCGCGGCATCCGCAAAAGCGAGCTTGAGAAGCCCACGGCCTACAACACCTATGTTATCGTGGGATTGCCGCCGACGCCGATTGCGAACCCCGGCCGGGCCTCCCTGGCCGCCGTGTTAAACCCTGCCGACACGCAGGACCTGTTCTTCGTCGCGGACGGCACGGGAGGCCACGTTTTCGCCGCCACCTTGGCCCAACACGAAAAGAACGTGCAAAAGTGGCGCGAGATCGAAAAGCAGCGCGCCTCTGCGGCAACTGCAGGCACGCCATAGCGTTGAGCCCGGCGGGCGCACCCCCTAAGGTCCGGCCGTGACTCGAAAGGCCGGACCCTGATGCCCATTTCCAGCATGACCGGCTTTGCCCGCACCCAAGGCGCCCAAGGCGCTTGGCGCTGGCATTGGGAGGTACGCAGCGTGAACTCGCGCGGCCTCGACGTGCGCGTCCGCGTGGCTGAGGGGTTTGAGGGGCTGGAGCAGCCCGTCCGCGTTCTCGCAAATGAGCGCTTCACGCGTGGCGCGGTGACCGCGTCGCTGACGCTCGACGCCGATCCCTCGCGCGGAGCGGTGCGCATCAACCAAGAGGCGCTATCCCAAGTCCTCGCCGCCCTGAAGCAGCTCGAAGGTTCGGTGAAGGCCGCCCCGCCGACGCTCGACGGTATTCTCTCATTACGCGGCGTCATCGACGCACAAGGCCCACCGCTCGGCGAAGCCGAACTCGCCGCCCGCGACGCCGCCGTCTTGGGCAGCCTCGCGAACGCGTTCGACGCGCTGAAGGCTGCCCGTCGCGACGAAGGTGCAAGGCTCGACGCCATCCTGAAGCAACACACCGCGCGCATGGATACGCTTGTCGCGGACGCCGAACGCCTCGCAGCTGCGCAGCCGGAGCAATTGCGCACGCGCCTCAAAACCTCGATCGATGAGATATTGAAAGCCCGCCCGGGATTGGCCGAAGATCGCCTGGCACAAGAGATCGCGCTCATGCTCACGAAGGCCGACGTGCGCGAAGAGATCGACCGGCTGAAATCCCACCTCACCCAAGCCCGAACGCTGTTCGCGGACGCCGGCGCGCAAGGCCGCCGCCTCGACTTCCTGGCGCAAGAGTTGAACCGCGAGGCGAACACGCTGTGCTCGAAGTCGCAGGACATTCAGCTGACCCGCACGGGCCTCGAACTGAAAGCGACGATCGATCAGCTGCGCGAACAGGTGCAAAACGTCGAATGACCCTGACCACGATCAAGCGCCGCGGCATGATGCTGGTGTTGTCGTCGCCCTCGGGCGCCGGCAAGACGACGCTCGCCAAGCGCTTGCTTGAGACGGATTCGAACTTCACGATGTCGGTTTCTGTGACGACGCGCGAGAAGCGCGCGACCGAGATGCATGGCCAAGACTACTATTTCATCTCGCCCGCTGCATTTAAAGCCAAAGTCGACCGCGGCGAACTGTTGGAGCACGCCACTGTTTTCGGCCACAGCTATGGCACGCCGCGCGAGCCGGTCGAAGAAGCGCTCGCCCAAGGCCTTGACGTGTTGTTTGACATCGACTGGCAAGGCACGCAGCAGCTGAAGGAAAAGTCGCGCGAAGACGTGGTAAGCATCTTCATCCTTCCGCCCTCGCGCAACGAACTCGAACGGCGCCTGAAATCGCGCGCGCAGGACACGCCCGACGTCGTGGCGCAGCGCATGGCGAAAGCGAACGACGAGATCAGCCACTGGGCCGAGTACGACTACGTGATCGTGAACGACGACATCCAAGCGGCCGAAACCAAGATAACGTTCATCGTCGAAGCCGAACGCTTCAAACGCAACCGCCAGACAGGTCTCTCGACATTCGTGCGCGGCCTCATCGTCTGAGCGCAAGTGCGCGCGCTAGTGCGGCAAAGCCTTCGACCGGAATCTCCTCCGCCCGCGCCGTCGGATCGAGCCCCGCTTCCGCGATCAATTCGTCGCTGAACGGCCCCAGAGTTTTCAGGCTCGACCGCAGCATCTTGCGCCGCTGCCCAAACCCCGCCGCCGTCACGCGTTCCAGGAGGGGAGCGGAGGCCTCGCCGCGCGGCTTGGCCAGCAGGTCGAACCGCACAACGCTCGACGTCACTTTCGGCGCTGGCGTGAACGCCGAGCGATGCACGTCGAACAGAATACGTGGGCTTGTGCGCCACTGGCTGACCACCGAAAGCCGCCCGTAGGCGTGCCCGCCGGGTTTTGCCACAATGCGTTCCGCCACCTCGCGCTGAAACATCAGCGTGAGCCCGTCGAACCAGGGCGGCCAGGGATCGGCGGTCAACCACTTCACGAGCAGCACCGTCGCGACGTTGTACGGCAGGTTCGCAACCACCAACCCCCGCGCGCTGTCCACGAGCGCGGCTTCGTCAGTTTGAAGCGCATCGCCAGAAACGACCGTAAGCCGCCCGCCATACGCGCGGCCGATTTCTTCCAGCGCCGGCAGACACCGCGTATCCCGCTCGATCGCAACGACCCGTGCGGCCCCCTCGGCGAGCAGCGCCCGGGTGAGCCCGCCAGGCCCCGGTCCCACCTCTAAAACCGTGCGACCGCTTAGCGGCCCCGCCTCGCGCGCGATGCGCCGCGTCAGGTTCAAATCGAAGAGAAAGTTTTGGCCCAGCGCCTTGCGCGCACTCAAGCCAAGCTGCGCAATCACCTCGCGCAGCGGCGGCAGTCCGTCGCCGTCGCTCATGCTTGGGCGCGTTGGGCTGAGATCCGCGCCGCCAACCGCAAAGCTGCAAGCAGGCTCGACGGATCGGCCTTGTCTTGGCCCGCGATATCGAACGCCGTGCCGTGATCGGGCGATGTGCGCACGATCGGCAATCCCAACGTCACGTTCACCCCGCCCGCGAAGTCTAGCGTCTTCAGGGGGATTAGTGCCTGATCGTGATACATGCAAATCGCCGCGTCGTAGCGCGCGCGGGCGGCGGTATGAAACAGCGTGTCGGCAGGGTGGGGGCCCTTCGCGTCGATCCCGCGTTTGGCGAGTTCGGCGAGCGCAGGCGCAATGATTGTCTCCTCCTCGCGCCCCATCGCGCCGCTTTCGCCGGCATGCGGGTTCAGTGCGGCAACGGCCAAGCGCGGTGCGGCAATGCCGAAGTCCCGCTTCAACGCCTCATGCGTGGTCGTCGCGGCATCGACGATCGCCTCCAACGTCAACGCACGGCAAGCCTCCGCGAGCGAGAGGTGCACCGTCACCGGCACGACGCGCAAACCCTCTATCGAAAGCATCATCACGGGCTTGGCTCCGTCGCACAGTTCGGCGAGATACTCCGTGTGCCCTGGAAACTTGAACCCCGCGCCATACAGCGTCGCCTTGTGGATCGGGTTCGTGACCACGCCGATTGCCTCGCCACTGCGAGCAAGCGTAACCGCCTTGCCGATGGCCGCGATCACGGCGCTTGCGTTGCGCGCATCGGGCTTGCCCGGAACGGCCTTTGCGGCCAAGCGTTCCGCCAACACGGGAAGCCCCTCGAAGAAGCGCTTCCCCGCCTCCGCCATCGACCCGACCTCGAACACATGGAGGTGGCTTTTGACCCGGTGCGTTTCAGCGCGCAGCCAGTCCGGATCGCCGATGACGCAAAACGGCGGCACTGGACGCCCGTCCGGCGCATGCCAAGCCTTGATCGCTATCTCGCCCGCGATTCCCGCAGGCTCGCCCATCGTCAGAGCAAGTGGCCGGGAAGCGTCGGCCATACGGACCCCTAGTTGTCCTTCATCTCGATCGTGGCGTCGCGGCGCAGGTCGCGTAGATAGCGCCGCGCCAGCATCGAGAGTTCCTGGTTGAAGAGACGGTTTTCGATGTCTTCTTTCGTGACGTCCTTCGATTTCGTCGTCGCAGGCCCGCCGCCGGCTTGCTGCATCCCGGCCGCCGGAACCATGCCGCCCGAGCAGATGACGAAAAGCTCCACACCGCCCGCACCGCGCAGCGGCGGCGTCGCCCGGCCGTTCGGCGTCTGCTCCAAGATCTTGATGAACTGCGGCGCCATGTCCTTGACCGTGATGGCGCCAAGCATGTCGAACTTCGCACCGCGCGACTTCGCGACTGAGCCTGCCGACGAACAGCCGTTGATCGTACGATAAAGGTCGATAGCCAGGTTCTTCGCCTGCTCCTGCTTTGCCTTCGACGCGCCGTCGGAAAGCGGGATGGATACGCGGCCGAGGCTCAACGTGCCCTTCATCCTCTGCGCGGCCTGCGGCTTTTGCGGCGCAGGTTCGCTCGTTGTCAGTTTGGAGTCCTTCGAAAGCTTTTTCTCGCGCAATCCCAGTACGTAGTATCCACCGGCCGCACGGATCGGCTCGGAGATGCCGCCGGGCGACATTTTCCGCAATGCTGCGGCGATCGGTGCCTGCACGTCGGCTTCGCCGACCCAGCCGATGTCGCCGCCGTTCGTGGCGGACGACGTGGACTGGCTGAACTGCCGCGCAATGGCCGAGAATGTGGCCCCGCCGCGAAGGTTCCCGAGGATGCTTTGAATGTTCTTCTTCGCTTGATCTTCGGCTTCCGGAACATCGACCGCGATGAATATTTCCGAGACCAGATACTGCGTCTGAGACGCTGCGGCGGTCGCTTGCAAAAATGCCTGCTCGACCTCTTCGTCCGAGACCGTCACGCGCGGTGCCAGCCGTCCCTGGATTAGTTTCTGCCAGGCAAGGTCCGCTTTCAGCTGGGTCTGCAGCGTCGCGCGCGCGATGCCGTTGTCGTCCAGCATCTTGTTGATCGCATCGGTAGACGTCTGGTTTTGCTGCGCGATGCGCTTGAAGTTCTTGTCGAGTTCATCCGTCGTGATCTTGACGTTCGCTTTCTGCGCTTCCTGGAGCTGCAAGAGCTCGTCGACGAGTTGGCGCAGCACCTGCGGCCTCAGCCGCTTGGCCGCGTCAGCACCTTGCGCGTTCGACGTGATCATCACGAGCTTAACGCGCTGCTCAAGATCGTAGGTCGAAATGATGATGTCGTTGACGACGGCCGCGGCGCGCATCGTCTTCGGTTCTTGCGTCGCGCCGGCAGCGCTGGAGTGATCGCCCACGACGGCGAGCATCGCAGCTACGCAGAACGCGACAGCACCGGCAAAACGAAGGGAGAGGAACGGCAAACGACCAGACATCGCAATAATCCGCGAAAACGAGAGCGACTGACTTAGGCCCACGCGACTCAACCGCAGGGGACTGTCACAACGCCCGGGAGAATAACCACTTCCCGTGCCCGATCAATGGTGGTTACGCCAGGCCGAAACCGGGCTATTCCGGCCTCAATTCACGCCTTTCAGGCGGAACGTGAACAGGAACGACGAGGACGGCTCGATATCGCGGTCGCGTGTGAACCGGCGGCGGAAGTCCAGACCGAACTCCGCGCAATCGTCTTCGTATGAAAAGCCGAACTTGCTCTCGATCATCTGTTCGTCGGCAAGGTCGCGGCGGCCCGATGCGCGCAACCAGATGTGTTCGATCGTACGAATGCGCCCTTCGAGCGAGACTTCTTCGCGTTGGGTTGGAATCAGCGGATCGGGCTCGAGCAACAAATACCCCGCGCGGAACGTATACCAATCGGCGTCGAACGCCTCGGCATAGATTTCGTTGCGCTCGTAACGCAAGGCGCTTTGGTCAATACGGAAGCGGTGCACCAAGCGAATGTTGGCGTCCGGCTGAATGATCAAACGGCCCACATAGTCCGACTGCTGATTGCGCAACCCCGATTGTTCGGTGAACGAATTGTCTTCGTGGAAGCGGAAGCTCTCGCCGACGATCGCTTCGACGAACCCTTCGTCAAAATAGGCTGCGGCGCGGAAGCCGACATTAACGCGCGGCCCCGTTTCCCAACGGTCCAGCCCCGGGAACTTGTTGAACGAAAACAGGTTCGTCTCGTCGAACTCGAACGAGGCGCTGTCTTCGTTCGGAATTTCATCCGGGTTGCCGCCGTAAGGTGCGCCGATCACCTGTATGATCGGTTCGATGACCTGCTTCCAACCCCAGTCGGTACGCACCATTGGATAGCGCCACTCGGCACCTGCCCATGGAAGTATGCGGCCGATGGTTTGCGTGTCCGTGCCGCTGACGCCGGTATCGGTCACGTGGTAGCCGTCGGCGCGTAAGTTGGCGAAGAATGTAAACAGATGTCCGCCGGTCGTTGTAACCGGTAATTTCCACGATGCTGTCGATGACAAACGCGCCGTGTCGCGGCCCTCGCCGCGGTGCAGGTAAAGCGCATTGCCGACCAATTGGAATCGTCCGCCGAGCACCGTTTCGTCCGGCACGTATTCCAGTTCGACCAGCGGCAGGACCAGTGGTGTCAGACCCGGATCGTCGTCCTCGCGCAGGCCTTGGAAGTACCACCCGTTGACGGCGGCGTACGACCGCCCGTCGATGCCCTCGATGAATAGATTGTTGACCAACCGATCTTTCGAGGTGATGTCGTAGCGCTTCAAGTACGTGTCGTTCGACGTAACTTCCGCGTCGTAGCCCCAGCGCCAGACGTCGTCGATCTGAAAGCGCCCGCTGCCGAAGACATGGCCCTGCAATGTGTCGTCGCCATACTCGATTCCGAAACGGTCGCGCGCTTTGCCGTACCGGCCGCTTGCTTGCAGGTTGTATTGCCCATCGACGACACGCTGGCGCCATTCGCCCTTGAGCATCGGACCGTCGTTCTGCGTGTACATCGGAGCCAGCAGGAGATCGTAGCTGGGGTCGAGCGCAAAGTAGTAGGGAGCCTCTACGAAGTAGCCGAGGTCGCTCGAGTGTCCGAGGCCCGGTGCTAGGAACCCCGATGCGCGCGGTGCCTGAGGGTCGGAATGCGAGAAGTAGGGCAGGTAGGCGATCGGCACACCGAACACTTCGAAGAACGCATCTTCGTATTCGACCCGCGCTTTCGCCTGATTGTAAACGACGCGAAACGCCTTGATCTGCCACGTCGGCGCCTTTGACGGATCTTCTTTGCAAGGCTCGCACGTCGTGTAGGCGGCCTTTTCCAGCGTCATCACGTTGCCATCGGTGCGCGTGGCGCGCGCTGCCGCCAAACGGCCGCGGCCCGCGATGATGATATTCATGCTCTCGATAATGCCGTCCCGCATGTCGTCCGTGACTTCGATGCGGTTGCCCGAGAGCGTCGTGCCGTTCGCTTCGCGGATCGTGGCGTTGCCTTCGGCGATGACGATGCGGTTGTCTTGATTGTAGATGAGCTTGTCGGCGAGCAGCGTGCGCGGACCGTACGTGACCTCGACGTTGCCTTCGGCGGTGACGACGCTGGTATTCGCGTCGTAAGTCATCTTGTCGGCGCGGATTAGGACTTCTTGCTTCTTTTCGCCGTTGGGTTCTTGCGTCGTCGCGCCCGCGGGCTCGTCGGCCATCAACCCAGCAAGCGGCAGCACCACCGGCGCGGCAGCGGCAAGGGAAGCTGTCGATAACAGAATCGGAAGACTGGCGATGAGGCGATACGCAACCTTCATCCGTCCTCCTGATTGAACAATGACGCCATACCAAACAACAACGCAGTCGTTGCCGGCGCCCACGCCGCCAAGGCCACCGGAACAGTGCCCGACATCCCCAGGGCGTGTGTCACGTCCGTGAAGAAATAGAGCAAGAATCCCGTTAGTACGCCCGAGAGTATGAGCCTCGCAGCCCCCCCTAGACGCGCCAGCCGAAGCGAGAATGCCGCCGCGACAAATATCATAGCGCACAACAGCATCGGGGCCGCAAGCAAGGCGTGGTAGTGAAGCCTATGTTTTGTCGCAGAAAACCCTGCCGCTTCAGCCTGTGCAATGAAGCCGGGAAGGTCCCAAAACGCGATAGTATCAGGGGTTGCAAAGCTTTCTTGAATTTGGTCCGGAGTTAACGACGTTTTGACGTCGAGTGACGGATAGAACACAGCTGGACGGTCCGGACCTGTGACCCAGGCCTTTTCCAGGCGCCACTTGTCCTTCAGGAGCTGTGCCGCGCCGGCATCGATTCGACCCCGGAACTGATTTTTCCCTTCGTAGATAAACATGATCACGTCCTGCAGCTTGAGGCCGCTGTCGGATACATGCAGGGCGTGAATGACCGTCTGGCCCTTCTCGTCGCCCTGCCGCAACCAGAGACCGTTGGCTGACACGGCGAGCAGCGACGGCTTGCCCTTAATGTGCCGTGCCTCCAACTCTTCGTAGTACGAGATCAGCGTCGCCGCGAACGGGTTGTAAATCGTGGTCATGAAGATGCCGATCAGAAACGCCGTCGCGAGCGCGGGCGCGAGGAACAGCCACGCCGAAACGCCGGATGCCCGCGCTACCACAAGCTCTTGGCTGCGCGTTAGCCGCGCGAAGCACCAAATCGCACCGAACAAAACAGCGAACGGCATCATCTTTTCGGTGAGGTTCGGCAGCTTCAAGAGCGCCATGCGCAAGATCGTGGTCAGCGGAACGCTCTCGCGTCCGGCCGTGCGGTTCAAAAGTTCGACGACGTCGATCACGAACGCGAGCGTGATGCAGATGCCGAATATCAACGCGACGCTCAACACGAACTGCTTCGCGAAATACGTCGACATCGTCCAGCCGAGACTCATCGCGCGCCCTCCGCCACCGGTTCGGCCATCTTGCCGTTGCGCAATATTTCGAAGCCTGGATGGATCAACATGAAGAGCAAGCCGGCGATCCATAGAGATGGCCAGGCGTACATTGTGATCGCCATGTCCGCGTTCGAGGCGGCCCATTGCTGAAATGCGAAGCCTGGCAGACGCGCCGCAAACATCGCGAGAAACGCAAAGCCGATACGCCCTGCGTAGCCGCGACGGTTGAAGGTGCCGCCGATAAGCGCTACCGCCGCAATCAACGCAAATACGATGGTGTAGAGCGGGCCGCTTAACCGGCTGTGCGCTTCGGAGAAGAATTTTTTGCGTTGTTTTTCGACGATAGAAGCTTCGGGATAGAGAAGTTCCCAGAGATACCGCTCGCTAGCCTCAGGAGTGCGCCCGCCTTGGCCCTTGTCGAATTGGCTGAGGTCGAATGTGTATTTCTCGAAGTTCAAGATCTTGAGCCGTCCTTCGCCGCCCTCAAGCCACTGGACGTTGCCTTGGTTCATGATCAGGCGGGGGCCTGTCTGCGTATTCGCAAGCAAGCCGCTCTGCGCCATGTAGGTCGCAATGCCCTTCGGGTTGCGCGCATCGTGCACCAAGATGCCCTGAATCTCGCCGCCCGGGTTGTTCTGGCTGACATAGACCGTCAGCCCCTTGATCGGGTTCGTGAACGATCCTTCGCGCACGAACGTGTTCACCAGATCGGCCCGGATTTCGAACACGCGATTCTTCATCTCGCGCATGCCGGCTGGCATCACGACCAGGCTGAACAGATAGCCCACGGCCGTCACCGTGAGCGCAATCATGAGGATGGGCCACACGACGACCCAGCGGCTGAACCCCGCCGCCCACATCACGACGAGTTCGCTTTCCGTGTAGAGACGGTTCAGCGCATAGAGCACGGCAAAGAACATCGCGAACGGCAGGATCAGCGGCATCAGCTGCGGCAGACCCAGCACGGTCAGGTAGATGAACGTCCCCACCGACTGGCTCTGATTGATCACGACATCGAGCATGCGCAGCGACTGCGACAGCCAGATCACACCGGTCAGCACGAATGTGAAGAACAAAAGCGGCCCGGTGATCTGCCGGAACATGTAGTTCTGAATTCCGGACATGGCCGCGCTTCGCACCTTCGTTGGCGGGTGACGCCCGCCGCTTCACATTGATCGCCCGGCCCGGTACAACCCCGCGCCTGCCGGTTTCACCAGCCCACCGGATTTCGGAATCGAAAGATTGCGGGGAGGCACGAAGCTGGTATCCGAGCCGCCTTGCCCACGCAACGTTCTAGCGCCAGTTCTAAGCTCCGTTAAGAGATAACCACCCATGCAAATCAACTTTGTGAAGTCCGAAGTGCCGGATGAGGGCACGCTCGTTGTCGGCACGGCGGAAACCGAGGTGCCGACAGGCCTTCTCAGCGACCTCGACAAGCAATCCAAGGGCGCGATAGCCCGCGCGATGAAGGCTGCCCGCTTTACCGGCGCGAAAGGCCAGGTCGTCGAACTTCTGGCTCCCGCAGGGATTGAGTTGGACCGGCTGCTCATTGTGGGCCTGGGCAAGGCGGACAAGCTCGACGGCGGCGCTGCCGAAAGCTTGGGTTCCACAGCCGTCGCGCGGCTACTGACCAGCGGCGAGAAGACCGTGACCGTGCTGCTACCGAAGCCCGATGCCGAACACGCCGCGCGTGTGGCGCAAGGCGCCATGCTGCGCAGCTACCGCTTCGATCAGTACCGCACGACGCAAAAGAAGACCGACAAACCGACGCTGGCCAAAGTCAACATTGGCACCGCCGATCCTGCTGAAGCGAAGAAGGCTTGGCGTGGTGGCGAAGCTGTCACGAACGCGATCTTCTACGCGCGCGATCTCGTCACCGAACCGCCGAACGTTCTCTATCCCGAAGAATTCGCCAAGCGCGTCCGAAAGCTCGAGGACATGGGCCTCGAAGTAGAAGTGCTTGGCGTGAAGGAGATGACGAAGCTCGGCATGGGCTCGCTCGTCGGCGTGGGGCAGGGCTCCGTGCGCGAGTCGCAGTTGCTCGTCATGCAATGGAAGGGCGCGAAGAATAAAGACGCGCAGCCCATCGCCTTTGTCGGCAAAGGCGTGACGTTCGACACCGGCGGCATCTCGATCAAACCGGCCGCCGGCATGGACGCGATGAAGTACGACATGGGTGGCGCCGCGGCCGTGACGGGGCTGATGCACGCACTCGCTGGCCGCAAAGCGAAGGCGAATGTGGTCGGCATCTGCGGCCTCGTCGAGAACATGCCGGACGGCAACGCCCAGCGCCCCGGCGACGTGGTGAAGTCTATGTCCGGCCAGACGATCGAAGTGTTGAACACAGACGCCGAAGGCAGGCTCGTCCTCGCGGACGCGCTTTGGTATTGTCAGAACCGTTTTAAGCCGAAGTTCATGGTCGACCTCGCGACGCTGACGGGCGCGATCCGCGTCTCGTTGGGGCTCGAGATCGCTGGTCTGTTCTCGAACAACGACGAACTGGCCGCGCGCCTCCTCGCTGCCGGCAAAGCGGAGGGCGAAGAACTTTGGCGCATGCCGATGGGCGAGCGCTTCGACAAGATGATCGACAGCCCCATCGCCGACATGAAGAACATTGGCGGCGCGTTCGGCGGCTCGATCACGGCGGCCCAATTCATCCAGCGCTTCGTGAACAAAGTGCCGTGGGCCCACCTCGACATCGCAGGGACAGCGTGGTTCGAAGAAGCGCGCGGCTCGACGCCGAAGGGCGCATCGGGCTACGGCGTCCGATTGCTCAATCGCCTGGTCGCCGACCACTACGAAAGCTGATGGCGGAAGTCCTCTTCTATCACCTGGAACGGGCGGCACTCGAAGACGTGCTGCCCGGCCTCCTTGAGAAGACGCGCGAACGCGGTTGGAAAGCGCTTGTCCGCGCAGGCTCCGACGAACGGATAGCGGCCCTCGATTCCCGCCTCTGGACGTACCGGGAAGAGAGCTTTCTGGCCCACGGCTTGGCTCGCGAAGCGCACCCGGCCGAACAGCCGATATTGCTGACGTCGTCCGAAGGCAATCCCAACAACGCCGAGGTGCTCTTCTTTGTCGACGGCGCTGCCGCGAACGACTGGTCGGGCGCCGAGGTCACAGCCGCCGCCCGCATTGTCCTCATCTTCGACGGCCGCGACCCGCAAGCCCTCGAAGCCGCCCGCGAACACTGGAAGCAAGCCAAAACGGCGGGCCACGAGGTCACCTACTGGCAGCAAGGGCCCCAAGGAAAATGGGAGAAACGGTCCTGACTGTCCGGATTTGAACTCCACGCTCAACGATTTATTGTCCGTTCGAGTTTAGTCTGTCGTCCTTCAAAAGACCGGGCGCTTGCCATGCCGATTCTTGTTATCGCCGCGATATTGGTTCAGGGCTTCTGCCTCTATCACGCCAACCGCACAGGCCGTGCGCAACACTGGATGTACATCTTGCTGTTGTTGCCTGGCATCGGCTCGGCTGCCTATTTTCTCTTCGAGATCCTTCCCGAAATTGCCGGTACACGCCGCGCACGCGGTGTGATGGGCAACATCGCGACTGTGCTCGACCCCGACCGCGAATACCGCGAGCGTAAGGCGGAAGTCGAACTCTCCGGCACGCCCGCCGCGAAGGCCGCGCTGGCCGACGAATGCGCCCGCAAAAGCATGTTCGACGATGCGGTGACGCTCTACCGCTCCGCGCTGACCGGCCATTTCGCCGACGATCCGAACCTGCTTCTCGGCCTCGCCAAAGTGCAGATCGAACAAGCCGACTTCGCCGGGTGCCAGCAGACGCTCGACGATCTGCGCTCGAAGAATCCGAACTTCGCTTCGCAAGACGGCCACTTGATCTACGCCCGCGCGCTCGAGGGCCAGGCCAAGAACGACGAAGCGCTCAAAGAATACGATGCCATCGCCGGATACTTCGCGGGCTTCGAGGCGAAGGTCCGGTACGGTCTCTTCCTGCTGAAGCAGGGTCAGGTCGCCAAGGCGAATGAGCTGCTGCAAGGCGTCGTCGCCACGTTCAAGCAGCTACCCCGCCACGCGCAGGACTTGAACCGCGACTGGTACAACGTCGCTAGACGCAATCTGGAAGGTTGATTATTCGGCAGCCCGTTGGCGCATCGCGTGCTCGAGCGAGACCACGTTTGCCGGCAGCGTTTTCATGCGCGGAACCTTCCGCGCTTCAGGCATCGGCAGACGGTCGCGCAAGCCCGCCTCATCGCCCGCTTCCAAGAACGTGTCGATGACCTCAAGCAGCTTCATGAACTGAAACCACGCGAACGGCGTGTCGGTGCCCTTCGTCATGCGGTCGACTGCCCATGTCTTCAACGCGCGCATTTGCGCTTCCGGCGTAGCGGCCGTTTTCATTGATCTACCCAAGCCCCAACTAGTCCATCGCGAATCGGTGAGCGACTAAGCTGCCTGTGCGCGGTTAATCGGCACTTAATGGGCTCAATCCGATTTCGGCACGCCCGGATTCGTATGCATCGCTCGCTTCGAGCCACGCGGTTTCCGCTGCTTCCAGCTGCCGCTGGAACTCGCCCCGCTGCTTCGTCAGCGTGAGCACTTTTGCGGGCTCGGTCGCGTAGAGATCGGGCGCGTTCAACGCCGCCTCTACCTTCGCGATCTCGCCCTGCAACTTCGTGACGCGCTTCTCCGCATCGTCTGCCGCGCGTTTCAGCGGGGTCAGTTGCGCGCGCCGGTCGGCAGCCGCTTTGCGCTCCTCGGCTTTCGTCAGCTTCGGCGCGCCCTTCGTTTTCCCACCCGCGGGCTGCCGATCTTCGAGCAGTAGTTTGCGGTAGTCGTCCATGTCGCCGTCGTAAGGCTGCACGCGCCCGTTTGCGACCAGCCACAGACGGTCCGCGCACGTCTCGATCAGATGCGGATCGTGACTGATAAGGAGCACCGCCCCCGTGTAGTCGTTCAGCGCCATCACCAGCGACTCGCGGCTGTCGATATCGAGATGGTTCGTGGGCTCGTCCAGGATCAAAAGATGCGGCGCGTCGAGTGCCGCAATCATGATCAACAAACGCGCCCGTTCGCCACCCGACAGATCCTCGATCGCGGTGCTCACTTTGAAGTCGGGAAACCCCGCCGCGCCAAGCCGCGTACGCGCCTCGCGTTCCGTAATCCGCGGCATCAGGTGCATCAGGTACTGAACCGGCGTTTGCTCGCCCGCCATCTCGTCCAGCTGATGCTGCGCGAAATAGCCGATCCGCAAACGCCTGGCTTTGGTGATCGATCCCGACATCGAAGCGAGCCGGTTCGAGATCAGTTTCGCAAACGTCGATTTGCCGTTGCCGTTCGCCCCGAGCAGCGCAATCCGGTCGTCCGGATCGATGCGCAAATCCATGTGCCCCAGCACCTCGCGCCCGTCGTAACCGGTGCTGACACTTTCGAGCGCGAGCAAAGGCGGGGACATCTCCTCCGGCTCGCCCAAACGAAACGGTGCCACGCGTTCGGCCGTCATACCCGCGATCGGCTGCAGCTTTGCGATCGCCTTCAACCGGCTCTGCGCCTGGCGCGCCTTCGAGGCCTTGTAGCGGAAGCGATCGACGAACGCCTGCATGTGCTTGCGCTGTGCGTCTTGCTTCGTGCGTGCGGCATCTTGGAGCGCCAGCCGCTCCGACCGCGTGCGTTCGAACGTGTCATAGGTACCGGTGTAGAACGTGAGCTTCTTGTCCTCCAGATGCAGGATCGAATTCACCGCGGTGTTGAGCAGATCGCGGTCGTGGCTGATCAAAATCATCGTCCCCGGAAAGCGCCGCAGAAACTGCTCCAGCCAGAGCGACCCTTCGAGGTCGAGGTAGTTCGTGGGCTCGTCCAGCAGCAGCAGATCGGGCTGCGAGAACAGCACCGCCGCCAGCGCGACCCGCATCCGCCACCCGCCGGAAAATTCCGAGCACGGCCGAAGCTGCGCCGCTGCATCGAACCCGAGGCCAGCCAGAATCTCCGCCGCACGCGCCGGCGCCCGGTGCGCGCCGATGTCGGACAGCCGCGTCTCGATCTCGGCGATCCTAACCGGGTCTGTCGCCGTTTCGGATTCCGCGATCAGCGCCGTGCGCTCGACATCCGCGATCAACACCGTATCGAGCAGCGTCATCGGTCCGCCGGGCGCTTCTTGCGCGACGCCGCCGATACGCCACGCGCGCGGGATCACGATCTCGCCGTCGTCGAGCTCCGCCTCGCCATACAGAATGCGAAACAGCGTCGACTTGCCCGTCCCGTTGCGCCCGACGAGGCCCACTTTGTGCCCAGTCGGAATCGATGCCGTCGCCCCTTCGAACAGGGGGCGGCCTTCGATCCGGTAGGTGAGGTTTGTGATCCGCAGCATGGGGCGCGCTCTCTATCGGGGTTTCGGCCACCTGGGAAGGCGCGACAACGAAGCGCCGCACCGCCGCTTGCGGGGTAGGGGGCCCGTCTGTATCAAGGCGCTCCTTTTCGAGCCGTTTTCCCGAGGATTTCCGCCCATGACCGAGCGCACCCTGTCGATCGTGAAGCCCGACGCGACCCGCCGCAACCTGACCGGCAAGATCATCGACCGGTTGGAGACCGCGGGCCTGCGCGTCGTCGCGCAAAAGCGGCTGTGGCTCTCGACGAAACAGGCCGAGGCGTTCTACGCGGTCCACAAAGCGCGCCCCTTCTTCCACGACCTGGTGAAGTTCATGACGTCGGGCCCGGTGGTGGTGCAGGTGCTCGAAGGCGCGAATGCTGTGGCCAAGAACCGCGAAGTGATGGGCGCGACCGACCCCGCGAAAGCCGCGCCCGGCACGATCCGCAAGGACTTCGCGGAGTCGATCGAAGCGAACTCCGTCCACGGCTCCGACAGTGCCGAAAACGCCGCGAACGAGATCGCCTTCTTCTTCGCCGCCACGGAAATCGTGGGCTAACCGAAACAGGTTCAAGCGAACCGGCAAGCGTTGCAATGGCGGCGTTGCGCCGTTTCTGCCGTTTGAAGTGGCACATGTGGCACAGGGGTCGGCTGTGCCAAAACACTGTGCCAGATGCGGCGCACCAGACGAAATGCAGCCAACGCCGCGCCAATCGCGTGCAGCGCGCGTCATCGGCCAGATGCAATTTTCAAGTCGCAGCCGCCTGCCGGAACAGGGCAGGGGAATGGCCGTCGAAACAGCCGAAACAACGTCAAGAACAAATAAAGAACAAAAGCAAAAATGTCAAGCGAAATATGTACTCATCGCAGGCATTACCGACCTCGGCACCGCCAAGCGAACGGGCGTCGAGTATCATTCCGCGTTCGAATCCCGGAGGCCGCCCATGCTCAATCGTTGCGCCGTCATCGTTCGCCCCGCCCAACCGTACGTGGACTGGGCCGCCGCGCTCCCAGACGCGGACGCGGACATCGTGCCCGACCCCGGCGGCGAGCAGAACGTCTACCTGCTGCCCGACCTCGCCGACGAGGGCGACATCGACGAGATGATCGCCGGCGCATTCGGCATCATCTTCGAAAACGAACTCGAAAGCTGGTGCGTCGACGAAGCCAAGTGGCCCAAACCCCGCACGCTCGACATGTTCAAGGCGTGGTTCACGATCGAAGTCCACTCGATCATCCACGACCTGGCCGCCGACCCGCTGCTGGAAGACGACGACGAGTAACGCGAGGCTTCGAGGTGGGTCACGCCCGGGGCTGCGGGCTTCCAGTCCGCACTTCGTGCGTCTCCCATAACGCTCACCGCCTCAGGAAAAGCCAAGGCCCTGGGACCGCCAGCATCCTGCCGGCCCTTAGCGGCATCGTCGCTGCCGTAGAGTCTGTGACGTGTCCCCAGAATTAATGCGGATTACTTCTCCTCGGATTACTTCCGTCGGTACAGGATCGTGCATCGAGATATGCCCGCTACGTTAGGACCGTTGGCTCCAAGAAAACGGTCGCCTCGGCTGGTGCGCCATCGGACGTCGTCGCGTGATTCCGAAACGTTCTGACGCCAGCGGGGATGAGGGTCCCGCGCCGCGCGGAACTCAGGAAGATGTGCCGGGCGTTTTCGGCGGTGATATCAAACCAACCGGGATCATCGAACGTTCCACCATAGACGCCCACCACGCCGGCAAAACGTTCGAATTTCAGAAAAAGCTTAGTCCCACACTTGGTGCAAAAATGAACGTAGACTGTCTTTCCGCTGCCTTCCGATGTGTGCTGAAATACGGCTGCGACCCCACTGGTAACCGCGAAGTTCTCCAGATTGAAAATGGGTTCCACCAAGTACGCCCCACCAGTCGATCTCTGGCAAAACCTGCAATGACAAATGGTGACCCTCTCTGGCTGAGAACTCACTTCATAGCGAACGGCTCCGCAAAGACATCCACCGCCGACGATCGGCATCGCTCACTCCTCCAATGTGCGCAGATCTTGCACAGCCTCTGGACACGTACAAACTTCAATCGGGGGACACGCACCAAACTTCCCTCACGCTCCCGTCTGTCGCGTGACCTCCGGTGCGATGCCGAACCGGCGGCAATAGGCGGCCATCGCCTGCCGTGCCAGATAGCTC
Source organism: Micropepsaceae bacterium (assembly GCA_046153995.1). Taxonomy (GTDB): domain Bacteria; phylum Pseudomonadota; class Alphaproteobacteria; order Micropepsales; family Micropepsaceae; genus SZUA-430. Next base: position 29,432 of record JBJXEH010000013.1, read on the forward strand.
GCGTGCTCAAGCCCGAACGTTGGCAGCTCCGCCGGCGGCCTGGCGCGTTTGCCGCTCGCTTGCGCAGCGAGGAACGCGCCGATGCGCGCGTCGAACCCTTCCGGCCAATCCAAACCCAGAGCGGCATAGATCGCGCGTACTGTGCCGGCGGGGTCGGTGATGAGTTGGGGGTAGGCGACGTCGGCACGCGGATGGCTCGCCCCGGCGAACGCGGTCATACCGACAGCGGAGCGTTCCATCGACGCCACCGTGGTGCGTACCCAATCGCCGCCCCACGCGAATGCTTCGCTGTCCGCCGCAAAGGGTGCATCGATGCCTGCGATTAACGCACACGCCGACACGCTCGTGCGAAACGGATCGCGATGCGTCAGCACGAAGCGCGCTTCCGGAAACGCCTGCGCCAGCGTGAGGAGGTCGCGCGAGTGCTGCGGGCACTTCAGCACCAGATGCCCGCCTTCGGGCAGCGGATTGCGCCAGATCAGTAGCCGGATCAGCCGCCTATACTCTCTGTACGACGGCATCAAATCCGCGCTGTCGATCCACGCCGACCAGTTCGGCATGACGGCCGCACCCGCGCGCCCGAGCAGGCCCGTGCAATCGAACGCGCCCCAAACGCACTCTTCCGGATCGTCGGCGTTGACCCAGTGCATGCGCTCGAGCGGCGTCCCGCGCAGCTGATCCGCCGCGCGCTGAACGTCGGCGATGCGCGGGTCGGAGCGATAGGTCTCAGTCGTGGGCGCGGGGACGGGGTGCATCAGCTCCCACCGCAAAAGCGCGCGCCCGCGGGGGTCGAGCGCGAGTAGATTGTGGAGCAGCGTCGTGCCGCTGCGCTCCATCCCGCTGACATAAACGATCGGCGGCACAGCGACGTCGTCGATCGCCGGATGCCGGTTCAACCAATCGATCACCTCAAGCCGGCGGCAAAGATTCGTCACCGCAAGGCGCGCAAGGAACGCGCGCCCGCGATCATTGAGTTGGGACCAGTTCAGGTCCCGCGCCCACATTCCGACGGGCGCTTCGAACCAGGGATTGCCGAAATCGTTTAGGCCGGTTCGCTGAACGGCCTCAGCCTTGAGGGACGCCGTCGAGTGAATCATGGAGCGGGCGTCGTCGCGGCCTTCACGGAATAGTTGATCGGCACCCAGGCATAGCCCTTGCCCTCAGCGCGCAAACGGCCGATGCCCGGGAACGAAATATGCGATGCGGCAATGAGGTCGCCGCGGTTCGCTGCGTCGGCGAACGCCTTCCGGCGCCGCACCACTGCGGCCTTGTTGTCGACGTCGAAGATCACCGTGACCGACGGGTTGGGAAGCTGTAGCGCGGCGACGTGAACGAGGTCGCCCCAGAACACCATTCTCTGCCCTTTGCTCTCAGCGACATAGAACGCATGGCCCGGTGTATGTCCGCGTGTCGCCACCGCCTTCACGCCGGGTACCAGGTCGGTGTCGCCGTCGAATGGCTTGAACTTGCCCGCGGCGATATAGGGATTTAGCGACGTCCGCGCGCCTTCGAAGAAGATCTTCATGTCCGCGGGAGACTTCTTCAGGTTCTCGTCCGAAAGCCAGTAAGCGGCGTCGTGCGCGTCGGCACGAACGATCGCGTTCGGGAACGCGATCTTGCCGCCGCTCATCAAGCCGCCGACGTGATCGGCGTGCAGGTGCGTAACGTAAATCTCGTCGATCTGCTCGGGCCGGTAGCCCGCGGCGGCGAGGTTACCCAAAAGCTTGCCAAGCGCCGGACCAAGCAACGCGCCCGACCCGGCATCGACCAAAACGATTTTCGTACCGGTATTGACAAGATAGGCGCTGAACGACGTCTCGACCGGTGCGTTTAGATAGCTTTTCGCGAGCCCCTTTTCGAGGTTCGCCGGCGTAACATTGGTCAGCCACGCCGCCTGGAACGGCGACGTGCCGTCCGACAGCGCGGTCACTTCGAAGTCGCCGAGCCAAACGCGGTAGAAGCCTGGCGCTTGGTCTCGGGCCGCGGACGGGCCTGGCGGAGGAGGAGGCGGCAAACCGGCGCACGCCGCGGCAGCGCTCACAAGAGCGGCCACACCGATCCGAGACAAAATGGCACCAAACATCATCGAACTCCCCCGATAGCGACGCGCACCATACACCACAGGCGCGACACGTCGAGAGTCGGTGCGGTGTCACCGAATCAAAACGAACAACTTCACCGAACGCACCGCCGTCTTTGGCGCCAATGGCGTCTAGCCCGTCACTTCATGCCGCGGCACAACTTCGTCTGGGAACCTCCCGCGTGCTGGCGCGTTTACGTTCTATCCGAAGGAGAGTGACATGCTGGATCGCGTCTTCGCTTTCATGGGCGCTTTGCTCTTGTTGGGCCTCTCTGGGATCGCCATTGCGACGTCGGTTGAGGTTCAGAGTGTTCTCATGTTGTTTGCAACGATGGTCGCTTTCAATGCGATCGCCGGCTCTAACAAGAAGCAGGGTAGCTAGAACATGCTGCAAGACGAGCGCGTGCTAACTTACCGGCGTCGAGCGGAAGCAATGAGACTCTGCGCAGAAGCGACGACCGAGATTGCAGCCCAAGACGCCATGATGCGCCTGGCGGCGGAATACGAAACGCTGGCGCGAAAGTTTGAGCTGCAGGCGGACGAGAACGTTTCCTTCCAGCTTGCTTCTTGATCCGGCAATTCGGCGTTCCTGCGAACGCCGAGCCGCTACCACCGAACTCAGGGAACAATCACAACCTCGACAATCGCCTACCAACCTGTGAGATAAATTCAGTGACAGTGCACCAAACTAAATTAGTGTACTGTCACCGAATTAGTTCTCTGGCCGGACGAGGAGGTAGCAACTGACGGCCAACGTTGGGATCAGGAACGAGTACTCCAGCAGGCGTTGCCATAGGCCGGGTGTGTCGCTCTCGAACGCGTTGACGGTTCCCGATAGGCCTGCGAACGTTCCAATAGCGCCCAAGAACGCCAACGGCGCGATCCATGCGCCGCCGGGCCAGCGGCGCGCTGCGAAGCCGAGCAACAGCATCGTGACCGGCGCGAGGAAATACCCTGGCAGACCGGTCGCATAGTGCATCTGTTGCGAGAAGCTTGAACTCGAGCCGGAGCACCCCGTATCGCAAGGAAAGAACGCGGCGCCCACATAGCCGCCCGCAAACAAGATTACGCCAATCATTGCGAACGCGGTGGCGGCCGACCGTGGAAGCGCGGCCCAAGCGGCGCCCGCGAAGGCGATGAGAAGCAGGCCCGTCGGCAGGAAGCCGATCCAGTTGACCGCCCAGGCATCGGGCGCGGTGGCGTCGCCCAATTCGCTGATGAAATCGCGCGCGGGATCGTAGGCTGGATCGAGAGCGCCAAAGTAGAGGGGGAATGCGAAGCCGGCCGCTACGCCAAGAATACCCAAGAGACCAGCTAAACGTCCCATCTTTCCCCCGGCTTTCGGATTGAGCCCCACCAGGAGGTGGTGATCGATTGCGTGCAGATCAAGACGCATCGATCTCCTTGCTCGACTTGACCGTTGGCGGAGCGGACGCTTTGTAGACGGCTGCGTCGCCGCCACCCGTGGAGTCACCATCCTTGACCAACCGCATCGCCGTACTTGGCGCCAACGGCGTCTATGCCCGCCACCTCATGCCGCGGCTCATCGCGGCGGGGTATCGCGTACGCGCGCTTGTCCGGCGGCCGGAGGCGGCGAACGCGGCGCGTGCTTGCGGGGCCGAGGTCGCGACGGCGGATATCTTCGACACCGCGTCGTTGACGGCGGCGCTCGCCGGTTGCGACGTTGGCGTCAACCTCGCGACGTCGCTGCCGGGGCCAAGCGGGCGCGGCTCGTTCGAGGCGAACGACCGCTTGCGCAGCGAAGGCACGGCGAATTGGATCGCCGCGTGTGCTGAAGCCGGCGTGAAGCGCGTCGTCCAGCAGAGCATCGGCATGGTCAACGCGCGCGGAGCCGAATGGGCGGACGAAGACAGCGTCGCGGACGCCGCCGACGACAGTGTCGCGGCGAAGGCGATCCGTGCGGCGCTCGTCATGGAACAACACGTAGCGGCGAGTGCGCTCGATTGGGTGATCCTGCGCGGCGGCCTGTTCTACGGTCCGGGCACCGGTTTCGACGATGCGTGGTACGCGGCCGCCGCGGCAGGCAAGCTCCGCCTGCCCGGAGACGGATCGGACTTCGTCTCGCTTGTCCATATCGCCGACATGGCGGCGGCGACGGTGGCGGTGCTTAAGCGCTGGCCTTCGCGCACGCGTCTCATCGTGTGCGACGATCAGCCGTCGCAATGGCGCGACGTGTTCGGCACCGTCGCCGCACTCGCAGGGCAGGGGGCACTGGAAGAGGGCGGCCGCGCGGGTTTCCCCTCGTTCCGCCTCAAGAACACGCGTGCGCGCGAAGCGCTGGCGTGGGCACCGACCTATGCGAGCTATCGCGAAGGGCTGGTGCGGTGATGCGCACTGTCGCGATCACCGGCACATAATATTCAGCTCTTCCCAATCGCACGTGAGCGCAGGCGAGGGCGGTGGCGGGTTCGAGTGCCCGCGTTGCAGCTGATCGCTCCACGCCTCGGCGACTTTTGCGCGCTCATCCGGCGCGCCGCCGAAATAGGTCTCCCGGCGAAGGCTGAACATCGCGCCCGCCTCCGCCAGCAACCGGTTCGCCGTGCCGTAGTCGATCGCGCCCTGCTGCAGATAGTCGAGCACCTGATCGCTTTGGTAGTCGAGCGTTTGGTAAGCAGGCGCGAGGCCCGGATGATGCTTCGCGGCTGCGTCCAGGCGCAGCGTCCGGCACGCCCGCGCTTTCTGTGCGCGCAACCGGAGCGCCGAAGCCTCCGCCTCGTCGGGCACGCGCCGGTCGGCAAGCTGCGCCAACGAAGGCGCCTGCCGCGGAAGTTTGTCGTTCACGGTGCTGAACGCCGGATCGCGGTCCACCGGCTCTACGCAGGCGGTATACCTGGCTTCCGCGGTTCGCCAGACCGGATCGTCGATCGGCGCGTTCGGCGCACACGCGACAGCAAATGCAAGTACCGCGGCACCGCCGCTCAACCGGCCCATCACGAGCGCCTCTTCGACAACGGCCAAAATCTTAGGCAACAGATACACCGCACTATCCACCGCGCTGCATATTTCGGCCGTAGAAGATTTCGCTGATTTCGTGATTGACGCGGCCGCGGATGAGTTTGGCCTCGCGGGCCGTGAGGTCGGCCTCGCCGGCGCCGAACAGATACGTGTCGAGGTCCAGTTCCTTCAGCCGCATCTTCGTGTGGAAGATGGTCTCTTGGTAGACGTTCACGTCGACCATGTCATAGCGGTCCTGAATGCCCGGCGAGACGAAGTTTTGGATCGAGTCGATCGTGTGATCGATGAAGTGCTTCATGCCGCGCACGTTGCGCGTAAAGCCGCGCACGCGATAATCCATCACCACGATGTCGGACTCGAAACTTTCGATGAGAAAGTTCAACGCCTTGAGCGGCGAGATCCGGCCGCAGGTGCTGACGTCGATATCGGCGCGGAAGGTGCTGATGCCGGCGTCCGGATGCGTCTCCGGATAGGTGTGCACGGTGATGTGGCTCTTGTCCAAATGGCCGACGACGGACGCCTTCTTCGGCGTGGAGTGGTCGTCGTTGTGGCCCTCCGAGATCAGCATCGTGACGCTGGCGCCTTGCGGATCGTAGTCCTGTTTCGCCACGTTCAAGATGTGCGCACCGATGATGTCGGCGACTTCGGTCAGGATCGCGGTCAGCCGCTTGGCGTTGTAGGCCTCATCGATGTACTCGATGTACTCGCTGTTCTCCGCCTTCGAGCGCGCATAGCAGATGTCGTAGATATTGAACGACAGCGACTTGGTCAGATTGTTGAACCCGTGAAGCTTGAGCTTCGGATTGCTGGTCGGCTTCACCTTCGCCACAGACGACGATCCCCCTTGAGGTTGGCGCATGGATACGTATCGACCATAGAGGATAGGCATGCGCTCACGCAATTTCGCTATGCCGTGCGCCCAAGTGGAAGAGCGCGGCCGTGCCAATCGTACCCCGCTAAATATGGTGTCACCATCGGCGGGACGCCTGGAATCGATTCGCCGCACAGTGGCATGAGGGGACCCATGATCTCGCGATACGCGTTGCCGTTCGCACTACCGGCGTTAGCGGTAGCCGTTCTTTCGCTCATCGCGTGGGTGAGTCTCACGCTCAAAGTGCCGGTCTATCTCTTCACCCGCGACATGGCGGTGCTGGCCAAGTTTCATCCCTTCGTGTCGATCGCGTCCAGCCTCGGCGCGTTCATGATGTGCGCGACGGCGGCTTGTTGTCTATTTGCGTTCTCCGTGGCGCGCGAACGCGGCCGGGACGTTCCGTGGCACATCTTGGCGGTCGGCCTGTTCTCTCTCTACATCGCAACGGACGATTTTTATGAGTTTCACGACCGCCTGTTGCCGCACTATTTCGGCGTGCCGCAAAAGCTCATCCTTGCGTTTATCGCGGCTGCCGCTGCGGCGATCACATTCCGCTGGTGGCGCGAATTTTTGGCGTATCGTCCCTGGCTTCTCGCCGCCGCGCTGTCTTGTCTGGCACTCTCGATCGGCTTCGATCTTTTCGACGAAGCGCTTTTGCGGCTGCTGAGGTACTGGCAGTTCTTCTGGGAAGACGCCGCCAAGCTCGTCGGATTTTCGTTCTGGGCCACCTATTTCATAGGCTTGTCGCACCGCGCGCTTTCGCAATCTACGAACTGAGCATAACGCGCTCCGCACGCACGCTGTCACGCAGGCGTCATATCCGGTCCCCACTTGGTTAGCGAAACAAGGTGGGAGGAATTGCTTGACGCAAACGGCATGGAGCAAACCCTGGTACCGGTCGCGCGGCATCTGGGGTGCGATTTTGGGTGCGGCGGGCACGATCTACGGGTTGTGGGCGACGGTGTTGCCGTGCGGTGCTGAGCAGACGCTGCACAATTATGCCTCGGCCGCGGTCACGATGTACGGCGCTTACCTCGCGTTCGTCGGGCGCAAAACGGCGTCCCAGCCGGTGCACTTTTTCTGGCGGCGCAGGGTCGAGGTCACAGACTAGCGAGCGGCTCCAAGCGGCTGCTCGCACCGCGCGAACGAGGGCGCTGCGCGAGATTAAATCTTCGCCATTAACGTACGGACTCGCAGCGTGGTGCAGAAGCGCGAATGATGACATCGCGGTAAGGCGGCCGCGCGCATCTCGCGCAACGGAAAATCGAGCGTAAGCTTTTCTCCATCGCACGCGAGGGAGGGACGTTCGTGACTCACCAGGTTTCAAGTTTCCGCCGGCGGCTCGCCGCATCAGCCGCCGTAACCGTGTTGGCACTCGGCACGCTCGCGCTCTCGGGATGCGAGCAGCAGCCTGCGCAAACAAAACAAAAGGACGCGAGGGCAGAGCCGAAGGCGGCCCCAGAAAACTACCTGTCGATGGCGCAGCCAAAGGCGAGCGACGGGCGCGCGCTCGGCTTGCAACCGAACAGTGCACCCGCCAATTCGCAAGCGGCACCTGAGAGCTATATGCAAGGTATGGTGGCACCGGCGGCGCCCTCTGAAGGCTTCCGCTACTCGCAGGGCTCCAAGTTCGGGCTAAACGACATCGCTGGAGGGTTCGAATCGCGTCCGACCCCCTACGCTCAATACATGCAGCCGCCGCAAGGGCAGCCAAGCTATGACAAATTCCCCGGCGCCAAGCCGAACGCTGTCAAGCTCACTGTAGTCGAGCCGCTTTCTACATTCTCCGCCGACGTGGATACGGCATCCTACGCCGTTGTGCGGAAGTTCTTGAGCGGCGGAAGCTTGCCGCCTACCGACGCGGTTCGCATCGAGGAGATGGTCAACTATTTCGAATATTCGTACCCGCTGCCCGAAACGCGCGAACAACCGTTCCGCCCGACCGTCGCGGTCTATCGTACGCCGTGGAATCCGGATACGCAGATCGTGCACATCGGCATCAAAGGCTTCGATATCGCGCGCGAGCAACGCCCGCCCGCAAACCTCGTCTTCCTGCTCGATGTCTCGGGATCTATGGCATCGCAGGACAAGCTGCCGCTGGTTCAAAAGTCGATGCGGTTGCTCGTGAACGAATTGGGTGCGAAGGACCGGGTATCGATCGTGGTCTATGCGGGCGCAGCCGGCATGGTTTTGGAGCCCACGCCGGGGACGGACAAAGAAACGATACTCGCGGCGATCGATAACCTCTCATCCGGTGGTTCGACCGCGGGGGCGGAGGGCATTCGCCAAGCCTACGAGTTGGCACGAACAAGCTTCATCAAGAGCGGTGTCAATCGTGTGATCCTGGCGACCGACGGCGACTTCAACGTCGGCATCACAGATCCGGAGCAGCTTGAAGCCTTCGTCGCGCGCGAACGCGAGAACGGCGTTACGCTCACCTGCCTCGGCTTCGGCACCGGCAACTACAACGACGCGCTCATGCAAAAGTTGGCGCAGAAGGGTAACGGCAACGCCGCCTACATCGACACGCTGAACGAAGGGCGCAAAGTGCTCGTCGAACAGGTCGGCGGAACACTATTCACGATCGCCAAAGACGTGAAGTTCCAGGTGGAGTTCAACCCGGCGCGCGTCAACGAATACCGGCTCATCGGTTACGAAACCCGCCTGCTGAACCGGGAGGACTTCAACAACGACAAGATCGACGCCGGCGACATCGGTGCCGGTCATGCGGTGACCGCGCTCTACGAAATCGTGCCCGCCGGTTCGAAAGCACACATGATCGATCCGCTGCGCTACGAAGCGGTCAAACGCCCGGCGCCAACGACCGCGACGGGTGGCGAAATCGCGTTCCTCAAGATGCGCTACAAGCTGCCGTCGCAGGACAAGAGTCGCTTGATCGAGCGCCCGATCACGAACAGCGACATCATCGCCGACGTGAAGAACGCGCCGGCCGACCTACGCTTCGCCGCCGCAGTCGCGGGATTCGGTCAACTCCTCCGCGCCGATCCGCACTTGAAGAACTTTAACCTGAAAAACGTCGTGGCGTTGGCAGCAGATGCGCGAGGGCCGGACGAATCCGGTTACCGCGCCGAGTTCGTGCAAATGGTCAAGCTCGCCCAATCACTTTCGCTCAATCGCAATGGGACCGGCGGCCCGCCGTGACGGTGCGGCGGATGCCTTAGACCGCCGCGGCTTTCACTTTCGGCTTCTTGACGGCGGCCTTCTTTGCGGCAGCGGCCGCGGCTTTCACCGCACCGCGTTCGGCGAGTTGGGCCTCGATCACGGGGATGAGGTCGGCGGCGCCGGCGCGTTGAATCTTCGAACCGGTGTCGGCCAGACGCCGCGCGTTCGCGAGCATCGTGTTCAGGGCGTCATCGGCCATCTGCGGCACGCGATCGCGCAAGTCGACGATCTGCGGACCCGCGTTCGTCTGCTCTTTGGCGGCCTTTTCGGCATCTCTGTTCATCGTGGAACCTCCGTGAGCGCGGGATTGAAAAAGAGCGCGAAGGGCGGCGCGTGGCGCGCCGCCGATCGCAGGATGCGAGTCTTATGCCTCGCTGAGATTGACTGCTTTCATACCGCGGGGATCGCTCTCGGTTTCGAACGAGACGCGTTGACCTTCGGTCAAGCCGCGCCAGCCCGCGCGCTCAACGGCTGTCGCGTGGACGAAAACGTCCTTGCCGCCGCCGTCCGGAGCGATGAAGCCGAAGCCCTTCGTGGTGTTGAAAAATTTGACCGTTCCTTTGGTCGCCATGATCGTCTATTCCTCAAAACAAAGTTGCCGCCGGGGCGACATGCCCGTGGCGGTGTGAAAAGCGTTGCATGTGTTGAGGTCGAGAACCGGTCACGCGCGCGCTTGGCGGGCGTTCTTGGGATCCGCACTTCAAAAATGTGCAGCTGTCACGAGGAGCTTTATACGGGGAATCGCGGGATTTCGCAAGGAATTTTGGGGTTTGGCGCTATTGCGCCATTGTCGCGGCTGCAACTTCGTGAATCACGGCGCCATAGTGCAGCGCTGCGGCCAACAGCACGAGCCAGTGCCAAACGGCGTTCTGAAACGGCAGCGTCTCCCACAAATGGAACACGACGCCGGTGAGGTAGATCACGCAGCCCGCGACCAGCAACCACAAACTGACCGGCGAGATTGCCTGCACCAGTTGATCGCCGACGATGAAGATCGACAAACCTAAGCCGACGTAAAGCGCGATGCTGAGCAGTTCCCACCGGCGCGGGAAGATGAGCTTCATCGCGACACCGAATATGGCAACGGCCCACACACCGGCGAGCACGCCAAACCCCCACGCGCCGCCCACGCGGTTCATCACGAACGGCGTCAACGTTCCTGCGACCATCAGAAAGATCGCCGCGTGGTCGAGCCGGCGCAGCCATTCCTTGGTGGGGGAGGGTGGACAGAGATTGTAAGCGGCCGAAAAGCTAAACATGGCGAGCAAGCCAATCGCATAAAGCACCGCGCCAGTGACGACCAAAGCGCCGCCCTGCGCCGCCGTCAGCATCAACGCGATCGTGCCTGCAATGCCGCACGCGACACCGGTGATATGCGCCGCAATGTCGGCGCGATGCTCGCCGACCGAGTAGGCTTTGTAGATGGGCGAACCGATCAAGCTGAAGCTTCTCCGTAAGCTGAAGTCTTAACAGGTCCGGCCCCCGCTTGCCAGGCTACGCCAGTGCCGCAGCCAGCGCCGCGTCGCTGAACACATCCGCGGGCACGTTTTCCGGGCCCACGATGGGCGCCAGCGTGAGGCCGGTAACTACAGGGTCCTGCATTATCTTTGCGCCAAGCGCATGCCGCCGCGTGCGTGCACGCGCGTCGAACTCGCAGTCGCGCACGCTGGCGAAGCGCGCGGCCAAGCGCAGGCGGCGCATGCGTTCTTTCCGTTCCTCCGCGTACGGAGCAAACGCAGCGACGGACCAGTCGTTCGAAGCTTTCAAAATGTCCGTCACGACGCGCACGTCGCGGTGCGAGATCGAGAGCCCTTGCCCGATGATCGGATCATTATGTCCCGCTGCATCGCCGATCGCGACCACACCTGGCGCGTAGGGCACGTCAGCCCACGTATCGTTGTTCGGATAGACGAAGCAGTGGCTGGCGGGCCTCGCGTTCGCGATCGCCTCGCCGTGCGGTAGGCAGTCGAGCGCGAACGCTTTCGCAAAGCGCGCGGGCGCGTCCTCGCCCATGAAGCGTTCTTTCTGTGACAGCGGCGCGCCGAGATAGAGCCGCGCCTTGCCCGCTTCCTGGGGGAAGATCAGGAAGTTCACGTTGCCTGCCGTGCCGATCGACTGCAGGTCGGCCGGCCAACCGTCGGCACCCTCGACCAGCATCCCCGAGAACCAGTGATGCGGCGGATCGCTTTCGACCGTGATGCCCGCTTGCTGCGCTGTCTTTCCGTGACGTCCATCCGCCGCGACGACGAGGCGCGGTTTCATTTCATGCGCGACGCTTTCATGCTCGAACGTCACGACAGGCGGCGCGCCAGGCGTCACGTGCGTCTTGCGCACGCCGCGCAGAAACTGTGCACCAGCGGCGACCGCCGCGTCGTCGAGCAAGCCGCATGTCTTCGGATGACCGAGCGTCAACGGCCCTTCGTTGCCGAGCGCTTCGAAGTGCATCGTCCGCGCGTCGGCCTCCGCTGGCGGCACGCCTTCGCCATAGGTGATGTGGCGCTTTAAGTGATGCCCGCCATTCGCGCGATAGATGTCGTAGAGGCCCAGCCGCTTCGCCTCCGCTACGCCCCATGGCGCAAGCCACTCCCCGCGCACGACATCGCGATGCACCGGCGTGATTTCCAGCATCAGCACGGAGTGCCCCGCGCGCGCCATGACGGTTGCAAACGCCGCTCCGGCTATACCGCCGCCGATGACAACGATTTCGGGGGTTTCGATATGGGCCATGGGTTTGCTCCCGCGTGTTTTGACGTGCCATACCTTTACTTCAAACCAAGGGACAAGGCCCCAATGAAATTGCTCGCCGCTGTGATGACCACCGCACTCGTCGCCGGAAGTGCCTACGCCTTCGGAACGATCAAGGGCCTCGGCCAAAACCTGGAACACGAACGCATCACGCGCCGCGCGTTCGCGTGCCCGAACAACCAACCGGGCGACGACTGCTTCCAGAAGAGAACACTTGCATCGCTTGCAGGCGAGCCCGGGGCCTTTGGCGCTGTCGGCACACCCGATCGCGGCGCGCTTATCGTACGCAGCGAGGCCCATTGCGACGGCGGCGATTACTTCGACGTTGCAGGTTACCCGCAGACGAAAGCAGCCGCGCAAGCGACCCTTGAAGCGTGCCGCGCATGGATGGCGACGAAACTGGACGCGGCGGTGGAGGCCGCGGGCGGCCTGCTGGATGCGAACGGCAAGCTGCGCGACAGCCAGCTCCCGACCATCGTCGCCTGCCGTTTCGGCGGTCAGATCAACGGCCGTGCAAAGTGCAACGTGCTGGAGCACTTCGGCATTCTGCTGCACGCGTCGCAAGACTTCTACTCGCACACGAACTGGACGGACGCTGCCGACAAGGCAGCGGCCTCGCCTGCAAACCCGCCGGGCCTAAACAACCGTGGCCCCTCGCCTTATCTCGACCTACGCACGGATAAGCCGTTCCCCGCGGGCCTTATCTCCGGTTGCTTCGAGGCGAAGTCGGCAATCTCCGAACCCAAGTACTGCAACTACGGTCCGAACGCCGCGCCGCGCGTCAAACATCTGGCGCTGAATAAAGACAAAGGCACGATCGATCCGCAGATCGGCGCAGGAACAACCGACCGCGGCAAGATCAACAGCAACTTCCGCAACGCCGTTGAAGCGGCCGTCGCCGATACGAAGGACAAGTGGGCGACGCTGAAGGAACAGTTGATCCTCACCTACGGTCCCTCGCGCGGAACGACCATGATCTGCGCACTCACGCGTGACAAACCGATGAGAGATTGCTGACCCATGAAACGTAAGCTCGGAAAATCAGCCCTCGAAACCGTGCCGTTCGCATTCGGCGGTAACGTGTTCGGCTGGACGGCGAACGAGGCCGTATCGTTTCGCTTGCTCGATCGCTGCGTCGAGGCAGGGGTCACGCTGATCGACACGGCCGACGTCTATTCCGCCTGGGCACCGGGCCACAAAGGCGGCGAGTCCGAAACGGTGATCGGCGCGTGGCTGAGGGCGCGCGGACCCGCGGCGCGCGCGAAAGTGTTGATCGCGACCAAAGTCGGCATGCTGGCCAGCCGGCAAGGCTTGAAGAAGGCAAACATATTCGCCGCTTGCGACGATAGCTTGAAACGCCTCGGCGTCGACGTCATCGACCTCTACCAATCGCACCGCGACGACGCGGATACGCCGCAGGAAGAAACGCTCGACGCGTACGCCAATCTGATCAAAGCCGGGAAAGTGCGGGCAATCGGCGCCTCAAATTTCTCGGCCGACCGCTTTCAAGCCGCGCTGGAGATCAGCGCGAAACAAGGCCTGCCGCGCTACGAAACGCTGCAGCCGCTCTACAACCTCTCCGACCGCGCAGGCTTCGAAGGCCCGCTGCAAGACCTCTGCGCCCGCGAAGGCGTTAGTGTGATCCCATACTACGGCCTCGCCTCCGGCTTCCTCACGGGCAAGTACCGTTCCGAAGCCGACTTCAAGAAGAGCATCCGCGGCGGCCGCATGGGCAACTACCTGAACCTGCGGGGAAAGAAAATCCTAGCCGCGATGGACGAGGTAGCATCGGCGACCGGCGCCACTCTCGCGCAAATCGCACTCGCCTGGTTGATGACGCGCAAGACGATCGCAGCCCCGATCGCCTCGGCAACGAGCGTCGACCAATTCGAAGAGTCGCTGGGGGCGTTGAAGCTCAGCCTCTCGCCGGCGCATCTCGCCGCGCTGGACGCGGCGAGCGCACCATAGGCGTTACCGCGGCGCCATGCGGATGGCGCCGTCTAACCGCAAGCACTGTCCGTTGAAATAAGTGTTGCGCGTGAGTTCGAGCACCAGGCTGCCGAACTCGTCCGGCTTACCCAACCGCTTCGGAAACGGCACGGACGCGGCGAGGCTGTCGAGTACATTTTGCGGTGCGCCTAACATTAGTGGCGTCGCGAAGATGCCCGGCATGATCGAGTTCACGCGGATGCCCACGTCCATCAGATCGCGCGCCATCGGCAGCACGAGCCCATTCACGCCGGCCTTCGCCGAGCCGTAGATCACCTGACCGATTTGCGCGTCTTGAGCCGCCACGGAAGCGGTCAACACAATCGACCCGCGCTCGCCGTCTTCCATTTCCGGCAAGCTTGCCATGCCGAGCGCCGAAAGCGACGCCATCCGGTAGCTAGCGACCAAAATGCCTTCGACGCCGAACGCATAATCTGCGGTAGACGTGCGTTTGTAGCCGCGCGTCTCTTTGTCGAACGAAAGCGTCTTGCCGCGCCGCGCCGCCATCGCGCAGTGAATAAGCACGCGTTCCTGACCGTGCGCCTTGCGTGCCTTCTCGAAGCCCGCGAGCGCGCTCTCTTCGCTCATGATGTTGACGTTGCAAAAGACGCCGCCGATTTCTTTGGCAACGGCCTCGCCCGCCGCTTCGTTGATGTCGAAGATGGCGACCTTCGCGCCGGCGGCAGCCAGCGCCTGCGCGCTCGCTTTGCCGAGGCCCGACGCGCCGCCGGTGACGACGGCGGAGACAGTCTTGTCGATTTTCATGTGGGTGATCCTTCAGGTGTGAATAGCGATAGGGCGTTTTGGCACGACGCCCCCGGCACTGTCACGCCCGTTAGAACCGCATCAATTGCCCGATCCGTACCGACATTTGCGTCGTAGATGAAGTGTAGTGCCGCCCGTCGATCAGATCGCCCGATTCCCCAAGGGAAGCGAACAGCTCCGACCCCGGCTCGAACTCCCATCGGTAGCGCGCCGAAAGCCCGAACGCCTGACTGATGTTGTCGTACTGAATCTGCGTGCGCAGCTGCATGTCGGGCGTGAAGTTGAGCCCCACGTTCAGGCCATACACTTGGATCTCGACGTCACCTGTCGCCAAAGCGATGGCGATGAACTGATGGTTCGCACCGATCTCCCACGTCGTGTCGGGACGCCAGTTGACGTAGGTAGAGGCTCCAAATCGCCGTCCGCCGAACCAGTCACAGCAGCGGATCGAGATGCCGCCCGAGACCGGCCGGCCGATCGACGTGTTCACGTTGATAACGGCCGCGTTCCACTCGTACTCGCCGGCTGGAATAAGCACGCCCCTCGGCAGGAAGAACGAGAAAGGGATATCTTCGAGATTGTTGAACAGGACGATCTCGAACATGTCGGTGTCCTGGGTTTGGAGTTCGAAGAACACGCCGTTCTCGCGCGTTTCCAAGTGGTCGTTTAGGTCCGTTACGAAATTGTAGAACGTCCCCAAGTTCCAAGTTCTGATCCAGGAGTCCTTAGGGCGCTCGAACCAGTAGAAATTGCCGTCGTACGAGCGGATGCCGGGCCGGTTCACGAAGCCAAGCGCAGGCGAGAAGTTCGCGCCGACTTCCTTGAATTGGAACCGGGCGCCGAGCGGTTCGTTCGGGAACGATAACTGCGTCCCGAAGGCGTCGTCGTCCCCGAATGCGCTTGAGAAGCTGCGTTCGTAGAAGAAGTCGGCTTGAATCTGTTTCCCGTCGAACCAGGTCGCGTTGCGAAACTGGAAATCGGCACCTCCGACGGTGTTTTCGGTCGCGCCCGTCGGGTCGCCGTTCGTAAAGACGATGCCGAGTTTCGACTCTTCGAGCACGGGCATGGTGAAGCGAGCGGCGGAGAGGATTTGGTTGTCGGTCGTCTCCGTTCCCGCGGTATCGACGATGAGAGCGCCGATGCCCAGGTTGCCAAGTTGACCCGATAGTTTTCCGCCAGCGACGATATCGACGGGCGTGCCGTTTACGAGGCCGATGTTGCGCGAGAAGAAGGGTATGCCGTTGACGTCGTTGTTCAGATTGTTACCGCCGAACTCGAATACGGCGGCGTCTTGCAAGAAGAAGTCGCGCGTCTCGGGGAAGAAGAGGCCGAACCGCCCGGTATTGATCTGCCGGCTGTCTAACGGCGCATCCGAAAAGTCGGTGTTGAACGTCAGCGTGCCGGTGAGCGACGGCGTGATTTTGTAGAAAATGTTGCCGGATGGCTCGAGCGTGACGTCGTCTTCGCGTGGGGTTCGCCATTCGTGCTTGTAGCGAGCGGCAAGGAACGGCTGCAGATCGAGCCCCAAACCTTGCGCAGTGTTCGCGATGCCGGTGAGGTTGCCCGAACGCGAGATGTCGCGCGACGAACGCTGATTGTCGATCTGGGACCAGCGGATGCGTTCACCTTTGCGGCGAATGAGACGGAAGATGTCGAAGCCCCAATCGTTGCTCGCAGCATCGTAAGAAATGCTGCGGAAAGGGATCGCAACTTCGGCAATCCACCCGTCTTCGACGATGCGCGCTTGCGCGTGCCAAATCGTGTCCCATTCCCCAAGGATATCGCTGTTGTTTTGTAACAATCCGTCGAAACGCGCTCCCAGGGGATTCACTTCGAACAGGTAACCGTCTCGGCGCGTCTTATAGGGATCGAGATAAATGCGTATCAGATCGTTGCTGCTCAAGTTGCCGTCGCGCGACTTGATGGAGGCCGTGATCTTGTCCGGCTCGCTGTCGTAAACGTGGAACGCGAAATAGATGTTATTCTCGTCGTAAAGTACGCGCACTTCCATGCGCTCGCTCGCCGGCTGCTTCTCGTTCGGTTCAAGTTGGTAGAAGTCGCTAATGACCCGCGCGTTTGCCCAAGCCGCGTCGGACAAATTGGCGTCGATCTTCGGCGCCTCAGAGGGCTGGATGCGGGTTGCGGGCGCTGTTGGCTGATAAGTCGAGAAGTCGCGTGCCGGCACCGGATCGGCGGCCGAGGCCAACGTCACAGATAGCAATACTGACGCGCTCGCCCCCGCGAGCTGCGCAAAAAACTTGGCGTTCACGTATCCCCCCGCGACGTCTTTGGCCGGAGGAAACACGAATACGGGGACACACACCCGTTAAAATGCCGTGAGTTGGTTCACGTCCGAGTGAGCCTGGTGCACGGATAGCTCAAACAACCGCGGGTTGTTCGACAGGAGCCGCGCCGCTCGTGCGGCTCCTGACAATAATGTCTAGAGTGCCTCAATCGCGGTCGAGCAGGGCGACGGCGGCTGGTTAGCGCGCTTCAGCGCATCGACGATTTGCTGCTTCTGCTCCGCCTTTACACCGATCTCACCCGCGATCGCTTTGATCGTGGCATTTGCTTCGTCTTGCGTCAGGGCGCCCTGAGCAACGGCAGTATCGACCGCCTTGCACGCACCAGCATAACCGCCGGTGACCGCGCCGAGACCACCGCCAACGACGGCGCCGATGAGGCCGCCCAGTACGAACACAAATAGAAACGCCAAAAACCGTCCCATGAAATCCTAGCTCCTCGGTGTTGCCGCTCCATTCGGGAGTCGGCGAAAGCTTAACGTGGGGGGCAACTGTGTCAGCTTCAAGAAACCGCGCTACTGCGCGGTTGGGGTCTCCGGCTGCCGCCACCACCCCCGGTCGCGGGTTTGGGCTGTGGATAACGCCGCTGCGTCCGCGGGTCGCGCAGTTCGGCCCTTGAACTAAGCTCCGACCGTCAGTAATTTCTGTCAAGACAGAAAGAACAGGCAGGTGTCCCATGCCGCTGCCGCAAGTCATTGAAAAAGTGGTGCTCCATTGGGGTGAAATGGGCGCACGTTGGGGCGTCAATCGCTCCGTCGCCCAAATCCACGCGCTGCTCTGGCTCACGGGCCGCCCCATGAACGCCGAGGAGATCGCCGAAACGCTCGGCATCGCACGCTCGAACGCGTCGACTTCCCTCGAAGAACTCCAGACCTATCGCCTGGTTACGCTGATCCACATGATCGGCGACCGGCGGAACTACTACGAGGCCAGGGGCGACACGTGGGACGTGGTGCAGACGATCGTCGATGAACGCAAGAAGCGCGAGATCGACCCGACGCTCGAAGTTCTTCGCGCCGCGCGCGACCTCGCCGAAACCGATCCGGCAACGCCGCCTGACGTCAAACAGCGCGTTACCGAAATGCTCGCTTTCATCGAGCGTATGACCGGTTGGTACGAGCAGATGCGCCGCGTGCCCCGGCCGACGCTGCAACGCTTGATCAAACTGGGCGCCGGTGTCGCCCGTCTCATCGCCTCCAGATAGGAGCAGCCCATGGCCTTCGCATTGACGAACGTGCTGTGGAGCGGTCCCAGGGCAGTTGAAGACGAGGGCCACGACCACAGCGACACGATCGCCCGAATTCTCGGGGCCCGCGCGTGGGTTTCGCTACCCGAAGCGGTGCGCGCGCGGTTCTCACGGACGACGCCCGCGATCTACGAAGGTTCTGCCACCACGCAGCTAACCTGGGCGGGCAGGGCGTTCGCGTGGGCTCTTCTAGCGTTCGGTTCGCCGTTACCGCTCTTCGCGGGGCAAGCACGCGCAACTGTAAAAGTCAGCGCCGAGCACGGTGGCATATCATGGGCGCGGGAGTACCGCGGGCCGTTGGGCTTGGCGTTCGAAATGCGTTCGACCAAGCGTCTGTCGGAAGACGGACGACTGTTCGAGTGCTGCGCGGGCGGATGGACGATGCTGCTGGATGTGTCCGCCGACCATGGCAGCCTCGTCTTCCGCTCGCGCCAATTCTTCTGGCGGATGGGAGGGGTGAGCATCGCGCTTCCTGTGTGGGTCACGCCCGGCATCGCCGAAGTCCGCCACACCGATTTGGGCGAACGCCGCTTCCGTTTCACGCTGACGTTCGATCACCCATGGTTGGGGCGAACGGTGTTCCAAGACGGCGTGTTTGAGGACCCGGCGTCATGACCCTCATCGCGCTCCTTATCCTTGCTGCCCAAACTATCCTCGGCGCAGTCGACAATGTGCTGCACCATGAGATCACCGAGCGCCTGCCGTCGAAACCGTCCGCTCGCCGCGAACTTATGCTGCACAGCGCGCGAGAAGGCATCTACGCAATCCTGTTCCTAGTCTTCGCATGGGCACAACCTGCCGGCATTTTTGCCGCCGCTGTCTTGGCGCTGATGCTCACGGAAGTCGCGATCACTATCGCCGACTTCCTCGAAGAAGACCGCACGCGCCGCTTGCCGCCGTTCGAGCGTGTGCTGCATACGGTGCTTGCTGTTCTGTACGGATCGTTCCTTGGTCTAACGATTCCGTGGCTGCTTGCTCAAACGGCGGCGTCAACTGGTATCTCATTTGTCTCGCACGGTGTTTTCTCGTGGTTCTTCACCCTCGCCTCGATTGGCGTGCTGGCCTTCTCGATCCGCAACGTGATGGCGGTACGCGCGCTCGGACGGTATCGCCCAGCGTCGGCCAAATCGGAGCATCCCAGCTTGCGCACGATCCTCGTGACCGGCGCCACCGGCTTCATCGGCGCGGCGTTCGTCGAACGCCTGCTCGCCCGCGGCGATCGCGTGTTCGTGTTCGCTCGCGATGCGCGGCAATCCCGCGCGCGGTTTGGTGATAGCGTCACGCATGTGGAGCGCCTGGACGCACTCCCGCGCGAGACGCGCATCGATGCGATCGTCAACCTCGCCGGCGCGCCGATCATCGGGCTGCCGTGGACGCGTGCCCGCCGCAAGCAGATCTGGCAGTCGCGCATCGATCTAACCGACAACCTGATTGGCTGGATCAGAACGCTCGACCATGCGCCAGCGGTCTTGGTCAACGCCTCGGCAATCGGCTTCTACGGCGACAGAGGTGACGAGACGCTCCGCGAAAGCGCAAGGGTAGGGGAGGGTTTCGCCGCCGATCTCTGCCGCGCCTGGGAAGACGCAGCTACGCGCGCCGAAGCGCTTGGCATGCGCGTCGTGTGCCTGCGTGTCGGTCTGGTACTCGACGCGAGCGGCGGCGCGCTGCCGATGATGGCGCTACCCGCGCGCTTCGGCCTCGGCGCGATCTTCGGTTCGGGCCAACAATGGATGAGTTGGATCGCGCGCCCCGACCTTTTACGAATGCTGCTCGCGGCCATCGACGATCCGCTCTGGCATGGCGCGATCAATGCGACAGCTCCCGAACCCGTGCGCAACGCGGACTTCCAGCGCGCACTCGCTCGTGCCCTGAACCGCCCGTTGTTCCTTAGCGCGCCAGCATGGCTGTTGCGCACGATGCTGGGCGAGATGAGCTCGATCTTCCTTTTCTCTCAGCGTGTCGTACCGTCGAGAGCGCAAGCCCTAGGCTTCACCTTCGACGTCCACTTCGCTGCCGACGCCCTCTCACTAATGTTGGGCCCGCCGCCGGAGCCGCTGCCGCAACTCGCACCGGCATTGCCATCGCTGCCGAAGACGGGGCAACCTGAACCGTCGCCCATTGTCATGAAGGAAGCCGCCGAATGACCATCACTCTCTACGGTGCCGCGCTGTCGCCGTTCGTTCGCAAAGTCCGCGTCGTGCTCGCCGAGAAAGGCATCGCCTACAAGCACGATCCGGTCAGCCCGTTCGCGCCGTCCGAAGAGCTTCTCGCGATCTCACCGCTGAAGCGCATTCCCGTGCTTCGCGACGAAAGCGAAGGCCCCGACGCGACGCTGCCCGACTCCTCTGCAATTTGCGCTTACCTCGAACGCAAGTACGCGGCGGCGCCAATGTACCCGTCGCAGCCCTTTGCCTATGGCCGGGCGCTGTGGCTGGAAGAATACGCCGACAGCGACTTCATCGGCACGGTCGGTGGCGGGCTGTTCCGCGCGACCATCGTGAACCGCTTGATGGGCAAGGATGCCAACCACGAGCTCGCCGACGACACGTGGACGAACAAAGTGCCGCGCTTCCTTGACTACTTTGAGAAGGAACTGCATGGCCGCGCACACTACATTGGCGATACCCTGACAATCGCGGACATCGCAGTCGCCTCGCCGTTCGTCAACGTGGCGCACGCGGGCTACTGGCCCGATGCGCAGCGCTGGCCGAACCTCGTTCGCTTCCTCGAAGCAACCCACGCGCGCCCCAGCTTCGCCGCCTGCATCGCCGAAGAGCGCAAGGCGATCGCGGGTCTAGGCGTTCCCTACGCAGGCTGAAGCCCCGGGCGGGTTTGACCTGGCCACAGCCGTCGCTTACCTCTTGCCCTCAATCGCGACCGATTGGGGGCAAGTCCGTGCGCAAATTGATCTTCCTATCTCCGCAGCATTTTTGGTAGGCGCCGGCATGTCGATCGCAGAAGAAGCCGATCCTTTCCTTTGGCTCGAAGAGGTCGAGGGTGAGAAGGCCCTCACATGGGTGCGCGCGCAGAACGATCGCTCGCTTAAGCTCTTGCAGGCCGATAAGCGCTACGCCGATCTGGAAACGAAAGCGCTCGCCATCTTGGAGGCCAAAGACCGCATCCCGATGCCGGGTTTTCGCGCGGATAGAGTCACGAACTTCTGGCAGGACGACAAGAACGTCCGCGGCCTCCTCCGCCGCACCACGCTCGAGGGGTACGCGCAGAAGGACCCGCTTTGGGAGACGATGCTGGACCTCGACGCACTCGCGAAGGCCGAAAATGCAAACTGGGTGTTCAAAGGATCGACCTGTTTAGAACCCGAAGAAACGCGTTGCCTCCTGCGCCTCTCAGACGGCGGCAAGGACGCCGTCGAAATTCGCGAATTCGACACTAAGGCGAAGGCGTTCGTCGAAAACGGCTTCCGCTTGCCCGCGGGCAAGCAAGACGTCGAATGGCTCGACGCCGACACGTTGTACGTCGGACGCGATTGGGGCCCGGGCACGATGACAGAGTCAGGCTACCCATTCGTCGCCAAACTCTGGAAACGCGGCACGAAACTCGAAGACGCCGTCGAGGTCTATCGCGGTACAGCGAAAGACGTCTCCGCCGGTGCCGCCGTCTGGCGTGATGCCGACGGCAAGGTCCAAGCGGTCACGTTCACGCGCTATGTCTCGTTTTTCGAAACGGAGCACTACCTCTCGACGGACAAGGGGCCGCAGCGCCTGCCGTTTCCGCTGAAATCGTCCGTTCAGTCGTTGGTCGCGGGTCAACTCGTCCTAACGCTCGAAGACGACTGGATTTGGGCCGGTACGTCGATGAAGAAGGGCGCCTTGGTGGCCTTCGCCTTGGACGACCTCAAGCGCGACGTCGCAACCGCAAAGGTGACGGTCATCTATCAACCGGGTCCGCGCGAGTCGATCGAGCAGGTATCCAGCACGCGTAACCGCTTGCTCGTTGCCGTCTATGAGAATGTGAAGGGCGCGCTCTACTCCTACGCCTTTGCAAGCGGCACGTGGACGCGCACGAAGCTTAATCTTCCTGCCAACGCCTCGATCGGCGTGGTCGCGGCGCGCAATCTCGACGACAAGATTTTCGTCAATGTCGCGGGCTTCCTCGAACCCGACGCGCTCTACGTCGGCGACGCTGCCGGCGGCGCGTTCGCGAAGACGAAATCCCTGCCGCCGCGCTTCGACGCATCGGGCATGCAGGTGCAGCAATTCGAAGCGACCTCGAAGGACGGTACGAAAGTCCCATACTTCGTGCTTCACAAGAAAGACATCAA
>JBJXEH010000014.1:0-13189 GCA_046153995.1 Micropepsaceae bacterium
TCATCCCGGCAAGCGAACTGCCCGCCTACCAGCAGATCATGAAGCGCTCGAAAATGGCGGAGCTTTCCTACGAAGACCGTACGCGTCTGTCGGTTCTGCCGCTCCGCTACGTCGAAGCACGCCATCGTTTGGGCTTGATCACGCCCGAGATTCGCGAGCGCTTGCTCGCCGCGCGCAAGACGTTCGCTGAGACGCTGCCCGCCGATTTGGCTGCGCGCATCTCGTTCTACAAAGAAGACGAATACGCTGCCTCGGCCTCGATCCAAGACAACATCTTGCTCGGCCGCGTATCCTACGGCATTGCTCGCGCGCAAGAGCGCGTGAACGTCCTTGTCCGCGAAATCCTCGACCAACTCGACGTCCGCGACCTAATCATCGAAGAAGGCCTCGCTTACAACGTCGGCGCCGCCGGCAAACGCTTGAACACGGGGCAGCGCCAAAAGCTGGGTCTTGCACGCGCGCTCGTCAAAGACCCGCAGGTCCTGGTGGTCAACGGCGCACTCGCGAACCTCGACGACCAGCAAAAGACGGCGATTGTCGAACGCGTCATCGCGCATCGCAAAGGCAAGGCGACGCTCTGGATCCTAACCAAGGCCGATCTCGCCAGCCGTTTCGAACGCGTGCTGCATTTCGACCACGGAAAGCTAACGTCGGACCAGGCGCAAACCGCCGTTCGCGAGGCCGCGCAATGAACTTGGGAGTAGCCCGATGAGTATCCTAAGCGAAGTCGAACTCCTGCGCCGCGTTCCGCTGTTCGCAAACATCGACACCTCGCGCCTGAAGTTGCTGGCGTTCACTAGCGAGCGTCTGTCCTTCGACGCGGGCGCTGTGCTGTTCCGCGAAGGCGACCGCGGCGAAAGCGCTTATCTCATCCTGACAGGCAAGGTCGACGTCGCCGTGAACTCGCCGAAAGGGGAAGTCGTCGTGGCCCACATCGGCGCGAACAACATCGTGGGCGAGATGGCGCTGCTCTGCGAAATGCCACGCACCGCGACCATTATCGCCGCCGAACCGCTCGACACGCTCCGCATCAAGAAAGACCAGTTCCTGCAGATGCTGCGCGACATCCCGCAAATGCCGCTCGAAATCATGCGCGAACTCGCCGTGCGCCTGAACAACGTCAACAAAGAACTCTCCACCGCCCACGCGAAGCTGCGCGCCGCAGGCCTCGAATAATGCCGATCGACCGCGCCAATCCCGAAAAATACCCGCCGAACATCCAAGCGATGCTGAAGCGCCGCGCCGAAGCCGCAGTCGTGCTCGGCCAAGAGATCCTCGATGTCGATGTGGAGAGCGGCACCGTCCGCGTCGCCTATGACACGACACAAACGCTGGCGAACCGCTTTGGCGCCATCCATGGCGGCATGACGGCGGCCATGATGGACGATGTGATAGCGCTCGCGGCCGGCCTTACGATCGAATGGGGCCAAATCACGCCCACGCTCGAAATGAAGGTGAACTACCTGGCCCAAGGCAAACCCGGCACCCGCCTCATCGCCGAAGCCCGCACAATCCGCCGCGGTGGCACCGTCATCTTCCTCGAAGCCGACCTGAAGGAAGAGGCAGGCAAACTCATCGCCACCGCCTCTTCGACGGTGATGATCACGCAGCTAAAGCGTCCCTAGTCGGCACCAAGGGTAAGGGCTTTGCACTTTGGACAAGAGCGCTGGCCAGCCATCAGCGCTGCGTCGCATCCGCGGCTGCACTTTCCGGCGACCTCGGGCAAATGCGACGCGATTGTTTTCGCATCCGCCAACCGCATCCCATGCCGATCAACGAGTGCCTTCACGCTCTCGATTCGACTCCGATTTGCCAGTTCAAGGAGAGCCAGCCGATCGATCTTCGAGATCGACACTGGCCAGGAAATCTCAAGCCCACATCGTTCGCATTTCATGTCTCGATCTCCACCACCACTGGCACGTGGTCCGACGGGCGCTTCCAATCGCGCGCGTCGCGCAAGATGGAATGCTTCTTCACCGCCCCTTTGAGCGCCGGGCTCACCCAGATGTGGTCGAGCCGCCGTCCGCGGTCGGACTTCTTCCAATCCTGATTGCGGTAGCTCCACCAGCTGTAGGCTTTCTCGTCCATCGGCACGAACGAGCGCGTCACGTCGATCCAATCGTGCGCCGCGTAAGCCGCCGCCATCCGCGTCGTCTCGGGCGGTGTATGGCTGACGACATTGAGCAACTGTTTGTGGCTCCAAACGTCATGCTCGAAAGGCGCCACATTCAAATCGCCCACGACAACGCGCGTCGCCGACCGTTTACCCTTCATCCCCTCGAAGTACGATGTCATTTCATCCAAGAACTGAAGCTTGTGCGCGTACTTCTCGTTCGCCTTGGGGTCGGGAATGTCGCCGCCGGCCGGCACATAGAAATTGTGCACCTCGATCCCGCCGGGCAGCGTCACGCGAACATGCCGCGCATCGCCCTTCGCGCAGAACTCGCGGCGCTCGACTTTGTCGAACGGCACGCGCGAAAGCACGGCGACGCCGTGATAGCCCTTCTGCCCGTTGATCGCGACGTGCTCAAAGCCGAGCTTCCGCACCGCCTTATGCGGGAACGAACTGTCCGCAACCTTCGTCTCCTGCAAACACAGCACGTCGATCTTCTGTTCGCGCGCGAACTTGCCCACGATCCCGATTCGCAGGCGTACGGAGTTGATGTTCCAGGTAGCGATTCGAAGCGCTGGCATCTAACGGGCTGCGTGCAGCAAGGCGGGAGGTACAACCAGAAATGAAAAGACCCCCGGCTGTGCGTCCAGCCGGGGGTCAAAACGCGCTTTAACGCGCCACGCGTCAGGAGGGGATATTCTGAC
This sequence comes from Micropepsaceae bacterium, assembly GCA_046153995.1. GTDB lineage: Bacteria > Pseudomonadota > Alphaproteobacteria > Micropepsales > Micropepsaceae > SZUA-430. The sequence goes on from JBJXEH010000014.1 coordinate 2,818, forward strand.
GCTTAGATGGCTGAAAACCGGTCCCGCTAGCGGGGGGGCAACGCGAAACCAGCATCAAATCAACCATCTGCGACTCACTATATGCGCGGAGGTCACAGTGGGCAACTTTTTTTTTGGCTCTTACACAATGTTAATGACTATGGCCCTTCAGACACATCGTTTTTGTGAGCCGTGGGGAACAGGCAACGAGCATCGTGCAACTAGCCTGTGGGTAACCCGAGATCGCTCGCCGTTAAGTCGAAACACCGCCGCGCGAGCCTGACAATTTCGTCCACTTCGTCGCGAGATATAATCAAAGGCGGCGAAAGAACCATCGTGTCCCGGATTGCCCGCATGACGAGCCCGTTCGCGAAACAGTGGTTCCGGCACTGCGTGCCCACATCGAGATCGCGCGGGAAAAACGTACGCTTCGTCTTGTCTTTAACGAGTTCGATCGCCGCCAGAAGGCCCTTGCCGCGCACCTCACCCACCAGCGGGTGAGAGCTAAGCTCCCGAACCTTCGCCTGAAAGTAGTGCCCGATGTCGTCACGCACGCGCTCGACGAGTTTTTCCCTTTCGATGATCTCCAAATTCTTCAAAGACACAGCACAGGCGACAGGGTGGCCGGACCAGGTATAGCCGTGCACCAACTCTTCGTTCGCAGTTGCGACGGCATCGCCCACGCGTGGGCCCAATGCGACAGCCGAAATCGGCTGGTAGCCTGAGGAGATACCCTTCGCCATGGTCATAATGTCCGGCGCAATGCCGTAGGTCTGCGACCCAAACCACTCGCCCGTCCGTCCGAACCCGGTAATCACCTCATCGACATGCAGCAGCACATCGTACTTGCCGCAAATCCTCTGAATCTCCGCCCAGTACCCCTCCGGCGGGAACAGCAGTCCCCCCGCACCATGAATAGGCTCGGCCGAGAACGAAGCCACACGATCCGGCCCCAATTCCAAAATCTTCTCTTCGAGCTTGCCAGCAACCGCCTGCCCATAGGCAACCGGGTCCTTGCCCTCCCCGAACATGTACCAATAAGCGGTCGGCACCTTCTCGAACCCAGGAAGCGGTAGGTCGAATTGCGGATGCATGGGGGTAAGCCCCGACAGCGAGGCGGCCGCCATCGTGACCCCGTGGTAGCCGTACTCGCGCGAAATATGAATCTTCTTCTGCGGCTTCCCCTGCAGGTTCCAATAGTACCGGATCAGCTTCAACGCCGTGTCGTTCGCCTCCGACCCCGAGTTCGCGAACAGAATGCGGCTCAACCCCGCCGGCAGCAGGCTCGCGATCTTCGCCGCGAGTTCGGTCGCATACGGATTCGTCGTCTGAAAAAACGAGTTGTAGTAGGGCAGCTGCAACATCGCCTCGTAAGCGGCCTCAGCCAATTCCTTGCGCCCATATCCGACATTCACACACCAAAGCCCCGACATCCCATCGATCAGCCGGTTGCCCTCCGAGTCCCAAAGGTAAATCCCATCGGCCTTCGTGATGACGCGAACGCCCTTCTTATTCAGCGCCTGGGTCTCGGTGAACGGATGAATGTGGTGGAGCGCATCAAGCGCCTGCCAATGCTTGGTCTGATTGTGCGTCGCGGATTTGCTGGACATGGAATTGCTCGTCGAAAAGGTGGCGAATGGAGGAGCGGAATCAGGCCGTTAGGCCGCAGGGGGATTGAACCCGATCCGCGCACAGAGAATGAGCATCATCTCTTTGCAAGCCATAGGCAAACTCTAGCAAAGTGGGCCCCCTATGTCGAAGTCCAACATGTCGAAGTGCAAAAAAGCCGACGCCATCTTCGAACGCCTGGCTGCCGCAGTGCCAATCCCGAAGGGCGAGCTGGAGTACATCAACCCCTACACGCTGCTCGTGGCGGTGGTGCTGTCGGCGCAGGCAACCGACAAAGGCGTCAACCGGGCGACCGGGCCGCTCTTCAAACTCGTCAAAACGCCGGAGCAAATGGTGAAGCTGGGTGAGGCCAAGCTGATCGATCACATCAAAACGATCGGCCTGTTCCGCTCGAAAGCCAAAAACGTGATTGCTCTGTCAAAAGCCCTCATCGCTAACCATGCGGGCGAAGTTCCCCGCGACCGCGAGGCTCTGGAAGCGCTCGCCGGCGTCGGCCGCAAGACCGCGAACGTGGTGTTGAACATGGCCTTCGGCGAGCCAACGATCGCCGTCGACACTCACGTCTTCCGCGTGGCCCAACGCATGGGCCTGGCGAAGGGCAAGACCCCACGAGAGATCGAAGACCAGCTGCTGAAGGTCGTACCAACCCGCTTCATGCAGCACGCTCACCATTGGCTGATCCTGCACGGCCGCTACACCTGCGTGGCGCGCAAGCCAAGATGCCCGGTCTGCCCCGTGCAAGACCTCTGCCCGTTCAAACCAAAGACAAAGCCAGAAGACCTAGGCTAAGGTCCGTCGCAATGGGGACAGGATCATGAACACCCGATTTGTCGCGACCCTGCTCGGCGCCGTCGCCGTGACGGCACTCTTCATGATCTGGGCAACCGCGCAACTCGAAGCCCCAACCGGCATCGCGAACACCGGCTTCACTCAAGCCCGCGCAATGGAAACGCTGGCGCGGATTCTCGGCCCTGAAGTCCCGCATATGGCCGGCTCCCCCGAAAACATCGCGATCAAGGGCCGCATCGTCGCCGAACTGACCGCCGCCGGCTACACGCCCGAAATCCAAGCGACCGCGCAATGCGCCCCGCCCGAAACGCGCCCCGGCTGCACCTACGTCGAAAACATCATCGCGGTGAAGAAGGGCTCGACACCCGGCAAAGCCATCCTCGCCACCGCGCACTACGACAGCGTCCCCGCAGGTCCCGGCGTCGCGGACGATCTGTCCGGCACCGCCATCATGCTCGAACTCGCCAAGACAATGGCGAAGCGCACGACGAAGAACGACATCATCTTCCTGATCACCGACGGCGAGGAGATGGGCTTGCGCGGCGCGCTCGCTTTTGCGCAACGCCACCCGCTGTTCAAGCAAGTCGGCATCGTCGTCAACGTCGAAGCCCGCGGCGCCTCCGGCCCCTCGATGATGTTCGAAACCGGCAAGGGCAGCGCGAATCTGATGCAGCTCTTCGCCCGGACGGTCCCGAACCCGCGCGCGAATTCGCTGACCTACGAAATCTACCAGCTGCTGCCGAACGACACGGATTTCAGCGTCTACCGGAAAGCGGCAAACCTCAACGGCTTCAACTTCGCCTTTTCGAACTCGGCCTCGCTCTATCACTCGCGCAGCGACAATCTCGCGAACCTTGACCGCAACACGCTGCAACACCACGGCGACAACGCGTTCGCCATAGTGACCGCACTTGCCGGAACCGGCCTTGCCGCACTGAAGTCGGACTCGGATGCCAGCTACTTCGACGTTCACGGCCTCGTTTTTCTAGTCTGGCCCGCGGCGCTGAACGTGCCGATCGCGGCGATCTCGCTCATCGCGATCATCGGCCTCATCGTCGTCCACCGCGGCGTTTTCTCGGCCATGGCGATCGCTTGGTCGGCCCTCGCCATCGTAGCGAGCGCGGTATTGCTGTACGCCGCAGGTTGGATGCTCTCGTTCCCGCTGGGCATTTGGCCGGGCGTCCATCCCATAGATCACCCAGCCCCCTGGCCCGGGCGGATCGCACTCGCCTCGGCCGGCATCTTGGTATCGCTTGGCCTCGCCTATGTCGTCGCGAACCGCGTCGATATGCGCGCTCTATTGCTCGCAAGCTGGCTCGTCCTCGCAACCCTTGCGCTTGCCGTCGCCGCGACAGTAACAGGCGCATCCTATCCCCTTGTGTGGCCGGCCGCCTGCGTCGCGCTCATCGGCTGGGTCGAAACGCTAACCAGGCGCGATGCGTTGGCGGTCACCGGCGTCGCAGGCTTCGCTCTGACGGCCTTTTTCTGGTTGGCGTTCCTGCTCTTGTTCGAGCTCGTGCTCGGGTTTCACCTCAGCCATTTCAAGATCCTGGTGCTGCTGCCGTTCGTCCTCGCGCTGACGCCGGTCTTCGTGTGGGCCTACGCCGCGCGGGAAGCGCGATGGAGCATCGCAGGGCTAGCCGGGCTCACGGTGCTCGCCGCCCTGATCGCCAGCCAAATGCCCGCCTACGCGCCAAACCACCCGCGCGGCCAGAACATCTCTTACTACGACGACGGCGCCGGCGCGCATCAGTGGTTCGTCACCTTCGAAGGCTCACCGGACAACGCCTACCTGAAAGCAGCGGGCTTTCCCTCGGAACCGGTGCCGCTTCTTTATGCGGGCCTGTTCCCGGAAGAGTTTCGCTCCAAGAAGGCCGCCAACCTGAAGCTTGAGCCGCCGCGATTCCTGATCGATCAAACGCTGGTGCAAGACAAACTCAAGGTCCTGCGCGGCACCATCAAAGGCGCGCGCGGCGGGACGCACGTGGCGCTGGCCATGCGCGGAAAGTCGGGCATCCAGTCCATCCGCATCGCGGGCCAAGAACTGGTCACCACCTGGCGCCTGAACCAAGACGAACCATTGCTCGCGCGGTTGACGGGCTTCGGCGCGCGTGACGTACCGATCGAAATCGTTTTCGACCCGGCCAAAGACCCCAAGCTGATCCTGATCGAGCGCGCAGCCCTACCAGACGCGCCGGAAGTCCAGGCATTGAAGGCAGCGCGCGCGGCCGATGCCGCGCCTGTTCAAACCGGCGACAGTGCCGTCGTCATACGGCAGTACGGATTGAATGCGCTCAGCCTGCAGATCACGCCGCGGCCTTAGGCGGCCTTAGGCGTTTCTTCGTCAGGCGACTTGATCTGGTGCTTGAGTAGGAAAGGCGTCTGCGCGATCGCAAACAACACGGTGATCGGGAAAACGCCCCACAACTTGAACCCAACCCAAAAGTCAGTCGAGAAGTTCCGCCAAATCACTTCGTTCAAAATCGCGAGGAAGATGAAGAACCCAATCCAGCGGTAAGTAAAATTCTTCCACGACTCGTCGCTCATCTGAAGCGCGCTATCGAGCAGCACCTTCAGGAACAGACGACCCGTCCAAAGACCCGTGACCAGGATCGCAGCAAAGATCGAGTTCACAATCGTGGGTTTCAGCTTTATGAACAGATCGTCCGCAAGCCAGATCGTAAGCCCACCGAACACTGTGACCACGACGCCGGTCACAACCGGCATCGGCGACAGCTTCTTCTCGATCGCATAGCTGATGCTGAGCGAGATCAGCGTCGCGACCATGAACATGGCCGTAGCGTTGTAGATGCCGAAATAGGAATTGCCGAGAAAGAAGACCATAAGCGGCCCTAGATCGACGGCGAGTTTGACGAGCGGGTTCATCTCCAAAACATAGTCCCGTTAGCTTGAACGGCGCTAGAACGCAGAGTGCTCAGGCATCACGTTTTCGCGCGTGTGATGCCATTGAATCACGCGATCGCGCGACAATCGTCACCCCGGGAAACCAAGCCGGCGCTGGCAATCCGCACGGCCGCGGTCACGCCGCGAGGCCGACCAGAGCCCGCGCGAAGCTGTCTGCGTCAAACGGTTGCAGGTCGTCCGCGCCCTCGCCGACGCCCACGTAATGCACCGGCAAATCGAATTTCTCGGCGATCGAAACCAAAATCCCGCCGCGCGCCGTGCCGTCGAGCTTCGTCATGACAAGCCCGGTAATACGCGCCGTATCGCGAAAAACCTCCGCCTGCGCGACCGCGTTCTGACCCGTGGTTGCATCGAGCACCAAAAGCGCACTGTGCGGCGCGTCCGGGTCGAGCTTCTTGATCACGCGCACGACCTTCTCAAGTTCCGCCATCAATCCGGCCTTGTTCTGCAGGCGCCCGGCAGTGTCGATCAGCAAAACGTCGAAGCCATCGGCTCGCGCTTTCTCGAACGCCTCGAACGCGAGCCCTGCCGCATCTGCGCCAATCTCTTTAGCGATGACGGGCGCACCCGTCCGCTCGCCCCACACCTTCAACTGCTCGACCGCCGCCGCGCGAAACGTGTCGCCGGCCGCCATCATGACTTTCAGCCCCTCAGCGCGATACTTCTGCGCCAGCTTACCGATCGTCGTCGTCTTGCCGGACCCGTTGACGCCCGCAACCAAAATCACATGTGGCTTCAACTCGGGCCGTATCAGCAGCGGCTTAGACACGCGCCGCAAAATCTTCGAAACCTCTTCCGCCAACACGCCACGAATTTCATCCTCGCCGACGTCTGCATTGAAACGCGTGCGCTTGATTTCGGCCACCACATCCGCCGCAACCTTCGCGCCCATGTCGGCGCCGATCAGCAACTCCTCAAGATCGTCGAGCGCCGCCTGGTCGAGCCGCTTGCGCGTAAAGACCTTCGTGATGCCTTGCGTCAGCGATTGCGCGGAGCGCGAAAGCCCCGCCTTCAGTCGCGCAAAGAACCCTGGCTTCTTGCCCTCGTCGTCCGCCACTTAAGCGGCCTCCGCATAGGCAAACCGCGCGTCGGCATCGATCACACGCGCCCGCACCAGCGTGCCGCCTGCATACGAACGGCTGAGTTTCACCGGTGCAAATGTCGGGCTCCGCGCGATGTCGTTTTTCTCGACCAACACATCGATGTCGAGACCCTTCAACGACCGAAGGTGCAGCTCGACAGCCGCCGCGCCAACCGCACGAAGCCGCGCGGCGCGCGCCTTGACGATGTTGCCGTTCAACTGCGGCATCCGCGCCGCGGGCGTCCGCTCCCGCGCCGAAAACGGAAACACGTGCAAGTATGTCAGCCCGCACGCCCGCACGTGATCAAGCGTGGCTTCGAACATCGCATCCGTCTCGGTCGGAAATCCGGCGATGAAATCCGCCCCGAACACGACGTCGTTGCGTCGCGCCCGCAACGCATCGCAGAACGCAACGGCTTGCGCCGTCGTGTGCCGCCGCTTCATCCGCTTCAAAATCATGTCATGCCCGGCCTGCAGCGACAGATGGAGATGCGGCATGAGCCGCGCCTCGCTCGCGAACAGATCGAGCAACCGCTCGTCGCATTCGGCAACGTCCAGCGACGATAGCCGAAGCCGTGGCATGTCGGGCACCAGTGTCAAAATCTTCTCGACCAACGACCCCAGCTTCGGCGCACCCGGCAAATCCGCGCCATAGGCCGTGATATCGACGCCGGTCAGCACGACCTCACGATACCCCTGCCCGGCGAGCAGACGAACCTGCTGCACGACTTCGCCCGCGCCAACGCTACGCGACGGACCCCGGCCGTAAGGAATGATGCAGAACGTGCAACGATGATCGCACCCGTTCTGCACCTGCACGAACGCTCGCGCACGCCCGTCAAACCCGGCGATCAAATGAGACGCCGTCTCCTTCACCGACATAATGTCGTTGACGGCAACCCGCTCGCGCGGTGCGTCGAACGAGTAAGCGCGCGCTTCCAGCTTGTCGGCATTCCCCAGAACCTGATCGACCTCGGGCATCGAAGCGAACGTCGCGGGCTCTGTCTGCGCCGCGCAGCCCGTCACGATCACCCGTGCCAGCGGGTTCGCGCGGCGTGCTTTACGAATCTCCTGCCGCGCCTGCCGCACGGCTTCGGCCGTCACCGCGCACGTATTCACGATCACCGCGTCTTGAAGACCGGCAGCTCGCGCCTTGTCGCGAATAACCTCGGACTCATACGTATTGAGCCGGCAGCCCAGCGTAATCACCTCGACGCTCATGCCGCGTCGTCCGCGAAATAGCTATCCGCCAACTCGCCCGTGAAATTGAGCTCCGTCGGCCCCGTCATCAGCACGTGATTGTCCTCGCGCCACTCGATGTCGAGCGGCCCGCCGTCGAGCACGACCCGAACCTTCCGGTCCGCGAGCTTCCGCCGCGCCGCCGCAACCGTCGTCGCGCACGCTGCCGACCCGCATGCCAACGTCATGCCGACACCACGCTCCCAAACGCGCAATCGGATCTCACCCTTCGACTTGATCTGCGCCATGCTGATATTCGCCCGCTCCGGGAACAGTGGATGATGTTCGATCATCGGCCCGATCTTCTTCAGATCGTGGGCCTCCGCGTTCGCGACGAAGAAGATGCAATGCGGGTTGCCCATATTCACCGCCGACGGTCCGAACAACACCGGCGCATCGATAGGCCCAATTTTGATATCCAGCGTGCGCGTATCCATCCGCTCGGCGAGCGGAATGTCCTGCCAGTCGAGCTTGGGCTCGCCCATGTCGACGGTCACCCGCCCGTCGTCCGTCCGCCGGCAGTTCAACAGACCACCGTCGGTCAGCAGCGACAGCGACGCCTTGCCCGATTCTTTCAACAGCAAATCGGCGACGCACCGCGTGCCGTTTCCACAGGCCTCCGCCTTGCTGCCATCCGGGTTCCAAATACGCATGACCGCGTCACCCGCACCGCTGGCAGGCTCGATCACCAGCAACTGATCGAAGCCGACGCCGCGATGCCGGTCGCCGATCCGCTTGGCGGTAGTTGCGCCGATCTTCAACTTTCGCGCGCGTGCATCGACGACGACAAAGTCGTTGCCGAGACCGTTCATTTTGTAAAACGCGACGCTCATGAGCCGTTATATGGCATTCGCGCCCACAACTAGCGAGCCCTCGGCCTACTACTTTTGCGCACGGGACGGCGACGGAACGCCCCAGCGTGCGGGAAAATTTTCCCCTTATCCCGTCGCTCCCGCGTGGTGCGGAGCTTAACCCCGCGTGTTAGACAGATTCGGCGCGGGGTTTGGGGCGCGACTGGGTTCGAGCGCTTGAGGTCAAAAAAGTGCCGATGCGAGTTGTGGCCGCGTTTGCGGGAGCATTGCTCTCGCTCATTTCCTGTTTCCTGGCAGTCGCGGCGACGTCCGACGATCCGTTCCTCTGGCTTGAGGACGTTCGCGGCCAACGCGCGCTGAAATGGGTGCGCGCCCAAAACGAACAGACGCTACGCTCGCTCCGCAGCGACGACGGCTACAGCGAGGCGCTGGCCGCCGCATCCGCGATCGTCGGTGCGAAGGATCGCATCCCGTATGGAAGCCTTGCAGCGGGGTGGGTGCACAATCTCTGGCAAGACGAACGCCACCCGCGCGGCCTCTGGCGCCGCACGCGCCTCAGCGACTACCGCGACAGCGATCCAGCCTGGGAAACACTGATCGACCTCGACGCGCTCAGCGCCTCCCAAGGCCGGGATTGGAAATGGCGCGGTGCCGAGTGTTTGGCACCCGCGTTCACCCGCTGCTTGATCCGTCTTTCGCGCAACGGCGATGAGACGATCGTAGTGCGCGAATTCGACATCGCAACGAAATCGTTCGTACGCAACGGTTTCGATATCGGCGCCGGCCGGACGGATGTCTCATGGGTTGACTTGAACACCGTCGTCGTCGCGACGAGCTGGGGCAAGGGCGCACCCCGCGCGGTGAAACTCTGGAACCGTGGTGAGGCGATCGGCGACGCGAAAACGATCTACGAGGGAAAGCCGGGCGATCGCGCAGTGCGCCCGGTCGTCTACGCCGACGCAAAAGGCGCTGCCGAAATCTTCATCATCCGCAACCTCGCGGGCTCAGACAGCGAAGTCCTCTACGCCGACGCAAACTCGCGTGTGACCCGTATCGACGTGCCGCGGCATCTCGACTTCAAAGGCCTGCACAGCCGTCAGCTTCTCTTCCAAACCTCGCGCGATTGGAAGACCGGCGGCATCACGACGGCAAGCGGCGCGCTCGTCGGCTTCTCGCTCGACGAATACATCGGCAATGGCGGCGTCGTACCTGCCGTCAAAGCGCTGTTCACGCCCGAACAGCGCGTCGCGATCACAGACGTCACGCTAGGCCGCGACGCCGTTTATCTCTCCCTGCTCGAAAACGTGAAGGGCCGTGTCAACGAAGTTACCTACGACGGCCACCAATGGTTCTGGCGCCGCATGACGTTGCCCGACACCGGCAGCGTCGAAGTGGTGAGCGCAAGCCCCGTCGATGCGGAAGTCCTGATCAAATTCGAATGCTTCGTAACCCCCGACCGTCTCTACATCGCGAGCAAGGGCAAGGTTCCGAAGATCATCAAATCGCTGCCCGACCGCTACGACGCCAGCACCGTTGAAGTCGCCCAGTACGAGGCCGTCTCAGCTGACGGCACGCGCATTCCCTATTTCTTCGTTCACCGCGGCGCTCGCGGCGACACTCCGACGCTGCTCTACGCCTACGGCGGCTTCCAAGTTTCGACGACACCTTGGTACTGGTCCACCGCAGGCAAACTCTGGCTCGAAAAGGGCGGCGCCTACGCGGTCGCAAACGTCCGCGGCGGCGGCGAGTTCGGCCCCGGCTGGCACCAAGCGGCGACCCGCGAACACCGCCAGCGCAACTTCGACGACCTCGCCGCCGTTGCGAAAGACATGATCGCCAGAGGCTTCACCTCGCCGCGCCGCCTCGGCGTCATCGGCTCGTCGCAAGGCGGCCTGCTCGCGACCGGCGCCTTCGTGCA
>JBJXEH010000015.1:0-8727 GCA_046153995.1 Micropepsaceae bacterium
ACGTGCACCCGACGGTGATGCATTTGCTTGGGCTGCAACCGGGCAATCCGGTGGATGGGAAGGTCGCGGCGGACGTGTTGGCGGTGCCGCCCGCTCCCTAACGCAGCAACGCGCGCGCTTGCGCGAATACTGCTTCAAACATCGGCGTCGTGAGTTTGCCGGTGTTCGTGTTGTAGCGGGAGCAGTGGTAGCTGTCGATCAGGGTGGCGCGGCCGAGGTCGTGTTTGGCGTTGTGCGCGAAGGGGTGGGCGCTGAGCTTTTTGGCGAACGCGCGGAGCGTCGCTTCGTGGGCTATGCGGCCCAGCGCCACGATGGCTTTTAGGTTCGGCATACCTTCGAGGGTTGCGGTCAGGAACACGCGGCATGTGGTGGCTTCTTCGGGCGTCGGTTTGTTTTCCGGCGGCACGCAGCGTACGGCGTTTGTGATGCGGCAGTCGACGAGCGTGAGGCTGTCGTTCGGACTTGCTTCGTATTTGCCTTTGGCAAAGCCGTACTTGAGGAGCGTCGCGTAGAGCAGGTCGCCTGCGTAGTCGCCGGTGAAGGGGCGGCCGGTGCGGTTCGCGCCGCTGACGCCGGGGGCAAGGCCCACGATGAGGAGGCGCGCGTCCGCTTTGCCGAAGCTCGGCACCGGTGCGTTGAACCAGGTTGGTTCTTTCTTTGCGTTGGCGGCGCGGTAGGTGGCGAGGCGCGGACACAGCGCGCAGTCGCGCGGCGGTTCTTCGATTGCGCGCATCGCTGCACTTTGTACGCCGCGCATTCGCCGCTCCGAAAATCAGTGGTTGGGCCGTCTAGTAGCCGATTGGGGCGAACGCGCAAGAGGGATGATTTCGCTTTCCCCTTGGGGCACAATCTATTTCCGCATTGGAGAGATGCTCATGTTCAGCCACGTGACACTTGGAACCAACGACTACGCGAAGGCGGAGAAATTCTACGACGCGGTGATGGCGGTGTTGGGCCATCCGGTGATGTTCAAGGCTGGCGGCTCGGCCGCTTACGGTACGCCGACGGGGCCTAAGGTCTTTATCGTGCCGCCGTTCGACGGCAAGCCTGCTCGGTCGGGAAATGGTGCGCATGTCGCGTTCCTGGTGCAAGAGCGTGCGACGGTGGACGCCTTTCACAAGGCAGCGCTCGCGAACGGCGGGAGCGACGAAGGTGCGCCGGGGCCTCGGCCGCACTACCACAAGAACTACTACGGCGCGTATGTGCGCGATCCGGACGGGAACAAGGTTCAGGCGGTGTGCCACCGCTCGCCGACGTAAGGCGCTACTTCGCCTTCATCCAATCCGCTTGTCTTGCCCAAAATCCCGTGACGGTTCGCACGAGCCAGCGGGGGTTTACTTGGGCCCAGGCGGCTGCGACTTGGTTGGGGAGGCCGGGGACGAGGATTGTTTGGCCCGACATTGTCGCGCGGTAGGCTTGGGCTGCGACTTGTTTCGGGTCGGAGATCAGGAACGAAGGCATCGACTGTGCGGTTTCGGATGCGGCTTTTACTTCGGCCACCATGTTCGTGTCGGTGAAGCCGGGGCAGAGTGCGGTTACGCGTACGCCGGTGCCGCGGAGTTCTTCGCTGAGCGATTCCGTGAGCGAGAGCACGTAGGCTTTGCTGGCGGCGTAGACCGCCATCGAGGGGATCGGTTGGAACGCGGCGAGCGAGGCCACGTTCAGGATGCGGCCGAAGCGGCGCTCTAACATGTGGGGTAGCAGGTAGGACGTGAACGCGGTCAAGGCCGCGATGTTCAACGAGACCATCTGCTGGAATTTTTCGGCATCCGTGTCAGCGAACGGGCCTACGTCGATGATGCCCGCATTGTTCACCAGTATGTCGATTTCGACGCCGTGCTCTTGCAACGTTTCGACGACGGACTTTGGGCCGCCGGGAAGGCTCAAGTCTGCGGCGATGACGAGCGCGTCGGTGTCGTGTGCGGCGTTCAGTTCGCCGGCGAGCGCCATCAGCTTGTCTTCGCTGCGGGCGACGAGAACGAGGTGGTGGCCGTGCTTCGCGAACTCGCGCGCGAGTTCCGCACCGATGCCGGCCGAGGCGCCGGTGACGAGCACGCGGCCCAGCTGACGCTCACCCATGAGCGTCGGCTTCTTCGGCTTCGGTTCGGCTTTCTTTTTTGCACGGGGCATTCGACGCATCCCCGGGGTGTTCCGTAGAGCTCCCTCGTGCGTGTCCGCACGAGGGAGCGGGTTTAGACGGAGCCCCTGTTCTCTTTAAGCCGCGCGGCGAACCGACGACACGAACTTCGTGATCGGCTGCATGGTCTTCTGACCGCTGGAACCGACGATCTCGCTAACTTCGCGGATCTGGCGGATCGAGCGGCGGAAGAGTTCCGTCACGGTTTGGCTTTGGATCTTCACCGCGTCGGCGAAGGTCTCGGCCTGGAGCGTGTCGCGCAGAGCTTCGAAGCTCCACACAACGTTGCTTTGCGCGTTGTCGACGAGCTTCAGCGCGACCTTGCGGCCTTCGTCGCCGAACGTCTCACCCGCTTCGCGAAACGCTTCGCCCGCATCGCGCAGGCCGTCCTGCACGCGCGAAACGAAGTGCGTCGCTTGGTTGCGCATGCCGCTTACATCGGCAAACGTTTCGAACTTCGGCTGGGCCTTCGTGCGGCCGGTCGCCTTTTTCTTTGCTTTCGCCATTGTCTTTAGTCTCCGTCTTAAACCAGGGTTTGAAACTACGCCGCGAGTTTCGCGGCTGCTTTCTCAGCGGACTTTGCGTGATCGACGATCAGCGCGGTGATCCGCGGGAGAAACTTTTTCGGCAGGTCGTGCGCCATGCCATCAATGATTTCGAGCCGGGCGCCTTTGATATTGCGCGCCGAGTCTTTGCCGCCTTCAAGCGGCGCGAGCGGGTCCTTCGATCCATGGATCACGAGCGTTGGTGCCGTAATCTTTCTCACGTGGGGACGAAGGTCGCCGGTTGCAATGATTGCGGCGAGTTGCCGCCGTATGCCGGCCGGGTAGTACGAACGGTCGAATGCGATCTCGAGTTTCTTCTCGGTCTCGCTGATGTCGTCGCCTTCGGTCTTGATCAGGCTGAACATGGCGATCGAGCGCTTGATGATTTCGTCGCGGGTGTTTGCTTTCGCGCGGTTCAAGAACAGCGGAACGGTAATGCGCGGGCTCGGGCCGCCGATGCGCGGGTTCAGCGTGCCGGACATGATCGAGGTCAAGGACGCGACGCGGTTCGGGTGTGTGCCGGCCATCAGCTGCGAGATCATGCCGCCCATCGACACGCCGACGAGGTGGGCTTTCTTGATCTTGAGCGCGTCCATGAGGCCGACGGTGTCGCCCACCATGTCGTGCAGCGTGTAGGGGGCGAGGCCTGAAAAGCCAATAAGGCGCGCCGCCGCGTGGACGATCGGGTTCGGCGCGCTCTTGCCGTGCAGTTTCGACGTCAGGCCGATGTCGCGGTTGTCGAAGCGGATGATGCGAAAGCCCGCGTCGGTCAGCGTCTTCAACATCGCGTCCGGCCAGAACGTCATTTGTGCCGCAAGCCCCATTACGAGCAGGAGCACGGGGCCGTCCTTCGGTCCCATGTCCTCGTACTCGATCGTCAGGTTGTTGGCTTTGACTTGCGGCATCGTTGTCGTTCGCTATTCCGCCGCCGAAACGATGGTCAGCTTCGGCTTCTTCTTGCGGGACTTCGCCTTCTTCCTCGCGGGCGCAGCGCTTTCGGGGACGATGGCGACAGCAACGGGCTCGACCTTCGGTGCGGCGACCGGCTTCTTCATCGCGGCGGCCTTCAGTTCCTCAAACGATTCCTGCAGGCAGTTCGCGTAGTTTTCCGGATCGGGCATGATCGCGCGGTCGGACGTGAACGCGACCGAGATGCGGCCGCAGTAGCTGAAGACCGGGTGGATGATGCCCATGCCTTCGAACACGGGGCCCATGCCGAACTGCGTCACCAGTCGCGCGCCGTTCATGTAGAGCGGAACCGGCGGGCCCGGGATGTTCGTGATCACTGTGTTGAACATCGGCGCGATGCGGTTCGCCATGCCGAGGCGCACATACATGCGCGCGGCGAGGCCCGATAGCGTCGACGGCATCAGACGCGCGTACTCCGTCATCTGGCGGGCGCCGGCGGCGTTCGTCAGTGCCTTCGAGTTTTCGGCTTCTTCGTGCACGTATTGCAGGCGGCCGAACGGATCGGCGATGTTCGTGCCGATCGGGATCGTCATCGCGGCCACTTGGTTGCCGAGCGCGCCGCGTTCGTCCTTTGCGCGGACGGAGATCGGGGCCATTGCGACCATCGATTCCGACGGAAGCTCGCTCTTGCCCTTGAGATACTTGCGCATCGCGCCGCCGACGATGGCGACGACGACGTCGTTGACTGTGGCACCTTGCCAGCGGGCGCGGATATCCTTGATCTCAGAGAGCGCGAAGTCGCGGCCGTCGATGACGCGGTTCTGCGTGACGGAGCCGTTGAAGCGCGTGCGCGGCACGCGGCCCATCGAGGTGCGAAAGTTGCCGCGGATGAGGCCCATTGCCGACTTCAAGAGGCCGGGCGCAACGTCGCCCGCCATACGGGCGAGGCGCACCGGCGTCGCCAACGTGTTGATCTGCGCGCGGGCGAGCAGTTCGACTGAGGTCGGCGTGCGCTCAGGGACCCACGCGCGATCCGGCGGGCTGATCGCACCCGTGTTGTCGAGGCTGTGCACGGCGTTCATGATGTCGACGCCGGAGACGCCGTCGATCGCGGCGTGATGAATTTTCGAGACGATCGCGTAAGAGCCCTTCGGCACGCCCGGTACGTTGTTCAGGCCTTCGATGACCGTGAATTCCCAAAGCGGCTTCGTCAGGTCCATCGGGCGCGAGTGAAGACGCGCGGCTTGGATGCAGAGCTGGCGCCAGTCGCCCGGTTGGGGAAGTGCGATGTGGCGCACATGATATTCGAGGTCGAAGTCGGGATCGTCGATCCAATAAGGGTAATCGAGACTGAGCGGTACGTTTGCGAGCTTGCGGCGGAAGCTCTTCGCCAGGTGCAAGCGCTCTTCGATGTGCGTGAGAATGTCTTTGAAGCGCACGAAGGAATTCGGCGCGGTCGAAGGGTCGTAGATTGCGATCGAGCCGATATGCATCGGCGTGCGCGGCGTTTCTAGGTACAGAAACGCGGTGTCCATCGGTGAGAGTTGTTCCATGTTTCCTGCCTTGTTTTGATCGTTAGGTCTGTTGCCGAATTGACTCTCAGGCCCGAAGAAATTCTCACGCGATCGACGGGTTAACACCAGACCGGCCGGGTGGCTTCCCGTTCCAGTTACTTCGCAGGTGCATATAAGAAAATGGAGTTGCCTTCAATGGTGCATTGCACAAAAGTGACCGGTGACATTCCGTCACCGTTCAATTTGCGCCAAAAACGTTGATTAATCCTGGACTTAAACTGACTAGAGTTACGGGCGCGACAGTCCGTCGCGCGCCCTCAGGCCGTTCAGGAAGAGGTCCAAAGTCTGCCAATGCGCCTCGGCGGCGCGCTTGGTGTCGCCCGTCCGGGCCCAGGTGATGGCGAGCGCATTCCAGGCGGCTACCAGCGCCAAAGCGGCGGTTTCCGGCTCAATTTTTGAGCTGAACTCGCCTGATTTTTGACCATCGCGCACGACCGTGCTGACGATGCCCAAAAGGCCGGAGGAGACCTCGTTGAAGGTCGCGCCGGATGCAGGCTGCGAGATGAGTTCCAACACGATCTGGCGCATCAGGTGACGGTGCGTGCCCCATTCGGTTAGGTATATTTTCAGGAGCGCCTGCAGCCGCTCGGACGCGTTCAAACCATCGGTCGCCAGCTGTTCTTCGACCTTCGCCGCGACGTCGTCGTTGTAAGCGAGCGCGAGCGCCGCCTTGTTCTTAAAGTGCAAGAAAAACGTAGCGTTTGCGACGTCGGCCTCGACGCAAATGTCTTCGATTTTGACCTGATCGTATGGCTTGTCCGCCATTAGTTTCAGCGCCGCATCCAGGATGCGCCGGCGGGTTTCCAGTTTCTTGCGTTCGCGCCTCGACATCGGGTTCTCCCAGCCTTTGCGACGCGCTTCGGCGGCCTCATTGACGTCCGGCATCGAAACCATCCCTCGCAACCGCAAAAGTTGCGCCCCATGTCTAACGATAGAGCCAACTCTAGGCTGGCGATTGTACCCTAGGCAACCCTTTGATTTGGCGCTGCTTGTTTCGCCAGGCGGGCTTGGCAAGTGCCCGGCCTTGGACTTAGCGTCTAAGGTGTGTCGAGTGTCATGACTCGTACAAGTAGCGGGGGCATTGCCGATGGCCGTAGTAGACGCTGCATCTCTTGGCGTTGAGAAGATCAGACCGCCATCTTTGGCGTTGGCACTGACCGAGGCCGGACGGGCGGTCGGCGACTTCATCAGCTTACAAGGCGCCTCGCCGCTCCTCACGTTCGCGCCGAAGGGTGATGGACATCCGGTCATGGTGTTGCCCGGATTTTTGGCAGGCGGGGTAACCACCGTACCCCTTCGCCGGTTCTTGACGTCCAAAGGATATGACACTCATTGCTGGGGCTTAGGCCGCAATTTGGGTCCGCACGCGATTGGGCCCGAGGGCGAACTGCTCGGCCAGCGGCTTGAGTCGATTTACCGCAAGACGAAACGCAAGGTCAGCCTTGTCGGGTGGAGCCTCGGCGGGATCATGTCGCGCGAGTTGGCGAAGCGGTATCCGAAATATGTGCGCCAGGTGATTACGCTGGGCTCGCCGTTCGGCGCGAACCCGCGCGCGAACCATGTGTGGCGCATCTATCAAGCGGTCACGGGGCAGGACCTCGATCCGGTGGTGATGCAAGAAGCGTTCGATAATCTTGCCGAAGCGCCGAAGGGAATTCCTTCGACCGCGATCTATTCGCGCGGCGACGGCGTCGTGGCTTGGCAAATGTGCGTCGAGAAGAAGTCGAAGATGACGGACAATATCGAGGTCTATGCGTCGGTCAGCCATTGCGGGCTCGGCGTGAACCCGGCGGTGTTCTTTGCCGTCGCCGACCGCTTAGCGCTGCCCGAGAAGGAATGGGCGCCGTTCGACCGCAACGTGTCGACGTGGCGGCGGTTCATCTATCCGTCGAGCGGGCACTGAGGCCGCTTTTTCTATCGTTGAGCTTGTTGTCGCTCGCGGCGGCTGCGTTTGTGCGCGCCGATGAGGCGCAGCTGTGGTGCCCCGAAGACGACCGGGACGTGTTTGGCAAACAGGCTGCATCGACCTTTAACCCGGCCGAGTTCGTTTTGCCGAAGGAACCGGCCGGCAAAAGCACTGCGCAAGGCTCCGTCGATCTCATGGTGATGCTCGAGGCGGACGGCCGCGTGTTGTTCGCGTGCGTACTCGAGAGCGCTCCCAAAGATGTGTTCGAACAAGTGACGGTCGAGGCCGTGCGGCAGTGGCGCTATGCGCCGGCGGACGTGGCGACGCTTCCGGCGGGCGACCGGCGCATGAAGGTGCGTGTCGGCTTTGCGATGAAGTGACGCTAGTCCCTGTACGCCGGCGGTAACGGTGTCCCCAGGTTGCGGTAGCGGCGCGCTAGTTCTTCGGCGCGGGAGTCCATGGGTTGTTGGACGCCTTTGATGAGGACCGCGATGGGCTGGGTGCTTGGTTCCAGCGGGTCGCCGGTCCAGACCACGATGTCGGCTTGTTTGCCGCGTTCGATGGAGCCCACTTTGGTTTCGCCGAAGATGCGGGCTGGGTTGATCGTGAGCGCCGCTAGCGCTGCGTTGTGAGGCAGACCGTGGGCGACGGCGTTGCCTGCGTTGTAGCGGGACTCTCTGAGCCGCGAGCCACCGTCGCCGTTTGCGATGGCTATGGTGACGCCTGCGGCGTGCAGCCTGGCCGCGTTTTCCATCGTCGAGCCGCGGGCTTCGAAGCTTGAGGGCAAATTCGCGGTCGGGTTCAGTAGAACGGCCACGCGCGCTCGGGCGATTTCGTCTGCTACCATCCAGCCTTCTTCCGCGCCGGATAGCACGATCTTCAGCCGGTATTCGCGGGCAATCTTGAGCACTTCGCGGATGTCGGCGGCGCGGTGGACGCCGACGATCAGTTTCGTGCGGCCCTGGACGACGGGGATGAGTGCGTCGAGGTCGGCTTTCGTGAAGCGCAGGTCGCGCGTGCCGCCGGTGTTGTAGGCGCCGCGGCGGCGTGCGTACCAGCGCACGTCGTCGAGATCGGCGCGCAGGGCCGTGATCGCCGAGCCACGGGCGCCGCCGGCGCGGGCGGCGCCGCCTTCGCCGAGTTCAAGGATTTGAGCCACGCGCGAGCGGGTCACCGGATTTGCGCCGTGAGCCAGCGTGATGACGGCCGCTTGGCCTGCGAACAGAAGCTCGCGGTCTTCGGCTTGGCCGTATGTGGGCGTTACCAGCGCACGCGTCACGCCGCCGAGGCGGGCGACGGGGATCGCGACGGAACTCGGGTCGATGCCGTAGGCGATGTTGAACGCGGCGCTGAGGCCTGAGTTCGTCGTGGCCGTATCGTTCGTTTCCTTGACGAGATCGACCTCGACCGCGCCGAGGTTCGTGCCGGCGATGAAGAAGCCCGGCGTCACGGCGCCGCCTTTGGCGTCGATCACGATGGCGTTTGCGGGCACGCGGACGCGGGGGCCGACTTGCGCCACCCAACCGTTATGGATCAGCACGGTGCCTTGCACGTCACCGGCGCGGCCCATCGTGTGGATGCGGGCGTTTGTGATTGCGACTGTGTCGGCGACAGCTGCGTGTGCGAAGATCAGCGCAACGAAGCTGAGCAGGATGG
>JBJXEH010000016.1:0-2558 GCA_046153995.1 Micropepsaceae bacterium
ACGCTCGTTAACACGCACCACAACGGCGATCATTGCTACGGCAACGAGCTGGTCGAGAGAGCGGAGATCATCGCCTCGGCGCATGCGGCGGAGGAAATGAAGCGGGAGCAGCCCACGTTGCTGGCTAACTTCATGAAGGCGGCGCCGGGGCTTGGGCTCACCGGCGAGTATCTGATGCACTGCTTTGGGGCGTTCGACTTCAACGGGATCACGCCGACGGGGCCCACGACGACGTTCAGCGGGCGGATGCACCGGCATGTCGGCGCGAAGACGGTCGAGCTCATCGAGGTGGGGCCTGCGCACACCGGCGGCGACGTGCTTGTTCATGTGGCGGCGGACAAGACGGTCTTCACCGGCGACATTCTTTTCATCGAGGGAACGCCGATCATGTGGGCGGGGCCGGTCGCGAATTGGATCGCGGCGTGCGATCAGATCTTGCGGCTCGACTGCGAGACGATCGTGCCGGGGCATGGGCCGGTCACCGATAAACGCGGCGTGAAAGCGGTGCAGAGCTATCTCACCTATATTCGCGACGAGGCGCGCGAGCGGTTCGATGCAGGCCTTTCGGCGCGCGATGCGGCGCATGACATCGCGCTCGGCGATTACGACTCCTGGGGCGATGCTGAGCGCATCGCTGTTAACGTTGCGACGCTCTACCGGGAGTTCTCTGGCGATGCGACGCCGCCCAATGCGGCCGAGCTGTTTGCGTTGATGGGCGAAATTTGGGCGGCGCGGCGCAAGTAGTTCTTGTTTCGTTCGATCGCCGTCAGTAAGGTTTCACCCTTGCCGATCAAGCGTCCCGGTCCGATTTGTGCTCTGCCACGTATTGGACGGCACTCGCGGCGGTTTCAGGGGACTTCATGGCCGAAGGTCAGCGCGAAATGCTCGACCGGTTGCGTATCAACCGGGACGAGGACGACGACGAGGGCGGCGGCAATCGCTGGCTCATCATCGCGTTGGCGTCCGCGTGCGTCGTGATCGCGGCTCTTGCGATCTATTCGTTTTGGCCGAAGGCGGCGGAGCAGACGGTAGCGGCGGAACCGGCGCCTGCCACCACGACGACGGCGGCGCCTCCCATCGGCAGCGGCGGCGTGTTGTCGGCTTCGGGCTACGTCACCGCACGGCGGTTGGCTACCGTGTCGGCTGAGATCACGGGCCGGATGGCAGAGGTTTTGATCGAGGAAGGCATGTCGGTCGAAACGGGTCAGGTGCTGGCGCGGCTCGACACGACGCTGGCGAAGACCGAACTTGGCATCGCGGAAGGTAATGTGCGGTCGGCACGGGGCGGGCTGGACGCTGCGATCGCCGACAACGCCGAGGCGCAGCGTGCGCTCGTGCGTATCCGCGGCGTCAAGGCGAAGGAGTTTGCGAGTACGGCCGACCTTACGCGCGCGCAGGCGGCCGCGGATTCGGCGGCGGCGCGTTCCATGCAGGCGCAAGGAAACTTGCGTTCGGCCGAGCAGAGCGCAGCACGGGCAAGGGCCTTGCTCGACAAGCACGAAATACGTGCGCCGTTCGCCGGTATGGTGACGACGAAAGACGCGCAGCCCGGCGAGATCGTCTCGCCCTCTGCGGCTGGCGGCGGGTTCACGCGCACGGGCGTTTGCACGATCGTCGACATGAAATCGCTCGAGGTCGAGGTTGAGGTCAACGAGGCCTACATCAGCCGCGTGAAGCCCGGGCAGCGCGCGAGTGCGACGCTTGATGCTTATCCCGAGTGGGAAATCCAGGCGAAGGTTGCCGCGATCATCCCGACCGCGAACCGCGATAAGGCGACCGTCAAAGTGCGCGTCGCGATCGAGACCGGCGATCCGCGGATCTTGCCCGAAATGGCCGCAAAGGTTTTATTCTTCGACGACACGAAGCAGGCCGCACCCTCCCCTGCCGCCGCGCCTGCGACCGCACAAGGAAACACGCCGCAATGAGCGAAGCCCTGATCCAACTGAAAGGCGTCACCAAAAGCTACACGCGCGGGAAGCAATCCGTGCCGATTTTCGAGCGGCTGGACATGACGATCCCGCAACAGGACTTCGTCGCCATCATGGGGCCGTCGGGGTCCGGCAAGACGACGTTGCTCAACCTGCTCGGCGGCATCGATAAGCCGACCGGCGGGGAGATCGTGTTCGACGCCAAGCGGATGGACAATCTCGACGAAAGCAAGCTCGCCTCGTTTCGTGCGGGCAACGTGGGCTTCATCTTCCAGTTCTATAACCTGATGCCGATGCTGACGGCGGCGCAAAATGTGGAACTGCCGTTGCTGCTCACGAAGCTTGGACCGAAGGCGCGGCGGGAGCGGGTGAACACGGCGCTGTCGATCGTGGGCTTGTCAGACCGGGCGCGGCACAAACCTTCGGAGCTTTCGGGTGGCCAGCAGCAACGCGTCGCGATCGCGCGGGCGATCGTGTCCGACCCGAAGCTCCTGCTTTGCGACGAGCCAACCGGCGACCTCGACCGCGAGACGGCTGGCGAGATTCTGTCGATGCTGCAAACGCTGAACCGCGACCTCGGCAAGACGATTGTGATGGTGACGCACGATCCGGAGGCCGCGCGCTATGCGA
>JBJXEH010000017.1:0-8147 GCA_046153995.1 Micropepsaceae bacterium
CGCGTGCTTGAGCTTGCGCCACGTCGCGGCCCAGTGCGGTGACGTTCAGCACGCGGCCGCCGTTTGCGATGAGGGCGCCGTCTTTCGTGGCGGTGCCTGCGTGGAAGATTTCGACGCCTTCGACGGCGGCTGCTTTGTCGAGGCCGCGGATCGTGGTGCCTTTCAGCGGGGCTTCGGGGTAGCCGCGCGCGGCCATCACGACGGTGAGCGCCGCTTCGTCGCGCCAGCGGGCGTCGACTGTCTTCATTGCGCCGTCCGCCACGGCCAGCAAGATCGGCACAATGTCGGACTTGAGCCGCACCATCAGCACCTGGGTTTCAGGATCGCCGAAGCGCGCGTTGTATTCTATCAGCTTCGGCCCCTCGGCCGTCAGCATCAGCCCCGCGAATAACACGCCTTTGAACGGCCGCCCGCGGGCCTTCATCCCGCGCACTGTGGGCCAGATGATCCGCTCCATCGCTTGGGCCTCGATTGCCGCGGTGAACACCGGCGCCGGCGAATACGCTCCCATGCCGCCGGTGTTCGGCCCGACGTCGCCATCGCCGACACGTTTGTGATCTTGCGCCGCGCCGAACGGCAACACGTTTTCGCCGTCGCAGAGCACGAAGTAACTCACCTCTTCGCCCTGTAAAAACTCCTCGACGACGATGCTTTGCCCCGACGCGCCGAACGTGCCCGCGAACATGGAATCGATCGCGGCCGAAGCCTCCGCCCGTGTCGAAGCGATGATGACGCCCTTGCCGAGCGCCAACCCATCCGCCTTGATCACGACGGGCAGCGGATGGTCCGACGCATAGTCTTTCGCTGCGGCCGCATCCGTGAACCGCTGGAAGCGCGCCGTCGGAATCCCCTCGGCGTCGCACAGCTCCTTTGTGAACCCCTTCGACCACTCTAGTTCGGCCGCCGCCTTCGATGGCCCGAAGTGTTTGATCCCGGCGTGAGCCAGTCGATCCGCCAACCCGCCCGCGAGCGGATTGTCTGGGCCGATGACTACGAATTCGATCTGCTTCTCGCGTGCGAAGGCGACGATGCGGTCGAAGTCCATCACGTCAATCGCGACGCATTCGGCGACGTTCGCGATGCCTGCATTCCCCGGCGCGCAGTAGAGTTTTTCGCACAACGGCGATGCGGCGATCGCCCAGCACAGCGCGTGCTCGCGACCGCCGGAACCGATGACGAGGATTTTCATGGGGCCAATCCTTCCCATTCATCGTCATGGCCGGGCTTGACCCGGCCATGACGGAATATGGTTGGTAATAGTGACCGCTGCCGCCGCTTGTCCAGTCAGTGCGGCACGATCGTTAGCGTTACGCGGTTGCTGTCCCCAGTGCGGGCGTAGGTGACGGCGGCGCAGAGGCCCAGCACCATTGAGAGTCCGGCTTGTCCCACGGGGCGTTCGCCGGGGGATTGCGGCGGGGGTGTCCATGCCGTTGGGTCGAAGGCCGGTGCGTCGTCTTCGAGCGCTAGCGCCAAGCCGTTGGCAACGGTTGCCGACACGCGCACGTGCCGGGCGCATTCGCCGCCGTAGCCGTATTTGATCGTGTTGGTAAACAGCTCCTCGACGGCAATCCGCGCGCGGCGCAGCACGTCGTTCGCAACCTTCCGGCTGTCACAGAACATCTCGAGAGACGCGAGCGCCGCCGCCAAGCCCCTTGTGGTCGCAGGCACGATTACGTCAAAGTCGGGCGGCATTCATCGGTCCCGTGTGCAAGGAAAGTTACGTTCATGGCTATCACGGCGGCGGCGCTCGCGCGAAATCTCGTCGTAGCCGCCGCGCTTTTCGCGGTGCCGGCGCAGGCGGCCGGTCCGATCGGCCAAGTCAAAACGGCGACCGGTGCGGTCACGGTCGAGCGGGCAGGGGTGTCGAAGCCGCTCGCCGTCGGCGACCGCGTGTATCAGACCGACATCGTCGTTACCGCGAACGGTGCCGCCGGCATCACGTTCGCCGACAATTCCATGATGGCGCTTGGACCTTATACGCGGCTTGCGCTCGATGAGTTTGCGTTCGACCCGACGACGCATGACGGCCGCTTCACGGCCTCGCTGTCGAAGGGAACGTTGGCGGTGAAGTCCGGACAAATCGTCAAACAAACGCCGGAGGCGATGCGCATCAGGACGCAGGCGGCGTTGCTTGGCGTGCGCGGGACGGAGTTCGCCGTGCGCGCCGACGACGCGCCGATGCCCGCCGCGCCATGACGCGCCGCGCGCTGCTTCCGCTGTTGGCTGCGACCGCGCTTTCCGCGTGTTGCAATGTGCCGCGCAACGACCTGATCGTCGTGCTGCCGGGCGCGGACGGTCACGTGGGCGGGATCACCGTGGAGGCCGCGGGGACGAAGCTTGTGCTCGACAAGGCTTATGCCGGTGCAAAGCCCGGCAGTGGCGGCATGGCGCCGGTCGAGGTGAGCGAAGCGGAAGTCAAAGAGGTGTTCGGCGACGCGCTGGCCGCGCGGCCCGTGCCGCCGAAGAGCTACACGCTCTACTTCTTGACGGGCGGCACCGATCTGGCGCCGGACTCGCAAGCTGCGATGGACGCGATGCTCGCCGATATGTCTGCACGAAAGGCTGCCGAGGTCGTGATCACGGGCCACACCGACACGGTGGGCAGCGGCGCCGACAACGACCGCTTGTCGCTTGCCCGCTCGAAGGCCGTGGCGGAGACGTTGCGGGAAACCTTTGAAGCGAAGGGCGTCAAGTCGGATGCGATCGCGATGGCGGGCCGCGGCGAGCGCGCGCTGCTCGTTGCAACGCCGGACCAGACTGCCGAGCCGCGCAACCGGCGCGTCGAGATTACGGTGCGCTAAGCGCCGTTCCAGCGGATGGCGAGCACGGTGAGATCGTCGGAGGCTTCAGCCTTGCCGACGAAGCGGCCCACGCCTTTGTAGAGTTCGTCCACCACTTCGGTCGCGTTTGCGTCGCGCGGGATGGCCGCCAGAATGTCTTTTGTGCGCGCGGAGCCCAGTAGCGCGCCGCTCGCGTCCATCGCCTCAGCGACGCCGTCCGTCGTTACGCAGAGCACATCACCGGGTTTGAGCCGCAAGCGTTCGGTCTTGTAGCCGAAGTCTTCGATCACGCAGAGCGGCGGCCCACCCTCGGCGACCACGGCTTGCGGCACGGCTCCCGGCCGCAGCACGAATGGTGCGTCGTGGCCGGCGTTGCAGAACTCTACGCCGCCGGTTTCGAGATCGAGGATGCCTGCGAACATCGTGATGAACAGCATCTCCGGGTTGTCGCGCGCGATCTCGCCGTTTGCGAGGCGGATGATCGTGCCGACATCGTTCGTTCCGCGCAGCGCGTAGGAGCGGCAGAGCGACTTGCCGAGCGCCATGAAGAGCGCGGCCGGTACGCCCTTGCCGCTGACGTCGCCGACCGCGAAGAACAAGCGCCGCTCATCGATCTTGAAGAAGTCGTAGAGGTCGCCCCCGATCTGGCGTGCGGGTACCATCAGTGCGCCGAGGTCGAAGCGTTCGTCGCCCGCGACGCTCGCCACCCCCGGCAGCATGCCCATCTGGATGCGGCGTCCGGCCTCCATCTCGCCTTCGGCCTTCGCGAGTTGAAGCTTGATCTGCCGCTTGCGCTTCTCGCCTTCGGCTGAGTTGGCGGCGAAGAACGTGAAGAATACGAACGCCGATCCGAGCGCGGGCGTTGCGACGTCAACCAAAGTGAGCGCGCGCCAGAAGCCAAACCCGATCGCTCCGAGCGCCGCAATAACGCCCGCGGTTAGCAAAATCTGCCATGGCACGCGTACCAATCGCAGCACGGCGATGAGGAACGCGCCGAACAGCAGCGTGAGTGCAGGTTCGGCGTACCGCGTCCAGTCCGGCCGGTGCACCAGGCGTGCATCGAGCACATTCTCGAGCAGCTGTGCCGTGATCTCTATCCCCGGCATGATCCCAACGGGCGTCGGCCGCAGGTCGGCGAGCCCAAAAGCGGTTGCGCCGACGAGCACGATCCGATTTTCGAACGCTTTGGAATCAAAGTTTCCCGCAAGAACATCGATTGCCGGCACACGCCTCGGCTCGTCCGGCGAGAAATGGACCCACACACTGCCGTCGGCTTGGGTGGGAATGCGCTGCGCCTTCTCGACCTCAACGCCTTTGACGCGATCATTTTCGCTGTAGAGCGCGATGGTTGCCCTTTTCGCGCGAAGCCGAAGCAACTCAAGCGCCATCGACGGCGCCAGGCGATTGGCGACCACGGATACAAGCGGCACGCGACGGAACTTGCCATCGACGCCGGCGTCCACCGAAATCAACCCGTGCCCGCGTGCTGCCGTATCGAGCGCCGCGATACTGCGGAGCGCGGCGTTGAAAGAGGGCAGGGTCGGCGGCGAGGCGGTCGCTCCTGCGGGATCGCGAAGCAGGAACGGTGCCCACGGCCCGTTGTCGGCTTGTGGCTGTGTCAGCCGGATACCGCCGACACCGATCACGACAGGTCCGCTGCGAAGTGCCACCGCCAGCGCGTCGTCATGTTTCGGCAATGCGCGGATCGTGGCTTTGAGAACGCCCGGCATGTTACCGGCGTCTTTCAGCCATTCCTCCGGCGAGGTGCGATCGGCCTCCGGCAAGATCATGTCGAGACCCACCGCGGTGGGCTTGCCCTCCACGATCTTCGCGACGAGCTGCGCCAGCACGTGCCGCGGCCACGGCCATTGGCCTACGCTTTTGAGACTCGCCTCGTCGATCGCAACGATGAGCACAGGGCTTGTCTGCGGGAGCCGCGGTTGCGTTGTTTGGTACAGGTCGAACAGTGTGAGCCGCGTGCGCTCGAATAGCGACGGCGTGAGGGCCTGCAATGCCACAAACGCAAGCAGCACCGCCCAAGCCGCCTTGCGCCCCCACCCGCTGAACAGAAATCGCGTGACGTTTGCCATCAAAGCGCGATCACCAGGCCGTCGTAGGCCGCGCATATTTTCAGAGGCGCGCCCGTGCGCGTGATCTCCTCGAAGCGTATTGTCTCGGCAAGGATCGCATCGATGCGCGCGTCGTCGTTCACCGGTTCGTGGTGGAAGAGGCAGAGCTGTTTTGCGCCTGCCATCTGGCAAAGCTCGACGCCCAAGACGTTGCTCGAATGCCCCCAATCCTCCTTCACGGAGATGGTTTCGGCGAGCGAGTACATCGCATCGAAGATGACGAGATCGGCGTTTGCGAAGAACGCGGCGGCGCGTTCCATCTCGGCCGCGTTTTCGGGCTTGTGCTCGGCGTCGGTCGTGTAGACGAGGCTTTTGCCGTTCTTCTCGATCCGGTAGCCGAATGAATCGTTCCCATGCAGCTGCGCGAAACTCGTCACCGACGTGCCCGCGATGTCGTAGCGTTTGGCCGGTTCCAGCGTCACGAACTCGATGCTGGCTGACAGCGTTTCGAATTCCACCGGAAAAGATGGCCCCCGGTTCTGCCCTCGGATCGCTGCTTCGAGGTGTGGATGACAGCTATAGAGCATGATCTTGTTGCCCGGAATGAACGCCGGGACGAAGAACGGAAACCCCATGATGTGGTCCCAATGCACGTGGCTGACGAGCACGTGATAGGTCTGCGGCTTGCCGGGCCCGTGACGGCCCAGCGCGGCGAGCGAGAACTCGCGTACGCCCGTGCCCAAATCGCAGAGCAGATAGTCAGGCCCGCCCGTGTCGATCTGTACGCATGACGTGTTGCCGCCGTATGTGCGGCTTTCAGCGAATGAAAGGCTCTCCGTGCAGAACGCTCGCGCTTTCTCGACCGTGTCGAGCGATGCGTGCGTACCCTTCACCAACGCATTCACGATCTTGGTTTCGACTGCCTTCGCCGAAAGCGGCGCCGGCAGCGATCCGCGCGTGCCCCAGAAGATCGCTTTCATGGCGGTGTCGCACCTGGCGCGACTTTGCTAAGCGCTGCGCGCACGGTTTCGAACATCGGAAACACCAGGTTGAAGCGGCTGATCGCGAAGATTTCGAGCAACAGCGGCTGGAGCGCAGCGAGGGCGAGTGTCTTGCCTTCCGCTTTCGCCGCTTTGTGTACGATCATGAGAGAGCGCAGGCCTGCACTCGAAATGTAGTCAACACCTGAGAGGTCCAGTACCACGGCCGTCTTCGCTTTCGCCATCGCTGCCGCAAGGTCATCACGGAAAGTGTCTGCGTTCGACAAGTCGATGCGGCCGCGGGCTTCCGCCAGCACCGCATCCCCGACTTGCCGCTCGCTCCACGCCATGCGAACCCCGATCCGTTCGCGGCAAATTTCTCACGAAACCCGGTCACCTGTCCAAAGGGTATTGGTGGCTAACGTGACCAACTACCGCTTGCGTGGGTGCCGACGGAGATCCCGATCCCAGCTGCCGGTTCAGAGCAGGGTCGCGTAGGGCAGCAAATAGATGAAGTCGAGTAACGCGTGGGCGATGATGAGGGGCCAAATCCGCCCGCGCGTTGCATAGAACCAAGCGAAAATGAGTCCGAGGACCCCAATTGTCAGCGCATTGAATGGGCCTTGATAGAGGTGATACGCCATTCGGATGCCCGCGCTTGCGCTGATTGCGTTCCACATCGTCGGCCCGCGCCAAGCGCTCAGCACATAGGCGCACACAAAGACTTCTTCAAAAAACCCGTTCAAGAACGAGAACGCCAGGACTGTCGGGAGGCCTGTCGCTAAGTCACTTGCTATACTCTCGCTGCTTGCGAGAGGTGTGCCTACCGCCGATCCTATCGTGTACCAAAGGGTCATCGATGCGGCGTAGGTGGCTGCCACCAAAACCAGCGCCTCTCCGGTGTCTCGCAATCTTGGCCACTGGAAGCCGAGGTCGTGAAGGCGCCAGCCTCTGATGTAGAGAAACACCGCAAGCACTGTTCCAACGGCGACCTCATAAAGTGCGAGGCCGATCAACCCCCAGCCGCCAGAGGATTCGTCGTGTCCGCCGTTGAGCGCCGCGATGATGCTTCTGAAGATAAACAGGCCGAACGCGATGCCAATGACGATCCAAAACTCGGCGCGTGGCGGCAGCGAACGGATAAGCGCGACAACTGAGTTATTGTTGTTCCACATCCATCAATGCGTTCTGTCAGTTCTTCAACCGGTAGCCCGTCTTGAAAATCCACGCGACGATGCCCAGGCATATAAGGAACATTGCAAAGGTCGCGGCGAGGCTGATTTCGATGGCGACGTCGCCTTTGCCGAAGAAGCTCCAGCGGAAGCCTGAGATCAGATAGACTACGGGGTTGAAGTGCGCGACCGTCTGCCAAAACGGCGGCAGCATGCTGATCGAGTAGAACGCGCCGCCTAAGAACGTCAGCGGCGTCACGACCAGCATCGGCACGACCTGCATCTGTTCGAAGTTGTTCGACAGCACGCCGATGATGAACCCGAACAGGCAGAACGTCGCCGCGATAAGGATCAAGAACGTGAGCATCGCGAGCGGATGCTCGATATGGATCGGTACGATCAGGGACGCGGTGGCGAGGATCACGAGCCCCAGCACGACCGACTTCGTCACCGCCGCCCCCACATAGGCGAGCACCGCTTCGAACGCCGACAACGGCGCCGACAGCAACTCGTAGATCGTGCCCGTGAACTTTGGAAAGTAGATGCCGAACGCCGCGTTGAAGATGCTCTCCGTGAATATGGTGAGCATGATGAGCCCCGGCACGATGTACGCGCCGTAACTCACGCCCTCGATGTCGCCCATGCGCGAGCCGATCGCCGTGCCGAACACGACGAAGTAGAGCGACGTCGTGATCACGGGTGTCGCCACGCTTTGCCAAATGGTGCGGAACCAGCGGCCCAGCTCGAAGCGGTAGATCGCCCAAACGCCGTGTGCGTTGAAAGATGGTGCGCTCATGCCCGCCCCCGTTCGCTGACCAAACTCACGAAAATATCCTCAAGCGAACTTTGCGTCGTGTGCACGTCGCGGAAGGCGATGTTCAAATCCGTGACCCGCCGGAGCAGCGAGGCGATGCCTTTGCGTTCCGCATTGGCGTCGAATGTGTACTCGAGCTCGTGGCCGTTGTCTTTCAGCGCCAGGTTCCATTCTGCGAGTTCTGCAGGCACCGCCGTCATCGGATCTTGCAGAACCAGCGTCAGCTGTTTTTTGCCGAGCTTTTTGATCAAGGTTGCCTTCTCTTCGACGAGGATCAACTCGCCCTTGTTGATGACGCCGATGCGGTCGGCCATCTCTTCCGCTTCGTCGAT
>JBJXEH010000018.1:0-8230 GCA_046153995.1 Micropepsaceae bacterium
TGCGTCGACGCCTTGAGACCAGCGGCTGAGAGCGAGGCGAGGTAGTCGCGGATGTCGGCGGCGGATGAGTTCGTGAACGCCTTGCTCTTTTTGCGCAGGTGACCGGCAAAATCGAGCAGGTCGCGGCGGTAGGCGTCGAGCGTGTGGACCGCCGCGCCGCGTTCGGCGCTCAGCATTTCGAGGAAGGCTTCGAGCAGATGCAGGCCGACGTCCGGTTTTCCCGTCATTGGCTCTTGCGTACCGGCGCGCCGAGCACAGACTCGATCGCGAGCGCGCGCGCCTCGTCGCGCAAGCCCACTGCGATCAGCGCTTTGACGACGCGAGCGACCGTTTGGCCTTGTGCGCGCGATGGGCCGCCCGGACCCAAGGCCACGAGCGCGTTCAAGATTGTTTCGCCTTGGCGGCCATCGAGCGCGCTGCGGCCGATGGCAGTCAGCGCTTCGGCGGCGGCACCAGATGGTACGACGCCCGTCGTGTTTGCGGAGACCGCCCACTGCGCGTCGGGCGGGATCGTGTAGCCGAGCGCTTCGAACAGCGGGATTTCGCGTGTCGCGCGTTCCATCAGCCAATCTTTCGACGCACCGGCTTTGAGTGCGTTTTGGCCGAGCCAGGTTAGTGCGCTTTGCATGCGTGCGAGGTTCTCGGCCGACGCGCGCACGAGGCCCAGTTGAACTTGCAGCGCGTTCGCGGCGGCGGTGTCAGTCGGCGAGGTCAGCACGGTCAGCCATTGTTCCGCGGCTTTGTCGCGGTGTGCGTAGAGCAGCACGCGCGTGACGCTGGGAGCGAGCCAGCTTGTTTCTTGCGACGGCGCCATTTGTTGCGCGATGCCGGCGCTTAGCGTCGCGAAAAGCGCAAACCGGTTCTGCGACTCGGCGCGTTGTAAGGCGGCGGCGAAGGCTGCCGCGCGCGCTGTCGGAACGGTGCGTGCGGTGATGGCGCGGAAGTAGAGCGCGTTCGCGCGCGCGAGTGCTAGCTTTGGTGCCCACTCTTCCGGGTCGTCGAGTTGGTCGGGCGT
Organism: Micropepsaceae bacterium; assembly: GCA_046153995.1. Taxonomy (GTDB): domain Bacteria; phylum Pseudomonadota; class Alphaproteobacteria; order Micropepsales; family Micropepsaceae; genus SZUA-430. The sequence goes on from JBJXEH010000018.1 coordinate 1,016, forward strand.
GAACGTCTCAGCCTGATAGGCTTGGCGCAGATCCTCGATGGGGTTGAGGCTTGCCAGGGCGGCGCGTTCGGTCGCGGTGAGGCGCACCGTTGGTTCGGTGAACTGCTGCGCGAGCAGCTGGGTGCCTGGAACCCAGCCTGCCAGCGGCGCAACGGCGGCGGATGCGCCTGCTTTGCGCATCATAGCGAGGTGCAGGCCCGACGGCGCCGGAACCGTGACGTTCGCCGGACCACCGCTCATCATCACATCGGCCAGCGTATAGAACGCGTCGTCGGCGATGTTGCGTTCGCGCATGACGTTCAGCGTCAGCGTCGCGGCCTGTTCGTCGTTTTGCGTGAGGTAGCAGAAGACGCGAAGCTTTAGCCAATAGGGATCGTTCGACGATTGGCGGAGCGAGGTCCCATCCCCGCAAGCGTCGGCGTCGCGGCCTTGCAGGAGCATCGCCTCAGCTGCGGCTTGGCGCGCGAATGAATCGGTGCGGGCGCTCTGCGCGCCGAGCATCGCCGCTTCGTCGATCAAACCGTTCGCGACCAGCCGTTGCAGACGCCGCGCGAGAAACGACGGTTCGTCGGGCGGTGTTTCACCCGCGGGCGGGTTCGCTTGCGTCAGTAGCACGCGCTTCGTCAGGTTCTGCATCGCGGGCGAGTTCGGCGCGGCCGGAAGCTGCGCGATGCGCGATGCGACCGCGGGGCGCGCGCTTCCCGACCAAAGGCTCGGTGCGAAGCCGCCCGAACCGGCGCTCAACAGACCGGCGCCGGACGGATCGATCGCAACGAGGTCGGTGACAGTTACGCGGGGTCCTGCCGGTGCGCCGGGTTTGTCGGGAACGGTTTGTTCGGCGGGGGCCGTTTGAACCGTCGCCGTCGCGGGATCGGCGGGCAGTTCGGTTTGCGGCGTCAATGTTCGCGGCGCCGTCTTCGCCGGGCCCTGCGTTTCGGGTTCGGCTGCGACTGCAAACGATGTCGAGGCAGCGAGTAAGGCGAGAAAGACGTTAACGCGGGAACCGATCATCGGGCAGAACCTTCTCGACCTTGCGTACCTGCGGGGTCACGGTCGAGCCGTAATACGCGAGCGCCCCCGCACCCACCGCCAGCAATACTAAGGCGATACCAACCAAGCGGCCAAGCTGTACCAGGCCGCCGGGGCCGTCGTAACTGCGTTGGTAGCGTCTGCGCCGCACGCCTTTCCCCTATTCCCGCTCTCTGGCAGCGAACAAGCAGTTCATGTACATGCTGATTCCGCCAGGCTAGAACAATATATGCAGGTGCAGGAACACACGGAAAGTCCAGAAGCGGGGCCGCCCCTTCGCGAACGCTCGATTGTGCTCGTTGGGCTCATGGGAGCGGGGAAAAGCACGGTCGGCCGCCGTTTGGCCGCGGCGCTGAAGCTTCCGTTTCACGACGCGGATCACGAAATTGAAACCGCAGCGGGCTGTTCCATATCCGACTTCTTCGAGCGGTACGGCGAACCCGCGTTCCGCGAGGGCGAGCGTAAGGTGATCGCCCGGCTGCTGGCCGGACCGCGGCATGTGCTGGCGACCGGCGGCGGCGCGTTCATGGATCCGACGACGAGGGTGTTGATCAAGGGACAAGGGTTTTCGGTGTGGCTTCGGGCCGATATCGGGCTCTTGATGGAGCGGGTGTTGAAGCGCCCTACCCGGCCGCTGCTCAAAAACAGCGATCCGCGCGGGACGATGGAACGGCTGATGGCGGAGCGATATCCGACCTACGCGGAGGCCGATTTGACGGTGGACTCCAACGGCGGGCCGCATGATGCGATCGTGCAAAAGATTCTGACGCACCTCTCCGAGATCGGCGTGAAGGCGTCATGAGCCAAGAGCGATTGCGGGTCGATCTGGGGGGCCGTGCTTACGACATCGTTGTGGGCACGGGTGTGCTTGCGGCTGCTGGCAAAGAGATCGCGGCGCTGAAGCGCGGCAATCGCACGTTCATCGTTGCCGACGAGCATACAGCCGGATTGCATATGAACGCGCTTACGCAGTCGCTCGATGCCGCGGGCCTTGCACACACTGCGGCGGTGTTACCGCCGGGCGAGGCGAGCAAGAGCTTTGGCGTGCTGGAGCAATTGGTCAGCCAAATGCTCGACGCGAAGGTCGAGCGCGGTGATCTCGTTGTTGCTCTTGGCGGCGGGGTGATCGGCGATCTTGCCGGGTTTGCGGCCGGCATCACGAAGCGCGGGCTCGACTATGTGCAGGTGCCGACCACGCTGCTTGCGCAAGTGGATTCGTCCGTTGGCGGCAAGACTGCCATCGACATGCCGCAGGGTAAAAACCTTGTCGGGTTGTTTCACCAGCCGTGTTTGGTGCTCGCCGATACCGCCGTGCTCGACACGCTGCCGCCACGCGAGATGCGCGCGGGGTATGCGGAGATACTGAAGTACGGGTTGATCGGCGATGCTGCGTTTGCCGAGTGGGCGGGCGCGAATGCTTCGTTGATCCTGCGCAAAGCCGGCCCTGAGCGGACGAAAGCGATCGTCACCTCGTGCCGGATGAAGGCGCGCGTGGTCGAGGCCGACGAGCGCGAGGCGGGTCAGCGCGCGCTGCTCAATCTAGGTCATACATTTGCGCACGCGATCGAAGCGTGCGCCGGGTATTCGGGCAAGGTCTTGCACGGCGAGGCGGTGGCGTTTGGCTGTGTCATGGCGTTCGAGTTGTCGGAGCGGCTGAAACTGTGTCCGCCCGGACAGGCGACCCGCGTGCGCGGGTGGTTCGCGGCTGCCGGACTGCCCACATCGTTCGCCGATCTGCCGGAACTCGGCGCGTCGGCCGACGATATGATCGAGATCATGAAACAAGATAAAAAGGCATCGGGCGGCAAGCTTGTGTTCGTGCTCGCACGCGGGATCGGACAGGCGTTCGTCGCCAACGACGTCGATCCGGGCGCGGTGAAAAGTTTGTTGTCGGACGCTTTGAAGCGCTGAACATGCTTACCCACACCCCATCGCTGTCATCCCGGCCGAGCAAAGCGAAGCGGCGCGAGAGCCGGGACCCAGGTGAACATGCAGCGTGCTTGAGCGAGCGCGTTGACAGACTGCGGCTCTTCTCCTGGGTCCCGGCTCGTAAGCTTCGCCGCGCTGCTGACGCAGCGGGCTGCGCTAACGTCCGGGATGACAGTTATTTTTTTCGTTTTGTTTTGAAGGCGCTCTAGCGGCCCCCCATAAGAGAGAAGCTTCACGTCATGGAAGACCAAATCATTCCGGTTTCGGCCGTCACGGGCTGGGAACTTTTGTTGGTGTTGGTGGCCACGCTTATCTTGATGCTGTTTGCGGCATTGACGTCGGCTGCGGAAACGGCGCTGACGGCGGTGTCGAAGGCGCGGATGCATCAGCTTGAGAAGGAAGGTGAAGCCCGCGCGAAGTCCGTCAATTGGCTGATGGCGCATCGCGAACAGATGATCGGCTCGATCCTGCTCACCAATACGTTTGTGAACGTCGTGTCGTCGGCGCTGGTCACGACCGTGCTCGTCACGTTGTTCGGGAACGCGGGCGTTGCCGCGGGCGCCGTCCTCATCACGGTGATGGTGCTGGTGTTCTGCGAGGTCTTGCCGAAGACCTATGCGATCACGAACGCGGACGGCACAGCGCTTTCGATCGCGCGGCCGGTCCGGATCGCCGTGTACTTGCTGAGCCCGGTCGTCGATTCGATCCAGTGGTTCGTTGCGATCCTGCTTAGGATCAGGGGGGTGAAGTCGCAGGGCCTCGTCGACGACCAGGAAGAAGCCGAGGATGCGGCGACGGAGGAACTGCGCGGCGCGATCGACCTGCATCATATCCAGGGCGCGGTGCAGACGTCCGACCGGAACATGCTGGGCGGCATTCTTGATCTGAAAGACTTGCAGGTCGCGGACGTCATGATCCACCGCAAGGCCATGACGATGATCGACGGCGACATGCCGCCGGAGGAAATTCTCGATCGCGTGCTGTCGCAGCCGCACACGCGTCTGCCCGTCTACAAAGGCGATCCGGACAATATCGTCGGCATCCTGCATGCGAAGGACTTGCTGCGTGCGATGTCGCGCAGCCAAGGCAACGTGAAGGCGATCAACATCATGTCGATCGTCGCGAAGCCGTGGTTCATTCCGGACACGTCGATGCTGACCGATCAGCTGCGCGCGTTCTTGCAGCGGCGCGTGCACTTTGCACTCGTCGTGGACGAGTACGGTGCGTTGCAGGGGTTGATCACGCTTGAGGACATTCTGGAGGAAATCGTCGGCGAGATTCGCGACGAGCACGACGTGCCCGTGTCCGGCGTGCGTCAGCAGCAGGACGGCAGCGTCAACGTCGACGGGTGGGTCACGATCCGCGAGCTCAACCGGGTCATGAACTGGACGTTGCCGGACGAAGAGGCGACGACGATTGCCGGGCTCGTCATTCACGAGGCGCAGACGATCCCGGACGTGAGCCAAGTGTTCAGCTTCCACGGCTTCAAGTTCGAGGTGCTGCGCCGGCAGAAGAACCAGATCACCGCGCTTCGGGTTACGCCCGCGCAAACGGCAGAGGCGGCGACGCAGGGGGCGTGATGGTTTCACGCCAAGCCGTAAGTTGCCGTGAACGAGGCTCGCGCGCTGCGCGTGCGTGTCGTAGATATAGGTGCGGCAAACACAATCTGAGGGCCCGGAGGCAATCGGGCCTTTTTGTCGTTTGCACCTGTAACACTTAGTGCTATATACTGCTCAATGGATGAGAACGTTCAAGACCAGACTCTTCGGACGTTTTGCGCGTAAGGAGCGGATAACCGACGCGATGGTGTGCGAGGCTGTCCGGCGGTTGCGATCAGGACAGGTTGATGCAGACCTGGGCGGCGGTGTGATCAAGCAGCGGATCGCCCGGGCCGGTGGCGGAAAGTCCGGAGGCTATCGCTCGATTGTCCTTTTTCGACAACGCGGCCACGTTTTCTTCGCCCACGGATTCGCCAAGAGCGATCAGGCGAGCATCGGGCCGGAAGAACTAAAGGGCTTCAAGGCGCTAGCGAAGGAGATGCTGGCTTTCGACGAAGCGAAGTTGACGATCGCACTGCGCGATCATGTGATTGAAGAGGTCTTTTGCGATGACGAAGCCGTACAAGAGTAAGGTTCTTGCCGCGATCCACGAGACTGCCGGGGACCTTTACAATTCCCGACTGATCTCGCGGCGAAGCATGAAAGCGTTCGACACCTTGTGCCTTACGCCGGTCAAACCGCTGTCGCCGAAGCAGATTCGCACGTTACGGCTGCGGGAGAACGCGAGTCAGGCGGTCTTCGCTCGCTATCTGAATGTGACGACCGGCCTGATCAGTCAGTGGGAGCGCGGCGAGAAGGCACCGCGCGGCGCGTCGCTCAAGCTGTTGACGCTGGTGCAAAATAAGGGGCTGGCATCGGTGGAGTGATGCGTACGCCCGCGCGTCACGAGGTGCCAGCGTCCTGTCTCTCAATTTCCGTGTCTCAACAACCGGATGCAGTTCGATTACCTGTCGCCGCATTCCGCACGCATTCCATTCGTCACGCGTTTGTACGAGCCTTGCACAGAAACGCGCCTAGTCCAGGTGCGTGCGACAGGCTGTCAGAGACAAATCGCCAAGTGACTTTTTCATCGCTATAACTTATAGTACATCTTTCGACGTGATGCGTCCGGCCTGCGGACGTGTCTTCCCGCGCGGCCCGGCCGCGCGCGGCTGCGACTTGAAACTGTGGAGCCCTACAAATCATCCGGCAGCGCTTTCGCCGGATCGCCAGGTGCCGGGGCGAAATGAGAGAACTGAGAGACAGAAACTGTCTCTCACTTGTCTCAGTTGATCGTGCAGAGGCGCGCGGTCCGCCTCACATCCGGTGCGCGGCTTCGTCCGGTGACAGCAGTGTCAGGGCTAGCGCGTGGACGCGGTCTTTGAGTTCGGCGTCCAGTGCGGCGTGCACTTTGCGGTGGCGGTCGATGCGGCTCAGACCTTCGAAGGTGGCTGACACAATCGCCACACGGAAGTGTGTTTCGCCGCCTTCGCGGTGGCCGGCGTGGCCGCGGTGCATTTCGGACTCGTCGCGCACGTCGAGCCGCTGCGGCGCAAAAGCGGCCTCAAGCTTTGTCCGTATGGTTTCTGTCATCGTCATGCGAAGCGTTCGTGGAGTCATTCGTTGAGGAATGTCAATTCTTGTCTTCTTAACCGGGCGTTCCCATACTCGATCTTGCCATGGGCGAGAACACGAAGCACGCGTCACGCTGGGCACAGGATCTGCGCGTCAAACGCCAGCCTGTGATCAAGCCGACGCGGCCGTGCGAAAAACCCGGCTGCGAGGCGGGCGGTTCGCACAAGGCCCCCAGGAGCCGGACCACCCTCCACGAGTACTACTGGTTCTGCCTCGACCATGTGCGCGAGTATAATCAGTCGTGGGACTTTTTCAGGGGTATGACGCCGGGCGAGATCGACGCGTATCAACGCGCGACGCTGGTTGGCCTTAGGCCCACATGGAAGCTCGGCGGCGGGGCTGCGGGGCCGAACGAGAAGCTGCAATTCTACTTCCGCGGCGCGTATGTCGATCCGTTCCTGATCTTCGACGATGGGCCGACCGGCGCGGAGGCTAAGCCGGGTGCGGCAAACCGTAACGGCACCGCTGAGCGGCGGCTTTCGAAGATGCAGCAGTCGAGCCTCGACACGCTGGGGCTTGAAGCCAGCGCCACCTTGCAGGAGATCAAGGCGCGCTTTAAGGAATTGGTTAAGCGCTACCACCCCGACGCCAACGGCGGCGATCGCGGCGCCGAAGAGCGGCTGGGTCAAGTCATCAAAGCCTATGGGCAACTGCGCTCATCGCGCTATTCTTGAACTGATTTGAGCGCACTCCTCTTCGGGCCAAGCCTCAAGAGGCCGCCGGAATGAGGACCAACACCATTGTCACGGAAGCCTGAAAGTATGAGCACGCCACAACAGGGTTTGGCGACCGACAGCACGCCCGACACCACGATCGACGCGAAGAAGGCGTTCGGTATCGACGTGTCGATGAAGGTGCCCGGCTTCTCGAAGCCGAACGAGTATGTGCCGGACCTCGATCCGGCGTACCGGTTCGACCGCGAAACGACGCTGGCCATCCTTGCCGGCTTTGCGTTCAACCGGCGCGTGATGATCCAGGGCTATCACGGCACGGGGAAGTCCACGCATATCGAGCAGGTGGCGGCGCGGCTGAACTGGCCGTGTATCCGCATCAACCTCGACAGCCATATCTCGCGTATCGACCT
>JBJXEH010000019.1:0-30591 GCA_046153995.1 Micropepsaceae bacterium
TCTGCAATCGAGTTCACCATACCGAACGTGAACGACGCGTTCGCCAAGTGGCGTTCGTTGTGGCGGAAGCGTTGATAGGCTTTCGAGGTTTTGTAGCGGCCGAGTTCGTTGCGGACGGCGCCGTCGATCAATTCTGTCAGGTAGTGCGCGACCTCGACGTCCGAGCGCAGGCCGAAAAACACATAGCGCGCTTCGCCGCCGGCGTTCTTCTCTCGCCATACGCGGCAGTCGCAGAACCTTGCGATCGCACCGACGCAGCCGTCGAGGGGTACGCGTTTCTTGCGAAACGTCTCGAATTCGCGTTTCTCGCACGCCGACTCGCGGATTTCGACATCGCTGAGCGATAGGTCGTGGCGGTCGAGCAACTCGGCCACCTTTGCTGCTGCGGACAAGGCCTCGCTTTCGGTGCAGCCGTTGTCGACGGTCTTAGCGCGGAGGGCCTGAATGCGGGATTTCAAGCCGTCGAGTTGGGTGCTCATTCTTCCGCCATCGCATCGTGCCCCATAGAATCGTCCGATATGCGTAGCACATCGCGCTTCGCCGGGGCGGGGCGGTGTAAGTTCTTGGGCCTGGTCTTCCTGGCGCCTGGCGGTATGTGGCATCTGGCGGCGAGTACTGCGACGGTCAAAGTCTAGAGCCGCCTAACCTAAGACGCGTCGAGCCCCAACGCCGCCCGCCTTTTCTTCGATAATCCTTGCGAGACGATACGATACGACCCTCGAATGTACGCCCGCAGATCCTTGGCCGAAAGGCCGGGCTTCGCGTGGTGCTGTATCCACAGCATGCCGCGCGAGGCAAGGTATGGCGCAGGCCGAAGACCGCGCCGGTCTTTCAAAATCTCAAAGGACGTTTCGCCGACCTTGAAAGTGAAGGCAGGTTCCCGCTCGGCCCAGCCGCCGATCGCAAACACCTTGCCGCCGACTTTCCAAACGTGTGCCCCTCCCCATTGGACCACATGGGTTGAGCCTGGATGCGTCTTGCAGAATTTGTTGAACTCATCGTAGGTCACATGCTTTCCTCACCGGCAAACGTCATGTTGCTCCATGCGTAACACTCGTGCTCACGCCACCTTCGCTGGCGCCGGTTTCATAGAAAAACCCGCTGATGGTTCGTAGCCGCCCGTCATCCGACAGGTGCCCGAAGCTCGTCCCCTTCTGCAGCTCGCTGCCATCGGGCGGTATCAGTGACCAGTTCGCCAATGTGCGATCGTGATGGGTCAGAACCGAGCGAATGCGAAACGTGCAGCCCGGCGCCGTCTCTTGGAACTGGCCCATATACGCCGACAACGAATCCCGCCCGGTGATCAGGCCATTAGGGTCGCAATACGTGGCGTCTTCCGTCAGGCAGGCGGCCAATTCATCGCGGCGCCGGCCGGCCAGCGCCGACCAGATCGCGGCATACCGAATCCAAAGTGCCTGAGGTGTCACCGTTTATCTCCTAAGCGATCGAATTCGTGTTGAATCATTTTCTTGAGCGCCGGTTTGTCCCAGCCAGCGCGAACCAGCACCAGAATCCCCTGATACAGAGCCAACAGTCTTGTTGCGGCGACCTCGGGCATGAGATCGGCGGCGATTTCCCCGGTGCGCTTCCAAACCTTTAAACGGAGGGCGAACACGTCCGACAAAATGCGAAGCCCGCCGGTCACATGTGCGGGGAGCGTCCGGCCGCCCCCGAATTCGACGGCAGAGTTGGTGATCAAGCATCCGAGCGAGGCTCCACCCGGTTCAAGAAGCAGAGTCAAAAAGAACCGGCGCAACCCTTTCAGTCCGGCAGCTTCCGGCACATGCTCCTCGATGCGCTGCCGCAAGACGGCGACGTTGTAATGCGCCATCGCGGCATCGAAGAGGCCGGTCTTGTCCCCGTAGCTGTTGTAGATGCTGCCGGCCTTCAGACCCGTCGCTTGCTCTAAATCGCGTACGGAAACGCCGCCAAAGCCGTGGCGGCGAAACGCCTCCATGGCGCCGGTCAGAACAGCGTCTTCGTCAAACTCGCGGAGCCGGCCCATGAACCTTTTTCTTGATCAATCATTCTAGAATAACTATTAAAGAATTTCTGTCAACGGGAATTGGCAGTATCCGGAAACACTAGATCGCCGCGGTGCCGTTGCTGTAGACGCAAAGACCGCGGGCCTCTACATGTGGGGAAATGCAGTTCACCAAGCGTCTTCGAGAGCCGATTATGCGCGGGGACGTCACCTGCAGCGTCCGCATTTGGCGGAGCGCGCGCGTCAAGGTGGGTGGGCGGTACCGGCTTGGTTCGGGTGCCGTGACCGTGACCTCGATCCGGCAGATAGGGCTTGGCGACATCACGCCGGCGTTGGCGCGTAGGTCGGGGTTTGCGGGAGTGGTCGACCTGCTGAAGGTCGCCAAGCACGGGGCGGGGGAGAAGGTGTTTCTGGTTACGTTTGTCTATTCTGACACCGCCTAGATGGGAGGCTCTAAGCCTGGAAGCGCCGGCGTCCTCGCGCGCTCTTTGTGAAGCGCCAGTAAGAGCCGGCTGGAAGCCGGCGCTCCCAGGCCTAGCGGTTCCCTGGAGGCGCGGTGTCCTTGGCGGCCGGATTTTTCTTGACTTTTTCGCTTAATCTGATATGTTCAGGGCTTATTCAAAGTATGCAGATCAAGCCGTTACAGCGCTTGCGTTTGGGGCGTTACAAAGTAACGGCGAAGTAACACCGGTGTAACGGCATTTTTGGGGGAAGACTGCGATTGTAACGCCGTAACGGCAGAATTTTATGTGTTTTCGTGCAAACGCCGAGTGCGAGCGCATTCGTTGCCCGCTACGGCGCATGCGTTTAGGGCGCTACAAGTAGCGGCGATGTAGCACCGGCGTAGCGGCGTTTTTGGCTTAGGACTGCGGATGTAGCGGTGTAGCGGCAGAATTTTGCATGTTTTCGTACCAATCAATCGCGCAGGAGGTCGTTGATGCTGGTTTTCGAGCGCGTGCGTTCGTCGACGGTTTTCACGATTACGGCGCAATAGAGGGACGGTTTGCCGGGGGCTCCGGGGAGCGTGCCTGCGACGACGACGGAGTAGGGCGGCACGCGGCCTTGGTGGATTTGGCCCGTCGCGCGGTCGACGATTTTCGTGGAGGCGCCGATGAAGACGCCCATGCCGATCACTGCGCCTTCGCCGACGATGACACCTTCGGCGACTTCGCTGCGGGCGCCCACGAAGCAGTTGTCTTCGATGATGACGGGGTTTGCTTGCAGCGGTTCCAATACGCCGCCGAGGCCCGTGCCGCCGGAGATGTGGCAATTCTTGCCCACTTGGCAGCAGGAGCCGACGGTTGCCCAAGTGTCGATCATCGTGCCTTCGCCGACGTTCGCGCCGACGTTGATGAAGCAGGGCATCAGCACCGCGCCGCGCGCGACGTGGGCGGAGTGGCGGACGATCGCGGAGGGCACGGCGCGGAAGCCTGCGCGCGCGAAATCGTCGGCCTGCCAGTTCGCGAATTTCGACGGGACCTTGTCGTACCAGTACGCGCCGCCGGGGCCGCCTGCGATCGGTTCCATCGGGTTCAAACGGAACGAGAGCAGGACCGCTTTCTTGATCCACTGATGCGTGTGCCATTCGCCGCCGGTTTTTTCGGCGACGCGGAATTCGCCTGCGTCGAGCGCGGCCAACGTTTCTTCGATCGCTTTTCTTGGCGGACCTTGGGTCGCCGGCGAGATCGTGTCGCGTGCTTCCCAGGCTTCGTCGATCGTCAGTTGCAGTTTGGTCCAGCTCATCGGGCAGCCTTCAAGCGAATGGTGGTTAGAAATTTGGCGAGGTCGTCGGTGCGGTGGTGTACGTGCGGCGCGTCGGCCGGTGCGTCGCCCCAGCCGCGGACCGCTGGGTCCGCATGGCCGTCGGCTGAGCGCACCAGCACGGTCGTCATACCCAACGCGTGGGCGGGTGCCAAGTTGCGGTCGAGGTCTTCGAACATGGCGGCGCGTTTTGGGTCGATTTCGTGCTTACTCACGAAGCGTTCGAACGTTTCGAGTTTCGGCTTCGGGATGAAGTCCGCGTGGACGATGTCGAAGATGTCTTCAACGTGGTCGTGGATGCCGATGCGGTCGAGCACGCGCTTGGCGTGGAAAACCGTGCCGTTCGTGAAAACGAGGCGGCGGCCGGGCAGGCGCTGCAATGCGGTGGCTAGGGCTTCGTTCGGCGGTACCACCGAGACGTCGATATCGTGCACTCGTTCCAAGAATTTTTCGGGCTTGATGCCGTGCAGCTGCATGAGGCCGGACAGCGTCGTGCCGTGGTCTCGGTAGTATTGCTTTTGCAGGCGGTAGGCTTCGTCGCCGTCGACTTGCAGCAGATCGCTGATGAAGGCGCGCATCTTTACGTCGATCTGCGCGAACAGATTGCAGGAGGGCGGATAGAGCGTGTTGTCGAGGTCGAAGACCCACACGTCTATGGCGGAGAAGTCGGGCGGGGTCTCGGTCATCGGCGGATCGCGGAATAGCGCGATCACGCGCCTCATCGCAACCGAATGTTAACCAGTTCGGGAAAAGCGGTCTTAAAGGCCGCAGGCGTAGGCTTTGAGCGGTTCATTGGTGGTGGTGCCATGCTGAAACGGATGTTGAGCGATATGGCTGCACGCGATGTGCGGCCCGGAAAGATGTCCTACGCGGAGGCGCGTGCGTCGCTGGAGCGGCATGCGCACGAGGCGCGGATGTTCCTCGCCGCGCGGGCGGATGTGGAGCCGGAGATTCTCTACTATCTAGCAAGTGACGAGACGGCGGACGTGCGCCGCTTGGTGGCGGCCAACCTCAGCACGCCGCAGCAGGCGAACAAGTTGCTTGTCTGCGATGACGATGAGGATGTGCGGTATGGGTTGGCGCTCAAAGTGGGCGGTCAGCTCGCCGATCCGCACTCGGGCTTGACGCCGCGTGGGCACGCGCTGGCGCTTGAGGTGGTCGAGCGGCTTGCGCACGATGCGTCGGCGCGGGTGCGTGCGGCGTTGGGTGAAACGGCCTCGCGCGTGCACTAACCGGCTACTGCGACGCGTCTTTGCGGGCGGCGAATTCGAACGTTAGGCCGGGTCTGCCACCGGTATCGATTTCAAGGAAGCCCGTGCTCTTGAAGCTTCGGCCTTGGCAGTCGCTGGCGTCGTCGATTTCGAACGTCGCATCGCGGGTGCAGAATTGCTTCGCGCCGCCCCAGGATTCGGCGACACCTTCGGTGCGGTCGGCTGCGGCGAAGGCGTAGACGTAGCGCTCAATGAGGCGGTCTTTGATGACCTTCTCGCATTGGCCGGGCTGCAGGCGCCACCAACCCATGGAGCGCTTCTTGCCCTGGCTCTCGATACCGAGGGCGGAGAAGATGATGTCTTGGGTGCGGTTGCAGAAGGTCAAGCCTGCGCCTGCTTGATTCTTGGCGGCTTCGGCCAACAGCTTGTTGTAGAGGCTGGAAGCGTCGTTCATCGCGACACCCAGCGCTGTGCGGACTTGGCCCAAAGCTTCGGCGAACTTCGGTCCTGCTACGCCGTCGATCGTGCCTTCGAAGCGGCCGAGGTCGGCGAGCAGGCGTTGGAGGCCCGCGACGCGCGCCTGGTCCAGCGACTTGAAGCCCGGCGTTTCGGTGAGCGTGGTGGTCCAGGCGGTTTTGCCTTCGGTATCGACGCGGGCAAAGCCTTGGGCCTCGTAGCCGGGGCCGCATTGGTTGCTGCCGTCGCTCGTCGCTTGGAACGTGCCCTTGCCGGTGCAGAGCGTCTGCGAGCCGCCCCAGGTGCGGATGGAACCGGAATGGGCGAAGGACGAACGGGCGAATGTGTAGATCGTCGGATACTTGAGTTCGCCCTTCATCACGACGCGGCACTCGCCGGCGGGCACGATCCACCAGCCGCGCGTGGACAGCAGGCCGCCGTTGCGGATGCCGACGGCGATCGACAAGGCGTAGGATGTGCGGTTGCAGAACGAGTAGTCGGCCTTGGCATTGCGGGCCGCGCGCTCAGGCTGCAGGTTGCCGACGCCGGGGATTGGCTTTGAAGCGGCTGTGTCGGCGGGGGCGGCACCCGGTGCGGATACGATGCGGGGCTTGGCGGTGCGCGGCGTTGCGGGCTTTGGGGTTTGCTGGCGAAGTTCGGTGCCGGGCGTCATCGGCATTACGACGGGGCGCGGCGTTGTCGTCGGCGGCGGCGTGTCCTCGGTAGGCGCAGGCTGCGCGTGCGCAGGCCCAAGCGCCAGCGCGATAGCTATCGACAGCGCGAACGAACGCAAAGGAACGAGCAAACTCAAGTCCTTGAAAACGCGAGGCTTAACCCTTGACGATCATGGTGCCTGCGCCGTGCTCTGTAAACAGTTCGATGAGCAGGACGTGTTGAACGCGGCCGTCGAGAATGACCGCCGCGCGGACGCCGCGTTCGGCCGCGTCGATGCAGGTTTCGACCTTGGGAATCATGCCGCCGGAGATTGTGCCGTCCTTGATCAGCGCGCGCGCCTCGGTTGTGGTCAAGCGTTCGATCAAGTTGCCGTTGCGGTCCATCACACCTGGGACATCGGTCAGGAGCAACATGCGGTCGGCCTTCAGCGCGCCGGCGACGGCGCCGGCCACCGTGTCGGCGTTGATGTTGTAGGTCTCGCCTGCCCGGCCCACGCCGATGGGGGCGATGACGGCCACCATGTCGGAGCGCACGATCGTTTGGACGACCTCGATGTTGACCTCTTCCGGTTCGCCGACGAAGCCGAGGTCGATCGTTTCTTGTCTGCCGGTTTCGGCGTTGTGACGCGTCTTTAAGAGCTTCTTGGCGACGATCATTTGACCGTCTTTGCCGGAGACGCCGACGGCCTTGCCGCCCGCGTTGTTGATGGCGGAGACGATCTGCTTGTTGACGGTGCCGGTTAAGACCATTTCGACGACGTCGATGGCCGCTTGATCGGTGACGCGCAGGCCGTCGACGAACGACGACTTTATCTCGAGCCTTTTCAGCATCGCGCCGATCTGCGGGCCGCCGCCGTGGACGACGACGGGATCGATACCGGTTTGGCGCATCAGGACGATGTCTTGCGCGAAGTGTTTGGCGACGCCTTCTTCGCCCATTGCGTTGCCGCCGTATTTCACGACGACAGTCTTTTGATCGTAGCGCAGAATATAGGGCAGCGCTTCGGTCAGCACGCGTGCGGTCGCGCGCCACTTCGCCAGCTGGCGCAGGTTCTGGATGCGCTCGTCTTTGCCTTGGAACGTGGGGTCGTCGGGTCCGGAACTCATGCGCGCCTTAAGTGCTAGCGGCGCGCCTTATAGACTGTTTCGGCGAGGTTCGCGAGATGGACGCGCAGCTCGGGTAAACCGGCTTTGGTTTCCGCGGATGTGGCGATGACGTCAGGATGGGCGGCGGTGTGGGCCTTGGCCACCGCGGTCACCGCGTTAACTGCTTCGGCGACTTCGGCCGGGTTTAGCTTGTCGGTCTTGGTGAGTACCACGAGGAACGATGCCGCGGCTTCGTCGAGGATTTCCATCATCGTGCGGTCGTTGTCGTTCGCGCCGTGGCGCGCATCGACGAGCAGGCAGACGCGGCGGAGCTGCGGCCGGCCACGGAGGTAGGCTTCAATCAGGCGGCGCCAGTCGGCCGACATCGCTTTCGACACGCGGGCAAAGCCGTAACCGGGCAGGTCGGCGAGTGTCAGGCGTCCGCCCAAGTCGAACAGATTAATCTCGCGCGTGCGGCCCGGCGTGTTCGAGACGCGGGCCAACGTTTTGCGGTTCGTGAGTGCGTTCAACAGGCTCGACTTACCGACGTTCGAGCGGCCGCCGAAGGCGACCTCGGGCAGCTTCGTCGGCGGCAGGTCTTCGAACGCGCGGACCGGCCGTATGAACTTGCACTCTTGCGCGAACAGAAGCTGGCCGTGCCTGAGTGCGCCGCGCCCCGGCGTCATTCGCCGGGCGCGCCGCGTTTATCGGGCTGGCCCAGCGCCTTCTTCGCCCATGACGGCATCTTGATGTTGATGTCGACCGGTACGTTGAGGCGGCGCATGATCAGGTACTGTTGCCCGATCGAGAGCAAATTGTTCACCGTCCAATAGATGACGAGCCCAGCCGGGAACTGCGCCATCAGATAGGTGAACATCGGCGGCATGATCGTCATCATCTGCTGCTGCACGGGATCGGTTGCCGGCGGGCTCAACTTCATCTGGAACCACATCGTCAGACCCATCAGCACCGGCCAGACGCCGACGTGCAGCCACGACGGCAGTACAAACGGAAGCAACCCGAACAGGTTGAAGAGAGAGGTCGGGTCGGCGGCAGCCAGATCCTGCACCCAGCCGAAGAACGGCGCGTGGCGCATCTCGATCGTGACGAACAGCACCTTGTAAAGCGCGAAGAAGACCGGAATCTGAATCAGAATCGGCAGGCAGCCCATCATCGGATTGATGTGCTCGCGCTTGTAGAGCGCCATCAGCTCCTGCTGCATCTTCAAGCGGTCGTCTTTGTGACGCTCTTGCAGCTCCTTCATCTCGGGCTGCACCTTCTTCATCTTGGTCATCGACTCGTAAGAGCGATTGGCCAGGGGGAAGAAGAGGATTTTGACCACGATCGTGAGCAGGATGATCGCGATGCCGAAATTGCCGACGAGCGCGTTGAACCAGTCGAGACCCTTCCACATCCAGTAGGTCAGGAACGAAAACCAACCCCAATCGATCGTCATATCGAAACGGTCGATACCGAGTTGCTGCTGGTAGGTTTCGATCAGGGAAACCTTCTTGGCGCCCGCGAATACGTGGTGCGTGACCGACGTCGAGCCGCCTGCCGCAATGTTGCGCGCACCAAGCAAATAGTCGGCGCGGAACAACTCGCTCGGCCCCTGGGCGATGCGCGAGAAGCGGCCGGTGAATTGTTCCTTCTGCGGCGGAATGATCGTTGCGATCCAGAACTTGTCGGTGATGCCGAGCCAGCCGCCGGTGCTGTCCAGCTTCATCTCGCCTTTTTCGAACTCGCGCGCTTCGGCGTAGGTCGTCTTGTTCTGCAGGATGCCTTGCAGAACGCCGAGCAAGCCTTCGTGGATCAGCCAGTTCGCTTCGTGTTTCGGTTCGCCGTCGCGGGTGACCATCGCGTAGGGGTAAAGCGTGACCGGGTTTGCCGACGTGTTCTCGACCTTGTCGGTGATCGTGAACATGTAGTTTGCGTCGAGCGCGATGGTGCGCGTGAATTTCAAACCTTGGCCGTTCTCCCACGTGAGCATCACGGGTTTGCCGGCGGTGAGCTTGGTGCTTGACGCCGTCCAAACCGAGGTCGCGTCCGGAACTGCGGTCGCCGATCCGGGCGCTTGCGTCCAGCCGGCTTCGGCGAATGTGGCGCCGCGCGATCCTTGCGGGGCGAGGAACACGATCTCGGGGCTCTTCGGGTCGATCGTTTCGCGGTAGTCGCGCAGGCGCAGGTCGTCGAGCACTGCGCCGGTGAGCTTAATCGAGCCGTCGATCTTGCCGTTGTCGAACTGTAAGCGCGAGCCGCTTGCAGCGAGCACCGCTTCGCGCGGTTGAAGCGCGGCGGCGGGCGCCGTACCGGGGACTACAGGTGTGCCGGGTGCGCCCGGCGTCGCGGGTGGTACCTGCTGCTGTTCGATCTGCGCAAGCTTCGCGGCTTCGCGCTGCGGGGACAGGAAGAAATAATCCCACCCGATCATGACGAGCACGCACAGCAGCATTGCCGCGATCAGGTTTGCGGTATCGGGGGGTTGTTTGTTCATCGGTTCGTTTTTGCGTGGGTGTGGTGCGTGCATTCGGGCACGGGATCGAAGCCTTCGCTGCCGCCGAGCCATTTGACGGGGTGACAGCGGGCGAGACGGCGCAGCGTTAGCCAGGCGCCTTTGAACGCGCCGTGCTTTTCGATCGCCTCAAGCGCGTAAGCGGAACATGTCGGCTGGTACCGGCACACGGGGCCGATCAGCGGCGAGAGCGTGTAGCGGTAGAGCAGGATCGGTGCTTGGGCCAAGCGTTTGGCCGCGTGCGAAAGCGCGCTTGAAACGGTCATCGCTCCTCCGCTTTTGGGGGGCGGGCCCCATGCACTTTGCGGAGAGCCAGCTTCAGGTCGTCGATCAACGCGACGAACGGCCGTTCCGCCGTCGCTTCGCGACCGACCAGAACATAGTCATGCCCCGGCTGTCCTAAAAGAGGCAGCACGGCACGCGCCGCCTCGCGCAAACGCCGTTTCACCCGGTTTCTGACGACGGCGCCGCCCAATTTCTTCGTCGCGGTGAAGCCGACCCGCAACGCATCGGCGGGTTCAGGCATTGGTGCCATCTGCAACATCAGACCAGGGGCGGCCCAACGGCGGCCGCGGGATAGGCGCAGGAAATCGGCGCGTTTAAGAAGACGCGACACTTTGACCTTTGGGGTGGGCGTGCCGGGCGCGGACACGCGTCGCGCGGGTTGGGCTTAAGCCGACAGGCGCTTGCGGCCGTGGGCGCGGCGGCGGGCCAGCACCTTCTTGCCGTTCAGGGTCGAGGCGCGCGAACGGAAACCGTGGCGGCGCTTGCGGACGATCTTGGACGGCTGATAGGTGCGCTTGCTGGCCACGGCACGGAATCCTTGAAATACGGCGGCTTGGTTTGAGGGCGGGCTTGTAGGGAATTGGCGCGATTAAGTCAATTCGCGGAGAGTTACCAAGGGCTTGGGGCGCGTTCACGGCGACCCCACGAAGCCGTTATGCCGCAGTCATGGACCTTCGGATGGGCGGCTCGCGTATATCTCTCGAAGCTTAAGGATGTAAGTCGCCTATGACCCTGAAACACTTTCTTCCGTTTGCGGTGTTGGCACTCTCGCTCGCCTTGATGCCCGCGAAGGCAGATGTCCTCGACCAACATTTCTCAACGAACAACCCGAACGCCACGATGACCGTCGATCACAGCGCCTGGGAGCGCATTCTTTCCGCCTATGTCGTGCCGTCGGCGGATCGCATCAACCGTTTTGCCTACGGCCGCGTGAGCGCCGCCGATAAAAAGGCGCTGAAGGCGTATCTGACCGCGCTGCAAGGCGTGAAGGTGACGGCGTTGAAAGCGGACGAGCAGCGGGCATTTTGGATCAATCTCTATAACGCGCTCACCATCGACGTCGTGCTCGATGCCTATCCAGTGAAATCGATCCGGGAGATTTCGCTTGGCGGAAGCTTCTTCGTGTCGGGGCCGTGGGCGAAGCCGTTGGTCACGGTCGAGGGGCGCAAGCTTTCGCTCGACAACATCGAACACGACATTCTGCGGAAGGTTTGGACGGACCCGCGCGTACACTACGCGGTCAATTGCGCTTCAATCGGGTGCCCCAATCTGATGACGAAGGCGTTCACGGCCGCGAACCTCGACCAGATGTTGACGCAGGGTGCCAAGGACTACATCAATCATCCGCGCGGGGTGCGTGCGGGTGCCAAGGGTGTCACCCTGTCGCGAATTTATTCCTGGTATCGCCGCGATTTCGGAGCCAACGATTCCGAGTTGCTCAGGCACCTTGCGACCTATGCGGAGCCTGCCCTCAAGAAGCAGTTGGCCAGCATCGATACGATAGCCGGTTATGACTATGACTGGTCGCTGAATGAGGCTAAGTGAGGGTCTATGGAAACACCTGCAGCCCCAAAGACCTCGTTCTCGATTGCGCGCTTGCTGCCGCTGCTGATCTTCGCGGGCGTGCTGGTCGCGTTCTTTGCGCTGGGTCTCAACAAGTATCTGACGCTCGACCTGCTGAAAGAGAATCGCGAGGTCCTGAAGAACTGGGTGTACGCGAACAAGACCGAGGCGGTGCTCTTGTTCATCACCGCCTACATCCTCGTAGCTGCATTTTCTCTGCCGATCAGTTCGTTGGTCAGCATCACCGGCGGGTTCTTGTTCGGCAGTGTGTTCGGTGCGGCTTGGGGCGTGATCGGTGCCACGATCGGGGCGACGATCTTGTTCCTCGTCGCCAAGACCGCTCTCGGCGATCCGCTGCGCCAACGGTTTGGGGCTCAAGTCAAGTCGCTTGAGGAAGGTTTTCGCGCCAACGCGGTCAGCTACATGATGCTGCTCAGGCTGGTGCCGCTGTTTCCGTTTTGGCTGGTCAATCTGGCGGCGTCATTTACCGGGGTGTCGGCCGTCACTTTCGTCGTGACCACGTTCATCGGCATCATCCCGGGTGCGTTCGTGTTCGCGAGTATCGGCAACGGACTCAATGCGTTGTTCGAGGCGGGGGAGCAGCCGGACCTTAGTTTGACGGCGCTGTTGGCGCGGCCCGATTTCTACATCCCGATTGTGGGGCTCGTCGTGCTGTCGCTGATCCCCATCGTTTATCGCGCGTTCTTCGCGAAAAAGCAGGCGTAGGGGCGATGGCGCAGATCAAAGCGGACATCTGCATTATCGGCGCGGGGTCGGGCGGGCTCTCGGTTGCGGCCGGTGCGGCGCAGCTTGGGCGCAAGGTCGTTTTGATCGAACGGCACAAGATGGGCGGCGATTGCCTGAACTATGGCTGCGTGCCTTCGAAGTCGATGATCGCGGCGGCAGCCCACGCGCATGCGATTAGGCGCGCGGGCGAATTCGGCGTCGATGCGGGCGAGCCGAAGGTCGACTATGCGCGCGTGATGAAGCACGTGCATAGCGTGATTGCGGCGATCGAGCCGAACGATTCGGTAGAGCGGTTCGAAAAGCTCGGCGTCAAGGTGATCAAGGCGGCCGCGAAGTTCGTGTCGGCCGGCGAGGTCGAGGCGGGTGGGGATCGCGTTTCCGCGCGGCACTTTGTGATTGCCACAGGGTCGTCGCCGGCGAAGCCGCCGATCCCGGGGCTCGACCAGACGCCGCATTTCACGAACGAGACTCTGTTCGACAACAATGTGCTGCCCGAGCATTTGATCATTATCGGCGGCGGCGCGATCGGGCTTGAGATGGCGCAGGCGCACCGGCGGCTTGGCTCGCGGGTCACGGTGCTCGAGGCGTTCAGCATCATGCCGAAGGACGACCCCGAAGCGGTCGCCATCGTGCGCAAGGCGATCGAGGACGAAGGCGTCGTCATCCGCGAGGGTGCGGCCGTCACCGCAGTGTCGAAAGTGGACGGCGGCGTTGCGGTTACGATTTCGCGCAACGGGCAGAGCGAGGCGATTGCCGGTTCGCATCTGCTGTTGGCGGCGGGGCGCGCGCCGAATGTCAATGGTATGGATCTCGAAGCGGCCGGTGTGAAGTACTCGCGCAAGGGTATCGAGGTCGATGGCTCTCTGCGCACCTCGAACCCACGCGTGTCTGCAATAGGCGATGTTGCGGGCGGCCTGCAGTTTACGCATGTGGCCGGGTATCATGCGGGGCTGATCATCCGGCGCTTGTTGTTCAAGGTGCCGGTCAAGACGGATACGTCTGCTATTCCGTGGTGCACCTACACGGATCCTGAGCTTGCGCATGTGGGCGTTACCGAGGCGCAGGCGAAAGAGAAGGGCATCGCGCACAGTGTTGCGCGCTGGCCGCTGCATGAGAACGACCGTGCGCAGGCGGAGCGTGAGTTGCATGGGTTGGCAAAGATCGTTGTTTCGCGGGGGCGGCCGATTGGGGCCACCATCGTGGCCCCGCATGCGGGGGATTTGATCCTGCCGTGGGTCATGGCGATCGGGCAGAAGACGAAGATGTCTGCGATGGCGGGGCTGGTCGCGGCCTATCCGACGCTTGGCGAGATATCGAAGCGGGCGGCGAGTTCGCACTTCACGCCGACGCTGTTCTCGGCGCGGACGAAGGCGGTGGTTAAGGTGTTGTCGTGGTTGCCGTAGGTTGCTCCTGAAAAAATACCGCCCCCACTGCGGGGCGGTCGAACGTTCGAGGCCGAAGGCCGAAAAGGTTCGGGTGGGGGGAACCACTCGGAGAGTTAATCCCCCCACCCGAAATTTCATCGCTTCGCTCGAAATTTCGACCGCCCCGCAGTGGGGGCGGTATTTTTTTTGATGCGCGTGCTATCCCTCGCCTCGGGCATGGTTGGCACTCTTCAGAAGCTGCAAGCGTTTTTGCACCGGCACTTGGTTGCAAGTTTGTCGGGGCGGTTGCTGTTTTTCACGACGGTGTTCGTGATGATGGCGGAGCTGCTGATCTATTTCCCGTCGGCCGCGCGGCAGTATCACGATTTGCTCGCGGCGCGGCTTGCTTCGGCGCAGATTGCGGTGCTGGCTCTCGATGAGGTTCGCGATACCGACTTGTCGCCGGAACTGCGGCGCGAGATTTTGGCGAATGCGGGTGTGCGCCTTGTTGGTCTGAAGCGTAACAATACACGGCGGCTTTATCTGGCCGAATCCATTCCACCGATGAAGGACGTTGAGGTCGACTTGCGCAGTGCGGGCATGGTCGAGCTGATTTGGGCAAGCCTCGATTGTATGATGTTCGGCGATAACCGTGTGGTGCGCATCTTGAGCGTGCCGCGGCTGGGGGCCGGCGATTTGATCGAGGCGCTGATCGACGAGGCGCCGGTCAGGGCCGAGATGTTGTCGTTCTCGACGCGGATTTTGGGTTTGTCGCTGTTGATCGCGCTTGTGACGTCGGCTCTCGTGTTTGCCGCGCTCTATTACCTATTCGTGCGGCCGATGCAGCATTTGACGCAATCGATGGTGCGGTTTCAGGAGCGGCCGGAGGATGCGCAGCGCATCATCGTGCCGACGCTTCGTGCGGACGAGATCGGGCAGTCGGAGCGCGTTCTTGCCGCGATGCAGACGGAGTTGCGCCAGGCGCTACAGCAGCGGGAGCACTTGGCCGCGCTCGGGACCGCGGTTGCAAAGATCCAGCACGATTTACGCAACATCTTGGCTAGCGCGCAGTTGGCGTCGGACCGTTTGGCGACCAGCAAGGATCCAACGACTCAGGCGATTGCGCCGCGGCTTGTGTCGTCGATCGACCGGGCGATAGCGCTCGCCACGAACACGTTGAAATACGGCCGCGCGGAGGAGGCGCCGCCGCGGCGGCGGCGTCAGCCGTTGCTCG
This sequence comes from Micropepsaceae bacterium, assembly GCA_046153995.1. Taxonomy (GTDB): domain Bacteria; phylum Pseudomonadota; class Alphaproteobacteria; order Micropepsales; family Micropepsaceae; genus SZUA-430. Next base: position 14,878 of record JBJXEH010000019.1, read on the forward strand.
CGATTGCGGATGAGGCGATGCATGCGGCGCTGGCTGCCGGCGACGGGCGGACGGGATGGAACAATGCGTTCGAACCGGCGCTTGAAGTCGATGCCGACGGCGAGCAGCTCTTGCGTATCTTGATCAATGTCGGGCGCAATGCGGCGCAAGCGTTGGAGGGTCGCGATGGTGCGGCGATCACTTTGAGCGCGGCGCGGGCTAACAATGTGGTGACGATCGATCTCTCGGATAACGGCGCCGGTGTTCCTGAGGAGGCGCGCAAGCGATTGTTCGAGCCGTTCGCGGGTAAGGGACGTGTGGGCGGCACGGGCCTCGGCCTTGCCATCGCGCGCGAGTTGGCGCGGGGGCATGGGGGCGAGGTCGCGCTGCTTTCGAGCGGTGATACGGGCACGACGTTTCGGATCACAATCCCGGATGTGGCGGCGCTTGGGGATGGGCCGCCATGAGGGGTGACGTGCTGCTTGCTGATATCGGCGGAACGAACGTGCGCTTTGCGGTGCTGCGCGAGGGGCGGATCGAGGCACCGGAGGCTTGGTTGACCGCGCTCTATCCGGACTTCGGGGCGGCCGTGCGCGCGTATGCGGGGATCGCGGGACTGAAGCTGCCGCTTGGCGGCGCTGCTGTGTGTGCGGCGGGGCCTTTGGTGGGTGAGGCCATCACGCTTACGAATTGTGCGTGGAAGATTTCCCGGGCTGAGATCGCTGCGGCGACAGGTGGGGCGGTCCATCTGGTCAATGACTTTGCGGCGGTGGCGCATGCGTTGCCGGTGCTGGGTAGCGACGATGTCGTGCAGATCGGCGGTGACGCGCCGCTGCCGCATGCGCCGAAGGTGGCGTTGGGACCCGGCACGGGCTTGGGTGTTGCGAGCGCGGTGTTCGACGGTGCGCGCTGGGTTGCGGTGCCGGGCGAGGGCGGGCATGTCGATCTTGCACCTTCCAACGATCGCGAGTTGGCGATTGTGTTTCAGTTGATGCGCGAGCGCGGGCACGTGGCGGCGGAGGATGCCGTGTCGGGGCCGGGGCTGGAGGCGCTTTATCTGGCGATTGCTTCGCTCGATGGTTTGCCGTTCAAGGCGAAATCTGTGGCGTCTGAAATCGCGAAAGCGGCGCGTGCGAAGAGCGATCCGGTTGCGGTGGAGGCGGTGGCGCTGTTCACCGGCTGGCTCGGCAGCGTTGCCGGCGATCTCGCGCTGACGCTCGGCGCGCAAGGCGGCGTCTATATCGCGGGCGGCATCGTCGCGCAGTGGGGCGATTTGTTCGACGCGAAATTGTTCCGCCGCCGGTTCGAAGCGAAGGGGCGGATCAAGTATTTTCTGGAGCCGATCCCTTGTTACCTGGTGACGGCGAAGGACCTCGCGTTCCGGGGGCTCGCGGCGATGGTGCGTTGAGTCAGAACTAAACACGAAGGACTCGAAGTAGCCACGAAGTAGTCACGAAGATGCTTGTGAGGTGGCGATGTTGGTGCCCGGCGCGAAGCGCCAGTATTGCGCGCGTACCGCGCGCGTGTGAAGCACGAGTGCCTTCGTGGCTACTTCGTGGCTACTTCGAGTCCTTCGTGTTTAGGACTGACTCTCCGTCGCTCTAATGCGCGAAATTAGTCCCCGCCGACAGTGCCTTCGCGTCTTGGGTCGGCAGCTGCGTCGAAGCCGTTGGGGGTTACGCGGATGCTGTTCAGGCCGCTGACGCTGATGCCGTAGTCTGTGACTTTGACGTCGTGGCCTAGCGCTTTCAGCGCTTCGACCGTCGCGTCTGGGGTTCGGGTTTGTTCGAGTTCGGTCGGTGCGCCGCGGCCGGTGGCGTTGGGGAGCGCGACGGCGTCGGCCGCGGACATGTTCCAATCGATGAGGCCCATCACTGCCTTCGTCACGTAGGGGATGATGCGGGCGCCGCCGGGGGAGCCTACGACGGCGAAGACGCGGCCTTGTCTGTCGAAGATGATTGTGGGGGTCATCGAGGACATTGGGCGCTTGCCGGCTTCAGGCGCGTTCGCGGTGCGGCGGCCGTCCGTTGCCGGTTCGAACGTGAAGTCGGTGAGTTGGTTGTTGAGGATGAAGCCGCCGGCCATCAGGCGGCTGCCGAAGGGCCCTTCGACCGTCGTCGTCATCGCCAGCGCGTTGCCCCGATCGTCGATGAGGCTGATGTGCGCGGTGCCGGGGCGGGCGCGGTCCGGGTTGCTGAGTTGCTTGAGGATCAGGTGCGCGCCGGCGGGGCGGCCGGGTTTGAGTGTGGCGCGGTCAACGATCTTTTCAGGTGAGAGCAGGCGCGAACGGCTTGTGAGGTACTTGGGACCGAGTAAGCCTTGGGTTGGTACGCGCACGAAATCTGGGTCGGCGATGTAAGCGCCGCGGTCTGCGTAGGCGACGCGTAAGGCTTCCGTCATCAGGTGGATTGCGGGTGCGCTTGCGGGTTCGAGTTTGGCGACGTTGAAGCGCTCTATCATCTTCAGCGTCTGCAGCATCGCGAGGCCGGAGCTTGGCGGGCCCATCGTGCAGAGTTTGTAGGCGCGGTAGGTGCCGCAGACAGGCGGGCGTTTCTTCGGCTTGTAACCGGCCAAGTCTTCGTGCGTGAATTTCACCGCGCTGTGCTGCGCGGTGGTGATCGCGTTGACTATCGCGTCTGCGGTGCGGCCTTTGTAGAAACCGTCTGCGCCCTTCGCGGCGATGTCTCGCAAAGTTGCGGCGTAGTCGGGGTTCTTGATCACGTCGCCGACTTGCGGGGCCTTGCCGTTCGGGCGGAAATAGGCGGCTGTGCCGGGGACGAGGGGTATGCCTTGGTCGCGCTCGATCAGCATCGCCAGGCGCGGGCCGACGGGGAAGCCTGCGTCGGCGAGTTTGATCGCGGGATCGAATAGTGTGTTCCACGGCAGGTGGCCATGTTCCTTGTGTGCGAGCGCTAGCACCGCGATCGTGCCTGGGATACCGACGGAGCGGCCGCCCAAGACCGCCTCCGGATACGGCATCGGCTTGCCGTCTTTCATGAACATGTCGCTCGTCGCGGAAGCTGGGGCGGTTTCGCGGCCGTCGTAGGTTTCGACGCGCTTTGTCTTCGCGTTCCACAGCACCAGGAACGTGCCGCCGCCGATGCCGGAGGATTGCGGTTCGACCAAGCCCATCACGGCTTGCGCGGCGACGGCGGCGTCCACCGTGCTGCCGCCTTTGCGCAGCATCTCGAGCCCCGCGTCGGTCGCGAGCTTGTGCGAGGCGACGATGACGTGGCGGCGCGGCAACTCGGCGGCCGTTGCGGTTCCCACCAGCGCGCAGAGAGCGAGCAGCGAATTGCGCAGGGCGCGGGCGAAGGCTAGCGTCGGTGTCATGGTTCGTCCTGGTTCGCGCAATCTCATCACCGACGTCCGCGGCATCGCGGTCGGCAACGCCGAAGATGCAACGGCCATGAGCGGCTTAACAGTGGTATTTGCGGAGGGGCGTGCCGTCGGTGCGGTCGACGTGCGTGGCGGCGCGCCGGGAACGCGCGAAACCGAGTCGCTGATGCCGGAGGGGCTGAACGTCGGGGTGGACGCGATCGTGCTGTCGGGCGGGTCGGTTTATGGGTTGGACGCGGCTGGGGCAGTGACGAATTGGGTGGCGCAGGCGGGGCGCGGCTACAAGCTTGTGGGTGCGCCGATGGTGGCGCCGATCGTGCCGGCGGCGATCCTGTTCGACCTGACCAATGGGGGGAACAAGAACTGGGGTGCCGAGCCGCCGTATCGCAAGCTCGCCTTGAAGGCGTGTACGACGCAAGGGGCGGCGTTCAAGTTGGGGAACGTTGGCGCGGGGTATGGTGGGCGCGCTGGTGCGTATAAGGGCGGGCTCGGCTCTGCGTCGGCGGTGACCGAAGATGGCTTTGAGATCGGCGCCATCGTTGCGGTGAATTCGTTCGGCTCGCCGGTGATGCCGGGGACGTCGGCGTTGTGGGCGTGGCCGTTCGAGCAAGACGGCGAGATGGGCGGGCAGTTGCCGCCGCGCTCCGGTGGCGTTTCGATGGCGTTTCCCGACGACGTGAAGCGGCCGCCGGTTCCGGCCGGGAACACGACGATTGCGGTTGTGGCCGTGAACGCCGAACTGACGGTCGCGCAGGCGAAGCGGATCGCGATTATGGCGCATGACGGCTTCGCGCGCGCGCTTCGCCCCGTGCACACGCCGGTCGACGGCGACGTGATCTTCGTGATGGCGACGGGGACGAAACTGCTCGGGGAACCCGCGCTGATGCACGTGTCGCTGCTGGGCTCCATCGCCGCCGATTGTGTTGCACGCGCGATCGGGCGGGGGGTGTTCGAGGCTGAGGCGCTGGGGCCGTGGGAAGCTTACCGCACGGTGCACGCGAAGGGGTTTGGGAGGAAGTGATCAGGGATCAGGTATCAGGTATCGTCTCTGATTACTGATCCCTACCTCGCGTATATCCGCACCTCATGCGCCTGAGCAGTTGAATTGACTGCCGTCAGTAGGCGCATTTTTGTTGGCTCTACGCCCAGTGTTGAGAGCGTGTTTGCTACTTCTTGCGCGCGGGCCGTGGCTTCCGGGGCGACGCTGCGGCCGGCGGTGATGCCGACGATGTCGAACGCTGTTGCCGGGTTGCGGCGTTTCGCGGCAGAGACCGCTTGCGCGAGGGCGTCGCGGTAGCTGACGTTCGCCCGGTCGAATTTGATCGTCACGAACGCGGGTTGTGCGAGCAGCGCGGCGCTTGCCGAGCCGGGGGCGCCTGTCGTCGCGACGCCGGCGCTCGTCGTCGTTGAGGCCGGTCCCGTGAGTGTCGCCAGCGCGGCGCGTTCCTTGGCCAGGAACGCCGACTGCAACGCCCATTCGTTCGAGATTTCGTTGACGAGGCGGTCGAGCTGGTTCGCCGTTGCGCCGACCTGGCCGCGCAGTGTGTTCAGCTGGTTCTGGTCTTCCTCGCTGCCGTCCTTGATCGCGCCGCTTTCGACCATCAGCTTGTTCGCTTCGGCCGCGCCCTTCGCGAAGACGCGCATTTCGCCGTCGAGCGCGGTGGTGCCCGCGTTCAGCCGGTCGATCGCGCTTTGTGCTTTTTGCAGTGTGGCGGGCGGCGGGGTTGGGTTCGCTACGATTTCGCTTTTGGCGATGCGGTAGAGCGCGCCGTCGCCGGCCAGGCGCTGGCGGATTTCGGAGAGGCTGGCGTTCCTGGCCGAGATCTCGCCCTGGATCGCGATCAGCCGGCCGCGCAGCTGCGCGATGCGCTCGCCCTGCGGCGTGCCGGACAGGGCCGCGGGCGCGACCGGCACCGGCGTGAAGAACGACGTGCCCGCTTGCGGTAGGACGGTGGTTGCAGCCACGACCGGGTTCGCGGGCTTCTCGGGAAACAACGTGCCTGTCATCGTGGAGCAGGCGGCGAGCGCGAGCACGAGGCTAAGCGCGGCGAACGCTTTGGGGTGGGTCGGCAGCATTGGTCCTGTCATCCGATTTGAGGCGACAATACGGAAGGACGGCGTTTGTGCAATCCTGGCTGGCGCCGCGAAGGCGCGGTTTCGCCCGCGACGATCCGTCAGGCGACAAGCGTTTCGTCGCTTGCGTGAGGCCGCCCAAGTGACTAAGTTCCGCGCCTTCTTCAAGGGCGGCCAAGGCTTAGCACACGTGCGGCGTTGGCAATTGATGCGCCCATTGGGCACCCGTAGCTCAGCTGGATAGAGCACCAGACTACGAATCTGGGGGTCAGAGGTTCGAATCCTTTCGGGTGCGCCATTTCTTCGTCACCGGTGAGTTGTCGCGGGACGCGCGATACCTCACGCGCCTTAGAGAGGACGTGGCATGGCCAAGCTCGTTTTCGGCATGAACCAGTCGTTGGACGGGTATGTCGATCATATGGCGTTTGCGCCTAGTCCCACGCTGTTCCGGCACTTCATCGCGGAGGCTCAGGGGCAGGCGGGCAGTGTGTACGGTCGCCACATGTATGAGATCATGCGTTACTGGGACGACGATCATCCTGAATGGGGTGCTGACGAACACGCCTTCGCGGCGGCGTGGCGGGCGCAACCGAAATGGGTCGTCTCGCGCACGCTGAAGTCGGCCGGTCCCAACGCCACGCTTGTTCAGGGCGATCTCGAGGGCGCGATCCGCGCGCTGAAGGCCTCGCGCGACGGGGAGATCGAAGTCGCCGGCCCCAACTTGGCGCGAAGCCTTACCGAACTTGGTCTGATCGACGAGTATCGAATCTATCTGCACCCCGTCGTGCTTGGTAAAGGCGCGCCATACTTTGCCGGCCCCCGGCCGCCGCTCCGCTTTATGGCTCACGATCGGATCGGCGAGGATGTGATCAGGTTGTCCTACGTTCCTGCTTAACCGGGCGCCTCTCCGGGTGGAATCGCCGCCGATGTCTGGTCCGAGCGTTGCCACGGCGCGTGCCAGGGCGTACTCAGCAGCTGGTCCATTGCCTTTCGACCGGTGCGAAGCTCATGAGCCGCCTGCGCGTTCACACGGAGCAACATCTGGTCAGCCGCATCGGCTGGCTGCGCGCGGCCGTGCTGGGCGCGAACGACGGCATCGTCTCGACCGCAAGCCTGATCGTTGGGGTGGCTGCTGCGGCGGCCACGCAAAGCGACGTCTTGATCGCGGGCATCGCGGGGCTTGTCGCCGGCGCGATGTCGATGGCTGCCGGCGAATACGTGTCTGTCAGCTCGCAATCCGACACCGAACAAGCGGACCTCGCGCGCGAACGGGCGGAACTCGCCAATGACCCGGGGTTCGAGCGCGACGAACTCGCCAAAATCTACGCCGCGCGCGGCGTTGAGCCGGCGTTGGCGCGGCAGGTGGCCGAACAACTGATGGCGAAGGGCGCGTTGGCCGCGCATGCGCGCGACGAACTCGGCATTTCGGAGATGACCACGGCGCGCCCGATCCAAGCGGCGCTGACGTCGGCCGCGACATTCGGCGTCGGCGCCGCGATGCCGCTGCTGATGGTCGTCGTCTCGCCCGCAAACCTGCTCGTGCCGTTGGTTTCGGCGGCGTCTCTGGGCTTCCTCGCGCTGCTCGGCGCGATCGGCGCCAAGGCCGGCGGCGCCATCGTGTGGCGCGCAACCGCTCGCGTTACGTTCTGGGGCGCGCTTGCCATGGCCCTTACCGCGGGCACTGGCACGCTGTTCGGTACCGTGGTCTAGGCATCGCGGCCCTAACGTGCGATCAAGCGGAGAGTCGGCATCAGCGCGAACCCCACTTGTCCCGCGAGCCCCAATTGCCCCGGTGGCCGGGCGAATGAGGAAACAATCTCACCGGCGGTGTTTCCAAAGCCGTAGATGCCGAGCGCAAACTCCGCGGCCATCAGCAGCGCAAACGCCACGGCGCCCATCACCAGGCGCGCGCCAATCGAAGCCGGTACAGCGATCCGGTTCAAAACCCAACCGCACACCAGCCACGAGACCGTCAGCATGATCGGCACCTCGATCAATACCGCGCCGAACTCGCCGACGCGCGGCGCCACGAACAGGACGCGCAGCGCCCCCAGCACGAAAGCAATCGCAAACGCGATCGCGAAGTAGGCGACGCCCGCTTTGGCTGCTTCGTGCAAGGCGTCTTCCCTATCCGAGGCTTGGGCACAAGCGCCTCAAGACTGGCTCCTTGCGGCCGACTTCAACGATTGGCGGAGCCTGGGACGAAGGTTAGCCACACAGTCATCGTGCCTTCAACCAAGCATCGATCACGGCAATTTCTTTTTCCTGTGCCGTGACGATCTCCTTTGCAAGTTTCTTGACCTGGCTATCTTTGCCGTTGGCGAGAACAACCTGGGCCATGGCGACGGCACCCTGATGGTGCGACCGCATATGGCTCATAAAGTCGAGGTCGGCATCGCCTGTGAATTTCATCATCGGCATACCCTCCATCGTCTTCATCATTGCGGCCTTGTAAGCCTTGGTTGACGTGGAATCGTTCGCATTGGGTGCCATCATTTGCATGTCCATCATCATGCCCATGGCTTTTTCCATGTGCGTAACGCAGGCCTTTTCATCCTTCTTTGCCATCATCTGCCTGGCTGTGTGCATCTCTTTCATGGCCGCCGCCTTCTTGGTGGCGTCGGTCATCTTCATCATGGACTCGTTCGCCGACTTCATGCCGGCCTCGGAACACTTGGCACTCGCAGGATCGGTTGGTTGTGCCCAGACCGGGATAGCGGTGAGCAACGCGACTGAGACGGCAGCATAAGCGAGCGGGATCATCTTCATGGCGGATCGACTCTTGGGTGTTTTCGTTGATTGTGGAACGGATCAGCGGGAGTTTGGTTCCTATGCAGTTACAGAGATCCGCCCGCACTCAATGCCAAACGCGAAATGCGGGAACGTTCTGCCGATCAGAGCGTTGGGTACGTTGCAGCGCACCAAATACGAAAGGCGAGGTTGCATGTCGTACTATTTCGGGAGAACTCTCCCCATCACCTTTGATGAAGCCGTAGCCCGAACGATCGATTCCCTAAAAAAAAGGAGGGTTTCGGTGTTCTCACCGAGATCGACGTCAGGGAGACGCTGAAGAAGAAAATCGGAGTTGATTTCCCCAACTACAAAATCCTCGGTGCGTGTAATCCCGCGTTGGCCTACGAGGCTCTCAGCCTCGAGAACAAGGTCGGCACCATGCTGCCGTGCAACGTCGTCGTCCGTGATGCCGGCAACGGTCAGACGGAAGTGGCCGCGATCGATCCCGTCGCCTCCATGCAGGCGATCGACAATCCAGCGCTGAAGCGGGCCGCTGAGCAGGTTCGCATGAAGCTCGAAAGAGTGGTTGCAGCGTTGTGACCAACAACGACGTGGACGTGATTGATCAACAAAAAAAGCAGCAATCCGGCAACGACAGCCACCAAGAAGGAAACGGGCAATGAAACAGTCGAAAGACCCCATCTGTGGGATGACGGTGGACGAAGAGACCGCCCTCCACACCGAGCGCGACGGAACCACGTTCTACTTTTGTAGCGACCACTGTCGGCAGAAATTTCTGGCCACGCCTGCGGGCGCTAAGCCGGAAGACAAGTCCGGAGGCTGCTGCGGACAACAGGCGGACGTTGTAGGTGCGGTATGATCCCGCATCGCGTTGCGCCACGGTTCAACCTCGCCGAGAGACCATCTTAGCGATCAAGATGTGCTTGAGGCTGGGCTGAGCGCGCGGACAATATGTCACCTGGGTACTCTGATCGTCTTCGCCCGGAGAATGAATGGGTCCAACGAGCAGCGCTTGCGACCTGAAGAACCACGATGTCCAAAGAGAATCGTCGCTCGTCACGCGCGCTTGCGCGGTTGCGCAATCGAACGACGCGGGATGCAATACATAGGCGGCCGCCGTGAGATCGAACGGATAAAAGCCTGATTGCCCAATGTCGTTCTTCCAGAATGCCAGCCAGCCACCGGCGCGTTCCGCAATCCACTTCGAGGCGCCGCCCGCGCGGGATAGCGCCTTCAAGTCGCTGTCCGTCAACATGAGGTTCCGCGCCGCATCGTAGGGAATGAGGGTTAGCGGAAGATGCATGGAAACGATGCGTGCGGCTGCTTCCTTGTCTTGTGCGAAATTGAAGTCGCGAAATATGGGCCCGTGACCAAGCAGCGTGGCACCGCCGGCACCTTCGGTGGGATGGAATATGTGACCCGGACGGTGGCCCATCACCGCGATCAGTGTTTTGACATTCGTCTGCAAGCCGGGGCGCTGGTCCAAGGCCGCCGCGATGTTGGTAAGCGGACCCAGACTTATGATCGTGAGCGGACCCTCGGTCAGAGCCTCTCGCAACGCCTCGCGCGCGGGTGTCGATGCGAGCGATCTGGCGTCATCGATCGCAAACGCCGCGCCCTTTCGGATTTCGATCACGAATTTCTCGCCGCGGGTAAGCTGCTGCATCAATGCCCGCGTCGTGCTGTCGGTGACGGCGAGTGCGGCGTTTCCAAAGACGGTCGAGAGTCCCACAATGTGTTCGCCGCGGGACTTGAACAACAGAGCGATGGCGAAACAGTCATCCGGATCGGTGCGGGCCGCCGCGCCGCAGGCCGCGTCCGTGTCGATCCAGATGCGCTCTGCAGATCCGGTCACGGGCCCTCCACGCGAGAGGGCGAGAGCCGCGACGGGCGCGCGCCCTGTTCGCCACATTTCGACGGGCATCGCAAGAGTTAGCACTGCCATACCCCCGAGGACGAGAACCACCCCGGCAATCCACCAACCGATGCGCGAAATGGCGAACACTAGCCTCGTGCTCGCGCCAACGCCGCGACAATTAGAAAACTCATAGCGAGTATCTGGAGCGCTGCGCCTACTGCGTGCGAGTACTCCCACTGCGTGCGCAGTGCGTCCCAATTGCCAGGGGCGATTGTCCAGCTCTCGGTCGCGGCGTTCGCCGGATACGTGTAGATCCAGAACACCGCCTGGGCGAACACCAAGCATGAAATTGCGATGACGACCGGCCATAGCACGAACGGTTCGTGCCGCGACATGGCAGCCACGGCGACCATAGATGCGAGCTCGATAACCAAAATATAGACGAGCCTATTCCACCCGAGATACGCCTTCTGGACAATGAAATATTCGTCCTTAGGCAGGCCGATCTTATTCGGCAACTCAAGCGCGTGAGCCAGCGCGGCGCCGAGTGCCAACGCGGTCGCGAGCAAAGCGACAAAGAACAAAATCTCATAGGCCGTCGAATGCGTAAGTTCAATGAACGCTGGGCGGTAGCTGGTGCTCATATAGCGGAAACGCCGGCTAACTTTGAGGGTTCCCGCGGAGTGATCAAGACACGGCCCGCTTCGTGCCGTGGCTTCACCCCAAGCATGACCGCGACGCTGATCGCGCTGATCATCACGGCGAAATTGAACGACGCCATGATGACGGTATGCGCAATGGTCTGAGCCGCAACGGCTTTTGCTGCTGCGTGCAATGGCTTCTTGCCTCGCGCCGGTCCTAGGGCGTCCTTGGTGCTGGGTATTCGTCGGTCGCGATCAGATCAAGGAATGTAAGCAGCGCGTCGATTTCCGCGTCGTTCAACTTCATGGGCGGGACGCGGGCGTCAGCCTTGTCATGCTCGACGATAATGCCGGTCTTGAGGGCATCTCGCAGCTGCCCTCGCCGCCAGCGTTGTCCCAGTTTGCGGAAGGGTTGAGCGCCCGGATAGGGGCTGGTCGAGGTTTGGTCGATGGCGTGACACTGTGAGCAGCGCTGCTCCACAAGCTGACGTCCGGGATCGCGTGTCTGTATCGAGCGCATGTAAGAAATCAGTGCGTCCGCGGCCGCCGGATTGAACTGGAACTGAGGCATCGGCGCATGCGCCACCCGAATCCCGACGATCAATTCCGTTGACAGCATGCCGGGGTCGTAACGGCTGAGAACGGTACGAAAGAGCGGTGCCCGCGGGTTTGGACTTTCGCCCATGGATCCGATCGCGTGACACGAGGCACAGTTGCGCTCGGCAACAGTGCGGCCGTCGTCAATCTGCGCCGCCTGCTGGGGGGTGACCGCTCCAGCGCGGCTGCCCGCTACCGGCGTGGTCTCTCCGGCGCAGCTCGAAAGCGGCACAACGCAGAGCACCGCAGCCACGAATACAGCAATTCGCCTCGTCGTCGGTTTGGCCATGAAACAAATCTCCATTGAACGAACTGCTGGGCCGGACTCTGCTTGGATTCGACTAGGGCGTTATCGCAACTTTCAGAACGCCGTCCCGCCCGCTGGCGAACAGCTCATAGGCCTCTTCGATTTGGTCGAGCTTGAAGCGGTGCGTTACGAGGGACGTCAGGTCGATTCGGCCTGATTCCACAACGGCCATCAGCCGACGCATGCGTTCCTTTCCGCCCGGGCAGAGGGTCGTCACGATCGTGTGGTCGCCGAGGCCCGCAGCGAACGCACCAAGCGGAATATTCAGATCGCTGGAATAGACACCCAGACTGGAAAGTACGCCTCCGGGACGAAGCGAGCGCAAGGCCCATTCGAATGTTTGTTGCCGGCCCAGCGCTTCGATCGCCACGTCTACGCCGCGTCCGTGTGTGAGCTGCAGGATCGCGTCGACCGGATCTTGAATTTGGAAATCGATGACGTGATCGGCGCCTAGCTGTTTGGCGGAGGCAAGCCGCGCCGGGATGGTGTCAACGGCAATGATGGTCGTCGCGCCCATCAAGCGTGCGCCCGCTGTCGCGCAAAGTCCTATAGGACCCTGCGCAAACACCGCGACCGTGTCGCCGATCTTGATTCTCCCGCTTTGCGCGCCGCCAAGGCCGGTCGACATGATATCGGGACACATCAAGACCTGTTCGTCCGTGAGCCCGTCTGGAACGGGTGCCAGGTTCGCCATCGCTTCCGGGACGAGAACATATTCGGCCTGACACCCGTCGATGGTGTTGCCGAACCGCCAACCGCCCATCGGCCTATAGCCATGCGATCGGCTCGAGCCGCACTGCGCGTGATCGCCGGCGAGCGACGCATAACTATGGCCGGACGGCGTGATCGCACCCGCGATGACCCTTTGGCCTTCGACGTAGCCGCTAACTGCGGAGCCGAGCTTTTCGATGATACCGACGGGCTCATGCCCGATCGTCAATCCGCGCCGGACCGGATACTCCCCTTTCAGAATGTGGATGTCGGTGCCGCATATCGTTGTTGTGGTGACGCGGATAAGAGCATCAAGCGGCCCGACGTCGGGTATGGGTTTGGTGTCGAGCACGATGCGGCCTGGCTCGACAAAGATCGCGGCCTTCATCTTGGGCAATATCTCAAGTTGGCGAGATCATCGTGAATCTTCTCGCGCTGCCTGCTGTGCACCATCGTGGGCGCCCGTGCTTTGGGAAACGCGGGTCGCGCAGCGTTGGTTCCGCAAAGCATCTGACAATCGCACGGGAGCGCCAAATTCGTGGGGCACAGGGAACCAATGCTATGGTTGCGCGTTGTCCGTTGGCGGGGCCGCGGTAATGGCACACGAACTACGTGGGGGACTGCCGTGGCGACGTTGACCGGAATAAAAGCATTCAGGCTCCTCGCCACGATGGCGATCGCGACGCTGATGTCGGCGTGCGTCACGCCGAAGGATTTCGACACCGGCGGCTCGATCCGCGCGGTGAAGGCCACCGCCGCCGAATTGGCGGCGCCGCAGACGGTCCATTTCGCGACCACGCGCTGCAACGACAGGCTGGGCGGCGGCGGGCCTGGGTCGGCGGAAGAGATGAACGCGAAGCGCTGCTGGGACGCCGCGCTGCAGGAAGACGAAATCACGCGCCTGGCGTTCGGTCTGTCGGAGGGCCCCGGCATCACCTGCGGCACGGTCCAGGTCAACGTCGAGCCGCTCTCCGCGACGCCCGAGGCCTTGACGACGATCGAGAACGTGCCGCTCAGCCACGACTGCACCGGCGACCTCACCAAGCTGCGCGACGCGGTCTTGGCAACGGCGTGCCGCTGCGCGCTGATCTACGTACACGGCTACAACACGACGTTCGCGTTCGCCGCCAAACGCATGGGGCAGCTCCAGGCCGACCTGAACTATGAAGGCCGGCCCATTTTGTTCAGTTTCGGCGCAGCGGGCCGCCTCAACGACTACATCAACGATACCGAAGCCGGCGAACTGGCGGCGCCCGCGCTCAACCAATTGATGATGGCGCTTGTGAGTGCCGGGGCGACGGTCGACGTCATCGCCCACAGCATGGGCGTGCGCCTGGCGCTGCGCGCCATGATCGACAGCAGCGCCCCGAAGATGCGCTACGTGATCCTGGCCGCTCCCGACATAGACCCCACGGCTTTCCTACGTCTGACCGAGAAGGCGCTGCCGCATATCGGGCGGCTGACGGTTTACACCTCGAAGTTCGACGTCGCGATGTCGGCGTCGGCGGCCTATCACAACGGACGCCCGCGCGTTGGCGAAGGCATGACGGCCAAGATCGCCGAACAGCTCTCCGGCGCCGAAATCATCGACGCGACGCAAAGGGCGACCGGCCCTTACGCCCATTCTTACTTCGCGGAATCGAAGGTGATGATCGAAGACATCCGCGGCGCGCTGGCGGGCAAGGCGGCGCAAGAGCGCAAGCCTCTGATCTGCAACGCGGCCGGTCCCAAATCCGTTGTCGCTTGCACAATGCCGTGCCCCGAAGGCGCCAAATGCGGCCCCAGCTGGTACGCGCGTTTCGTCCACTGGCTGCTCGATTGAAAGGCGTGTCTTGGAATCGATTCAAAGTCTTTCACTGCGCGTGCTTCGGGTTCTGCTGATCGCGGGCCTGGTGCTTGCCGCCGCGTTCGCGGCGGGTGTCATCTGGTACCACGCGCCCGCAGGCAAGCTGATCAACGGCACGCTGGCGCTGGCGTGGTTCGCCTTCGCGCTCGCCTGCATTGCAACCTACATACGCCGCGAGGACTGGCGTGCTCTCGCGGCGTTGGGCGCCCCGTTCTTAGCGATCCTGACTTGGTTCATCCTCATCGAGCCTTCGAACGACCGCGTCTGGTCGCCCGAGATGGCGCAGCTGCTCACCTACACGCGCGAGGGCGACACCATCACGGTCAAGAACGTCCGCAACTTCGACTGGACCGGCGCCACGACCGCCGACGAACGCTGGGAGACACGCCGCTATAGCCTCACCCAGCTCAAATCCGTCGACGTGCTTTCGCTCTATTGGAAGGGACCGCGCGTTGCGCACACGTATTTCAGCTTCGTGTGGCAGAACGGCGAGGCGCTCTCGCTCTCGGTCGAAATCCGCAAGGAGACGGACGAAAGCTATTCGCCCGTCGCCGGCTTCTTCAAAGCCTACGAACTTTCGGTCCTGGCGGGGGACGAGCGCGACTTCTACGGCTGGCGCGTCCACTTCCCGAAGGAAGACATCCAGCTGTTCCGCACCCGGGCCAGCGCAGCCGAGGCCGGCACGTTGCTCATCGCGCTGCTCGACGCCGCAAACGAACGCGCCGCCAAGCCGGTGTTTTACAACACGCTCACCGAAAACTGTACGACCGAAGTCTGGATGCTCACCGGCGCCATGGGCCTGGGCGCGCCATTCGATTGGCGCCTCTTTGCGTCCGGTTATCTGCCCGAGTTTCTTTACGATCTCAAACTCCTCGACAGTTCGCGCCGCATCGAAGACCTGCGCGCCGCGGGCCACATCATGCCCAGGGTCCGCGCGGCGCTCGACCGGGATTTGTCGGGCGCTCAGTTCTCGAACGCCATCCGTGAAGGTATTCCGAACTAGCGCCTTTCGGGGTTTGCGCCGCTTCCCGTCGAAGTCGGCCACGAGCAGATGCCCACTATCTCCGGGAAGCTCATCGCTCCCGATTCAGTGCCTTTTTGGCAAGAGATGGCGACATCTTTCCAGTTTGCGGACATTTCGTTGTGTTTTCGTTGCTGGACGAGAGGTGTCGTTCATGAGGCGACACTAAGTTGGAGAGGTCTGTCGCGCAGCAAGAAACGCCACGTCTTCACGCTGCTCAAGGCACTTTGACGGGCAACCGCACCTGGGCCATCTTGGGTGGATCCTGAAATACAGCCGAGGATTGAAGATGAGCATTGCAGCGTCAGCCAAGGTGATTGCGTTCATACATGCGCGCGATCGCGCGAAAGCGAAGGCGTTCTATGGCGGGGTACTCGGCTTTGCGCTGACCAGCGATGATCCGTTTGCCAGTGTCTTCGACCTCAACGGCATCAAGCTTCGCATCACCCAGATCGACGATCACGTCGCGCATCCTCACACTGTGCTGGGCTGGGAAGTGGCGGACATTGTGGCGGCGATCAAAGCGTTGCACGAGCGCGGCGTTGCCATGAACATCTACAAGGGGATGGGCCAGGACGAGTTGGGCAT
>JBJXEH010000020.1:0-27129 GCA_046153995.1 Micropepsaceae bacterium
GTTCACCGTCACCGTGAACACGTCGTTCAAGTACATCGATATCGGATCGTCCGTCTTCTCGCCGATCCCGAACGCCGGTCCCGGCGCCGTCGGCGTCAGCAGCACGTCGCACTTTTTGTAAGCTTCCTCGAAGTCGCGCGCGATCAGCGTGCGCAGCTTCTGCGCCTTGATGTAATAGGCGTCGTAGTACCCGGCCGACAGCACATACGTGCCGATCAGAATGCGCCGCTGCACCTCGCGCCCGAACCCGGCCGCGCGCGTGTTCTCGTACATCGACGTGATGTCTTTGCCCGGCACGCGCAGTCCAAACCGCACGCCGTCATAGCGCGCCAAGTTCGACGATGCCTCCGCCGGCGCCACGATGTAGTACGCGGGCAGCGCGTACTTCGTGTGCGGCAGCGACACGTCCACCGTCTCCGCACCCGCGTCTTTCAGCCACTGAATGCCCTTTTGCCAAAGCGCTTCGATCTCGGCCGGCATGCCGTCGATCCGGTACTCCTTCGGAATCCCGACCTTGAGCCCCTTGATGTTGCCCGTCATCGCCGCTTCGTAGTCCGGCACCGCCAGATCGACGCTGGTCGAATCCATCGGATCGTGGCTCGCCATCGTCTTGAGCAGGATCGCGCAATCGCGCACCGTGCGCGCCATCGGCCCCGCCTGATCGAGCGACGACGCAAACGCGACAATCCCCCAACGAGAACAGCGCCCATAGGTCGGCTTGATCCCGGCGATCCCCGTGACCGCCGCCGGCTGGCGGATCGAGCCACCCGTATCCGTACCCGTCGCACCCATGACGAGCCGCGCCGCCACCGACGCCGACGATCCGCCCGACGACCCACCCGGCACCAACGGCGTGTTCGACCCCTTGCGCCGCCACGGATTGATCACCGGCTTGTAGTAGCTGGTCTCGTTCGACGACCCCATCGCAAACTCGTCCATATTGAGCTTACCCAACATGACCGCGCCGTCGTTGAACAAATTGTTCGAAACGGTGGATTCGTACGGTGGCTTGAACCCATCGAGAATATGCGATCCCGCCGTCGTCAGCACGCCCTTCGTGCAGAAGAGGTCTTTGATCCCAAGCGGAATCCCCTCAAGCGGCCGCGCCGAGCCGGTCGCAATCCGCTTGTCGGCCTCCGCCGCACCTGCGCGCGCAATATCGGGAGTCTCCGTCACGAACGCATTCAGCGCCCGCGCCTTCTCCATCGCCTTGATATGCGCCTCGGTCAGCTCCTTCGCGCTGAACGCCTTCTTCTTCAGGCCGTCGCGCGCCTCGGCAATCGTCAATCCGGTCAAGTCGCTCATTCGACCACCTTCGGCACGGCAAAGTAGTTGTCCTCGCCAAGCGGCGCGTTCTGCACCACCGCGTCCGCCTTGTCGCCGTCCGTGACCACATCGTCCCGCATCTTGAGCGACATGGTCACAACGCTCGTCATCGGCTCGACCGTGGACGTATCGACCTCGTTCAATTGCTCGACCCAAGCCAAAAGGGCATTGAGCTCCTTGGCCATGGGCTCAAGCCGCTCTTCGGGAAACGCAAGCCGCGCCAACCGCGCCACGCGCCTAACAGTGTCTTTATCGACGGACATGAGATCGATTTCTTGTGGTGGAACGGGGGCTTTGCTACCAACCAAGACCACCCGTTGCAAGGCGCGAGCTGCCACCCTTCGTGATCGTCAAAACCCCCGCCGAATTGGCCGCACTTCTGAAGCCCGGCGAGCGCTTGTTTGGGCTCGACCTTGGCGAGAAGACGATCGGCATTGCGCTGACCGACGTGCTGCGCACGGTTGCGACCCCTTTCGAGACGCTCCCCCGCGAAAAATTCACGGCCGATGCCGAGGCGTTGATCGCCCTGATCAAAAAGCACAACGTGGCGGGCCTCGTCATCGGCCTGCCGCTGAACATGAACGGCACCGAAGGGCCTTCAGCGCAATCCGCCCGCGCCTTCGCCCGCAACTTCGAGAAGAAGCACGAGCTACCGATCCTGTTCTGGGACGAGCGCCTCTCGACCACCGCCGTGACCCGCACGTTGATCGAAGCCGACGTGTCGCGTGCCAAACGCAAGGAAGTCGTCGACAAGATGGCCGCCGCCTTCATCCTTCAAGGCGTGCTCGACGCGATGCGGCGCACCTGATGTTCGGTCAGCTCTTCCGCCGTATCTACATCCGCCCGCCCGAGCCGATCCCGCGCGACCAGCGTAACCTGCTGCTACTCGTCGGTGCGGCCTATTTCATCGCCGGCTACGACGTGAACATCTACGGCTTCGCGGCGAAGCAAATCCAAGCGAGCTTCGCGATCCCCGAAGAAGACATCGGCATCGTCATCGCGATCTTCCGTCTCGGCGTCATCCCCGCGCTCGCGCTCGCCTATCTCGCCGACCGCATCGGCCGGCGCAACCTCTTGATGATTACGCTCGCCGGCGCCGCCGTTGGCACGGTCTGGACCGCATTCGCGCAATCGCTCGAGGAATTCATCGCCGCCCAAACGATCGCGCGCATCTTCATCTACACCGAAGAAATCCTCTGCATGGTCGTGATCGCGGAGGAGTTTTCCGAACGCACGCGCGGCTGGGCCGCGGGCCAACTCGGTGCGTTGGGCGCACTCGGCGGCGGCGCGGCGGCGCTCGTGTTCGCGCTGGTCAATCAGCTGCCGTTCGGCTGGCGCACGATCTACGCGCTGGGCGCAATCCCATTGCTCTGGCTGCTCTGGGCGCGCCGCAGTCTGCCCGAGACGCGCCGCTTCCGCGAACGCGCGCAACAGGGAACGGTCAATCCGCTCTCAAGCCTCATGCGAAACTACCCGGACCGGCTGCTTCTCGTCGTCGTCATGTGCGTGCTGTTCGGCATGACGCTCGGCACCGCGATCCCCCTCGCGTCGTCCTATCTGCAAGGCACGCACCATTGGCTGCCCTGGCAGGTGAGCGCCATGACTCTGGTCTCCGGCTTCGTAGCAATCCTTGGCACCACCACAGCAGGCTCGCTGAGCGACATCTACGGCCGGCGCGTCGTGATCGCCGTTTCGGTGCTGACCGCAGCCGTAAGCTTCGCACTCTTCTTCTCATGGGCGAGCGGTCCCTGGCTGGTTCTGTTTTGGACAACCGGCCTATTCGCACTCCTGGCCTCCGACGTCTTGAAAGCCTCAATGGGCGCCGAACTGTTCCCAACCTCGCACCGCAGCCTCGCGGCCGCGATCCGATTTACCGCCTCGCTGTTCGGCGGTATCCTAGCGTTCGTCATCGAGCGGGAACTATTCCGCTACTTTGGCTCGCACGGCCCCGCAATAGCAGCTCTAGCCGTATTGGCGCCACTCTGCCTCGTGCCCGTGTACTTCCTGCCCGAACCCGCACGTAAAACCCTCGAAGAAATCGCAGCCGAAAAAGAATGACAGACGTCGTCATCGCCATCATCCCTGTCTTCGCCATCATCGCGCTCGGCGCTCTCCTGCGCCGCCTCGCATTCCTGCCCGAAGACGGCTGGCGCGCGGTCGAGCAACTCACCTATTTCGTCCTCTTCCCCTGCTTCCTATTCAGCGCCATCGCCTTCGCCGATTTCGCGAACCAACCCGTCGGCCGCATGGCGCTCCTGCTCGCAGGCGCGATGATCGTGATGGCCGCCCTCACGTTTCCGTTCCGCGCAGCGCTGGCGCTCGACGGCCCCGCCTTCACCAGCCTGTTCCAAGGGGCCATACGCTGGAACAGCTACGTCGCACTCGGCGCCATCGCCGCTGTACTCGGTCCATCGGGCCTCGCCCTCATCGCCATCGCCGTCGCCGTGATGGTCCCACTCGCAAACCTGCTCTGCGTGATCGTGCTCATGCGCAACAATGGCCAAAGCGCGAACATCGCAACGCTCGCGCGCCAACTCGCGACAAACCCCCTGATCTTGGCTTGCCTGGCAGGCATCGCCGTACAAGCGATCGGTTTGCCCCTCCCCAAAGTCGCCACGACCACGATCGACCTCCTCGGCAAAGCAGCCCTGCCGCTCGGCCTTCTCGCCGTCGGCGCGAGCCTCGACCTCGGCAACGCCCTCAGCCGGCCCTCGCCCGTCGTCGCAGCGATGATCCTAAAGCTCGCGATCATGCCGTTGATCGTCGCCGCCGGCGCAACCGCACTCGGCGTCACCGGCGACGCAAAGATGGCAGCCCTGATCTGCGCCGCGGTCCCCGGCGCACCCTCGTCCTACATCCTCGCCCGCCAACTCGGCGGCGACGCCCCACTCATGGCAAACATAACGACCGCCCAAACGCTGGCCGCAATGGTGACGATGCCGATTAGTTTGTGGCTATTGGTGTGATCAATCGAACTTGCGGAAAATAGGTTCTGACGCGCGAGATATCGCGCGTCATCAGGCGATAACCCGCGACAGCAGCATGCGCGCCAATGAAAAAGTCAGATAGAACCGCAGTCTTCACGCCTGATCGCTTGCGATACGCGGCGAATGCTTTGCCAGCCAGAAACGCTGCTTCAAACGGAATATCGACGCGTTCGATTCCTGCTTCTGCCAACACGTCATCGACATCCTCGATCTGCATGAAGCGAACTGAAGTCTCGGCGTAGATCACAGCGTTTATGACGACACGTGCCGAGTCGGCAACCTCTTCGAGAGTTCTGCTGGACCACTCAAGAAAAGTTGGATCTTCGGTTATGATGTCCAACAGCACATTGCTGTCGATAAGAACGGTCATGGCCGCCGCATAAGCGCCATGATCTGGTCGGTGGTCATCTTGACGTCGCCGCGGCCACGCAGAGCGGCGACCATCCGTGCACCGCGCCCGTTCTTGGCAGGCTTGCGCGCTTTCGCGATGTACACACGTTTGCCGTCGTACTCGAATTCAATCTCAGTATTGGGCAGCAGTCCAGCCTTCTCGCGAAGGTCGGCCGGGATGGTCACTTGCCCCTTGGACGTAATGCGCATTTGCAATTCCTTACTCTTACACGTAAGAATAATACCTTGCATCGGTTAACTGTCAACAGACGTAGCGCGCCAATCCCTGTGGGTTTTGCGCGACATCCGCTTGCGAGCAGCGCCGCGACCCCCTATACCCACCCCGCGATGACCGGCTTGTTCGCCCGCCAACACCTACTCGCCATCGCGCCGTTGACGCGCCAAGAGATCGAGTCGTTGCTGGATCTGGGCGCCGAATACGTCGACCTCAACCGGCAAATCAGCAAGAAGCGCGACACGCTGCGCGGCCGCACGCTGATCAACCTGTTCTTCGAGCCGTCGACGCGCACGCAGTCCTCGTTCGAACTTGCGGGCAAGCGCCTCGGCGCCGACACGATGAACATGTCGGTGAACCAATCGTCCCTCAAAAAAGGCGAGACGCTGATCGACACGGCGATGACGCTGAACGCGATGCGCCCCGACATCATCGTCATCCGCCACCAGGACTCCGGCGCGGTCGCGCTGCTCGCGGATAAAGTCTCCTGCTCCGTCGTGAACGCCGGCGACGGCGCGCACGAACATCCGACCCAAGCGCTCCTCGACGCGCTCACGATCCGCCGCCGTTTGGGCCGGATCGAGGGGCTGACCGTCGCGATCTGCGGCGACGTCCTGCACAGCCGCGTCGCCCGCTCGAACGTGCATCTGCTGACGAAACTCGGCGCGCGCGTCCGCCTCGTCGCGCCGCGCACGCTCATGCCCGCCGGCGCCGCCACCTGGGGCGCCGAGATATTCCACGACATGCGCGAGGGACTGAAGGGCGCCGACATCGTCATGATGCTGCGCGTACAGATGGAGCGCATGACCGGCGCCTTCCTGCCCTCGCAGCGCGAGTACTTCCATTTCTACGGCCTCGACCGCGAAAAGCTCGCGCTCGCCAAGCCCGGCGCGCTGGTCATGCATCCGGGCCCGATGAACCGCGGCGTCGAAATCGACAGCGCCATCGCCGACGATATCGACCGCAGCCTGATCCACGAACAAGTCGAAATGGGCGTCGCCGCCCGCATGGCCGTGCTCGATGCGCTCGCGCGCCAGCTCCCGAATGCGGAGCGCAAGCCATGAAGCGCACCGCCTTCATCAACGCACGCCTGATCGACCCCGCGACAAACCTCGATGCGCCGGGCGCACTGCTCGTCGAAGACGGCAAGATCGCCGATGTCGGCCCCCGTCTCTTCAACGACGCAAGGCCCGCAAGCGCCGACATTGTCGACTGCGCCGGCCAAGTCCTTAGCCCTGGCCTCATCGATCTACGCGTCTTCACCGGCGAACCCGGCGCCGAACATCGCGAGACACTGGCCTCCGCAGGCGAGTCCGCAGCCGCGGGCGGCGTCACATCGTTCGCGATGATGCCGGTGACCGACCCGGTCATCGACGACGCCGCCCTCGTCGACTTCATCAAACGCCGCGCCGCCGCGAACGCAAAGGTCAACGTCTATCCCTGCGCCGCGCTGACCCAAGGCCTCAAAGGCGCGCAGATGGCCGAACTCGGCCTCCTGAAAGAAGCAGGCGCTGTCGCGTTCACCGATGCCGACCGCACGATCGCCTCGACCTTGATCATGCGCCGCTGCTTGACCTACGCCGCAAACTTTGACGCGCTCGTCATCGCACACGCCGAAGACCCGGCGCTCGCCGGCGTCGGCCACATGAACGAAGGCGCGTTCGCCGCCCGCATGGGCGTCGGCGGCATCCCGGCAGCGGCAGAGGCGATCATCGTCGAACGCGACATGCGCCTCGTCGAACTCACCGGCGCTCGCTACCACCTCGGCCAAGTCTCGACCGCCGCCGCGCTCGAAATCATTGCGAAAGCGAAAGCACGCGGCCTGCCCGTCACCTGCGCCGTCTCCGCGCACCATCTGGTACTCAACGAACAAGACATCGGCGAATACAAAACCTTCGCCAAAGTCTCGCCCGCTCTGCGCTCCGAAGACGACCGCAAAGCGATGGTCGAAGGCATACGCGCCAGTACCATCGACGCGATCGTCTCCAGCCACGATCCGCAAGCCCCAGAAACGAAACGCCTCCCATTCGCCCAAGCCGCCTATGGCGCCGTCGGTCTAGAGACGCTGCTACCAGCCGCGCTCTCGCTCCACCACGAAGCAAACGTGTCCCTGATCGACATCG
This sequence comes from Micropepsaceae bacterium, assembly GCA_046153995.1. GTDB lineage: Bacteria > Pseudomonadota > Alphaproteobacteria > Micropepsales > Micropepsaceae > SZUA-430. The sequence goes on from JBJXEH010000020.1 coordinate 7,062, forward strand.
TGCGCCGCCTGACGCTCGAACCCGCAAACCTACTTCGCCTTGCGGCGGGCCGCCTCGCGAAAGGCGCCCCCGCAGACCTCGTCCTCTTCGACCCAGGCGCCCCTCGCAAGATCGACCCGGTCGAATTCCGCTCCCGCTCAAAAAACTCGCCATTCAAAGGCCGGTTGATGCAAGGCCGCGTGTCCCGCACAGTGGTCGGCGGAACCACTGTGTTCGGTGAAGTATGATCTTGCGTTGGACGACGGGCGCATGAACCGCAGACGATTTCTGATGACTGCCGCATCGGCAGGTCTAGCCACGCCGCTTCTTGCAGGTTGTGGTGCCCTATGGCCATCATACACTTTCAACTACAAACTTCGATTGCTTGTTAGTGTCGGCGGAACGATCCGCGAAGGATTCAGCATCGTTCAAGTCGCACTATATGACCGTGGCAATTCGCGCTTGCCCGAAATGCAAAGAATTGTGGCGCAATCGTGGGGTGAGGCAGTTGTGCTCGACTTGGGTACACACGGACTCTTGTTCGGTTTGCTTCGGCACCCACCAACAATAGCGGGGTTCGATGGAGGTCAGCCCCAACGGGTTCTTTCAAAATTCGTCAATCCGGCAAACACTTCCGCTCCTGACTACGAACTCCCACTCATTCCGAAATTGGTAGGTGAGTTCACGCTCACACCGTCAGTCGTCCCAACACTTGTTCGCTTTGGCGACATCAACGATCCAAAGTCAGCGAAGCTTGTAAAATTAGACAGCTTCGCAGAGGTTTACGGACCTGGAGCGCGTTTTGAACGAGCAGCTATCTCCATCACTGAGGAGCCACGAACTGTAGGCGTCCTGGCAAAAAAGTTGCCGTGGTGGTCTTCGCTTGAAGGAAACCTGTTGGGTGGGCGGACCGTCCACGCCACCGGACCCTTCGCAGGTCAGATAACCCGCCTCAATTTCGAACTCGCAGGAGGTCCTCGGTGACTGGGGAAATCCTTGTGTCGCTCGCTGGCGGCTACCTCTTAGGCTCAATCCCCTTCGCTTACATCGTCACGCAAGCCTTCGGCCTCGGCGACATCCGCCAAGTCGGCTCCGGCAACGTCGGCACGACAAACGTGCTGCGCACCGGCAACAAGCTCGCGACCGCGCTCACGCTGATCGGCGATGTCGGCAAAGCCGTCGTTCCCGTCCTCATCGCCAAACAGTTCGGCGAAGTGTCGGCAATGGCCGCAGCCCTCGGTGCCTTTACGGGCCACATCTTCCCAGTCTGGCTAAACTTCAAAGGCGGCAAAGGTCTCGCAACCTGCCTTGGCATTCTCGCTGTATTGAATTGGCCCGTCGCGCTTTTGGGCCTCGGCACCTGGCTGATCACGGTCGCTATCGGGCGCATCTCCTCGCTTGGCGCCCTGGTAGCAGCCGCTGCATCCCCAATTTACATGGCGTTCTTAGGCCCTTGGACCTACGCGCTCGGCTCCGTCGTTTTGGCCGGCCTTATTTTCGTCACGCACCGCGAGAACATTCAGCGCCTGATGAAGGGCGAAGAGCCGCGGATCGGACAGAAGAAAACCTGAACTTTCGACGCATGGATGACACGACAACGCTAAGCGACAGAGAGCGCATCGCGCGCCTCCGCCTAATCCGCGCGAGCAACATCGGCGCGGTGACGTTCTGGGCACTCGTGGAACGCTACGGCGACGCAAACACAGCGGTGGCGGCGTTACCCGATCTCGCGCGCCGGTCGCGCAGCGCACGACCCGTCAAACTACCCACCGAGCAAGAGGCGGCGGCCGAAATGGAGCGCGCCGAAACCGTCGGCGCACGCATCCTCGCGCACGGCGAACCGGACTACCCGCGCGGTCTCGTCGACCTCGACGTGCCGCCGCCAGTCGTCACCGTACGAGGCAACGCAAAACTCTTCACGCTCGACACGATCGCGATCGTGGGCGCGCGCAACGCCTCCGCCCTCGGCCAACGCTTCGCGCGCGACATCGCGCACGATCTAGGCGCAGCTGGTGTCGTCATCGCCTCGGGCCTCGCACGCGGCATCGACACTGCCGCACACAAAGGTAGCCTCGAAACCGGCACGATCGCGGTCATGGCCGGCGGCATCGACATCGTCTACCCGCCGGAAAACCAAGCGCTCTACGAAGAGATCGCAGCGAAAGGCGCCGTCATCTCCGAAATACAAATGGGACAACAGCCAACCGCGCACCACTTCCCGCGCCGCAACCGCATCATCTCAGGGCTGGCGCGTGGCGTTGTCGTGGTGGAAGCAACGCTGAACTCGGGCTCGCTCATCACCGCGCGCATCGCCGGCGAACAGGGCCGCGACGTGTTCGCGGTGCCAGGCTCGCCCCTCGACCCGCGCGCCAAGGGCACGAATGGCTTGCTGCGCCAAGGTGCCATCCTGACCGAGAGCGCGGAGGACGTTCTGAACGCCCTCGGCCCCCGCGAACCGGCCCCAAAACCGAAGCCGAAATCGAACCCGCAGGCCCGTGCGATCCTGCAAAATACCGACGCCCTGCAACGCGAGATTCTAAAGCGCCTGGGACCCGCACCGGTTGAAATTGACGAGCTGGTTCGACTGCTTGGGGTATCCCCGGCGGAGGTCTCGGCTGCCCTCCTGGACCTCGAATTCGCCGGTCAGCTGACCCGGCATCCGGGCCAAAGAATATCGGCCTCCACCGCCTCTTAATGATTTAACAATTTGAATTACATAGCCTTTTTTGGACAGCGACACGGCCCCGCATTGCCGTTGGTTGACACCCTAACCAGATTCAGACCAGTGTCCCGCCCCCAAAAGGGCCCCCCAAACGAAAAGAGTTCGAGTTGGCCGCAAGCAATGTCGTGATCGTGGAGTCGCCTGCCAAGGCGAAGACGATCAACAAGTACCTCGGCAACGACTATAAGGTGTTGGCGTCCTACGGCCACGTGCGCGACCTGGCCGAGGAAGACGGCTCCGTCCAAACCGACAACGACTTCAAAATGTCCTGGGAGATACAGGACCGGGCGGGGAAACACCTCAGCGAAATCGCGGCCGCCGTCAAAGGCGCGAAAAAACTGATCCTAGCCACCGACCCCGACCGCGAAGGCGAGGCCATCTCCTGGCATCTGCTCGAAGTCCTGAAGGACAAGAAGGTCCTAAAGGACGTCGCCGTCGAACGCGTGGTTTTCAACGCCATCACAAAGACTGCGGTGGCCGACGGCATGGCAAATCCGCGGGAGATCGACGGCCAGCTGGTCGATGCCTACCTGGCGCGCCGCGCCCTCGACTACCTTGTCGGTTACAACCTCTCGCCGGTGCTCTGGCGCAAACTGCCCGGCTCGCGCTCGGCCGGCCGCGTTCAGTCGGTGGCGCTGCGCATCATTTGCGAACGCGAACTCGAAATCGAAAAATTCCGGGCCCAAGAATACTGGACCGTCGATGCGCTGCTGAAGACGCCACCGGGTGATGCGCTTTCCGCGCGCCTCGTGAAACTCAACGGTGAAAAGCTCGACAAGTTCGCACTGCCCAACGAAGCCGCCGCCGCGCAAGCGCGAAGCGTCATCGAAGCCGGCAAGTTCGCGGTCACCAGCGTCGAATCCAAACCCGCGCGCCGCAACCCCTACCCGCCCTTCACGACCTCGACGCTGCAGCAAGAAGCCGCGCGCAAACTCGGCTTTTCAGCCAGCCATACGATGCGCGTCGCGCAGCGTCTGTATGAAGGCGTCGACATTGGCGGCGAAACCGTCGGTCTCATCACCTATATGCGTACCGACGGCGTCGACGTGGCGCCCGAAGCGATCGTCGCCACGCGCAAACTGATCGGTACCCGCTACACAAAGCGCCATCTGCCCGACAGCCCGCGCGTCTACAAATCCAAGGCCCGCAACGCACAAGAGGCGCACGAGGCCATCCGCCCCGCCGACGTGGAACGCACGCCGGAATCGCTGAAGAGCATCGAGCCCGACATGTGGCGGCTCTACGATCTCGTCTGGAAGCGCATGGTCGCAAGCCAAATGGAAGCGGCCGAGTTCGAACGCACGACGATCGACATCGAAACCGCCGACGGCCGCACCGGCCTGCGCGCGAACGGCTCGGTCCTGACCTTCGAGGGCTTCCTCGCGCTCTATCAAGAAGGCAAGGACGACGCAGGCGACGACGAAGACAGCGCACGCCTGCCGAAGGTCAACAAAGGCGACGCCATGGGCGTCACCGATGTGAAGCCCGAGCAGCATTTCACCGAACCGCCGCCGCGCTTCTCGGAAGCGTCCCTCGTCAAAAAGCTCGAAGAACTCGGGATCGGCCGCCCGTCGACCTATGCGTCGACGCTGCAGGTGCTGCGCGATCGCCAATATGTCCGCATGGACAAGTCGCGCTTCATCCCGGAAGACCGCGGCCAGCTCGTCACCGCGTTCCTCACCAACTTCTTCGGCCACTACGTCCAATACGATTTCACGGCCGGTCTCGAAGATCAGCTCGACCTCGTTTCTGACGGCAAGCTGAAGTGGAAGACGCTGCTGGCGGATTTCTGGAAGGATTTCCACGCAGCGATCAAAGGCATCGCCGAACTGCGCATCCGCGAAGTCCTCGACACGCTGGATGAAGTTTTGGGGCCGCACATCTTCCCGCCGAGCGCCGACGGCGTCGATCCGCGCAAGTGCAAACTCTGCGCGACCGGCCGTCTCGGCCTGCGTCTCGGTAAGAACGGCGCCTTCATCGGCTGCTCGAACTACGGCTCCGAAGGCGACGAGAAGTGCAGCTACACACGCCCCCTCGCCAACAGCGGCGAGAACGCGATCGAAACGCGCGTGCTGGGCGTCGATCCGGAAACGGGTCTGACGGTAACGCTTCGCCCCGGCCGCTTCGGTCCCTATCTGCAGCTCGGTGAGTCCAGCAAGGAAAAGGACGCACCGAAACCGAAGACGGCGAGCGCACCGAAAGGCGTCGACCTTGCCACACTCGATCTCGCAGCCGCGCTGAAGCGTTTGGCGCTTCCGCGGCTCGTGGGCGCGCATCCCGAAGACGGGTTGCCAATCGAAGCGAACTTCGGACGGTTCGGCCCCTTCATCAAGCACAACGGCATCTACGCGAACCTTGAGAACGCGGACGACATCTTCACCATCGGCCTGAACCACGCAGTGACGCTGCTCGCCGAGAAGAAGGCCAATCCGAAGAGCCGCTTCAACCAAGCGAAAGCGCCGTTGAAGGAACTAGGCGAACACCCGGACACGAAAGCACCGGTCAAAGTGATGAGTGGCAAATACGGCCCCTACATCACCGACGGCGACGTCAACGCGAACGTGCCGAAGGGCACGGACCCACAGGCGGTGACGCTTGCAGAGGCCGTCGAACTTCTGCGCATTCGTGCCGAACAAGGCGGCGGCAAGAAGAAGAAAAAGAAGGCGGCAAAGGCCCCCGCCAAAGCGGCCAAAGCCAACGGCGAGGCGAAAGCCGCCGCCAAACCGGCAAAGGCCGCGAAGGCCGGAGCCAAAGACAAACCAACGGCGCCCAAGAAAGCGCCTGCAAAAAAGAAAGTACTTGAAGAGACGTGAATACAAAGAAGCGCGAACCGCGTGAGCCTCAACAACGCGGATCGTTTCCGACGCGCGAAGAGTTGTTAGCCTACCTCTCCGAACATCCAGCAGCCACCAAGCGCGACATCTCGCGCCAGTTCGATGTGAAAGGCGGCGCGAAGATCGCGCTCAAGCGCCTCTTGCGCGATCTGACGGATGACGGCGAAGTCAAACGCGGCCACGGCAAGAAGCTGACCCGCACCGGCGATCTCCCCGAGGTCACCGTCGTCGAACTCGTCGAACAAGACACGGACGGCGAACTGATCTGCCGCCCCACCCGCTGGGACGGCAACGGCAAACCGCCCACGATCGTGCTTACCCCCGGCACCGAACCGAACGGCCGCGCACTCGGCATCGGCGAACGATTCCTGGCGCGCCTGAAAGCCACACGCGAAGGCTACGAAGCCCAGGTGATGAAGCGCCTCGGCGCCAGCGCCCAAAAGGCCGTCGGCATCTTCCGCAAGCTCGGCCGCGGCGGCCGCGTCGAACCGGTAGACCGCAAAGCGCGCCAAACCTTCATGATCGAGGAAGGCGATACCGCGAACGCCGCCGACGGCGAACTCGTCGTCGTCGAACCGCTGGCCGGCCGCGCGCTCGGCCAACCGAAGGCGCGCGTGCGCGAAAAACTCGGCCGCATGAGCGAGCCGAAAGCGATCAGCCTGATCGCCGTCCACGCGCATGGCATCCCGGACGAGTTTCCCTCCTCAGTCCTCGACGAGGCCGAACGCGCGAAACCGGCGACGCTCGAAGGCGGCCGCGTGGACCTGCGAAAAATCCCGCTGGTCACCATCGATCCGCCCGACGCCCGCGACCACGACGACGCCGTCTGGGCGCAACCGGACGACGACCCCGCAAACAAAGGCGGCTTCCAAGCGATCGTCGCCATCGCGGACGTATCCTACTACGTCAGGCCCAACTCAGCGCTCGACCGTGAAGCCGTCCGCCGCGGCAACTCTGTCTATTTCCCCGACCGCGTCGTGCCGATGTTGCCGGAACAGCTCTCCGCCGATCTCTGCTCGCTGAAGGAAAAGGTCGACCGCGCAATCATCGCCTGCCACCTGACGTTCGATGCGCAAGGCAAGCTGAAGCGCCACCGCTTCGAGCGCGCGCTGATGCGCTCGGCCGCGCGCTTGTCCTACAACGAAGTGCAAGACGCGCTCGACGGCAAGCCGAACGACAAGACCGGTCCGCTGTTACAGCAGATCCTAAAGCCGCTCGAAGCCTGCTACCGCACGCTGGTGAAAGCGCGCGCAAAGCGTAGCCCCATCGACCTCGATCTCCCCGAACACAAGATCGAACTCGACGAGCAAGGCAAAGTGAAGTCGATCGGCCTGCGCGCCCGCTTCGACGCGCACAAGCTGATCGAAGAGTTCATGATCCAGGCCAACGTCGCCGCGGCCGAAGCGCTGGAGGCAAAGCGCACGCCGCTGGTGTTCCGTATCCACGCCCCGCCATCGACAGAGAAACTGACGGCCCTGACCGACTTTCTGGGCACGCTGAACATCAATCTGCCGAAGGCTCAGACAATCACGACAGCGATGCTGAACCGCATCCTCGAGATGGCGGCAAAGACGCCGAACACGGAACTGGTCAACGTCGTGATGCTGCGCTCCATGAGTCAAGCCGAGTACAATCCCGAGAACATCGGCCATTTCGGCCTAGCGCTGCGCCGCTACGCCCACTTCACCTCCCCAATCCGCCGCTACGCCGACCTGATCGTCCACCGGGCTCTCGTCCGCGCGTTCAATCTGGGTGCAGGCGGCCTGACCGACGGCGAGATCGACCACCTGGAAAAGACGGCCGAAGACATCTCCGCCTTCGAACGCCGCGCGATGGCGGCCGAGCGCGACTCGACCGACCGCTACATCGCCGCCTACATGTCGAACCGCCTCGGCGCCGAATTCGTCGGCAGAGTGTCCGGCGTCACTCGCTTCGGCCTGTTCATCCGACTGGCCGAAACCGGCGCCGACGGCCTGCTCCCCGTCCGCTCGCTCGGCCGCGAGTTCTTCCACCACGACGAACGCGCCCACGCGCTGATCGGCGAAAAAACGGGCCTAACGTTTCGTCTCGGCGACACAGTGCGCGTGCGCCTGGAAGAAGCGACGCCGCTCACCGGCGGCCTCCGCTTCGACCTCGTCGAAGGCGGCAAAGCGGGCTCGCCGATGCGCGCGCGAGCACCGAGGAAGAGCTTCCAGCGGCGTGACCGCCGCCGCTAGCACCACAAGGTGCGGCGCAAACGACTCTTGCAGAACGATTCAACAATCATTATTTGCTACTACTCGTAATGACGCGTAACGCACGTGCCACTGGCCCCTGGTAGGTTTATGCAACGACGGTGGCGTCCTTTTTGATCAAACCGGTTTAGAGCCGGGTCTTTAAGGATGTTGACGATGCTGACCAACCGGGGCGTGAAAGCCCGCAAGCGCCAATTCGATTCCCAAGATCTGACCGACGAGCGCGCGGAACTGGCGACCGTAGCAGCGCGCTCACGCTCGAGCTTGCCCGCCGAGCGCGGCGGCCTGTCGCCCCGGATCGCGCGCTTTCTGGAGACGGCCAAGCTACCCTCGCCTTGCCTCGTTGTGGACGTGGACATGGTGGAGCACCACCACGCAGGCCTCGTCCGCGCTCTACCCGAGGCGAACATCTTCTACGCCGTTAAGGCGAACCCGGCTGTCGAAGTCGTCAGCCGCCTGGCCGCCGCCGGTTCCAATTTCGATACGGCGAGTCTCGGCGAAATCGACCTCTGCCTGAAGCTCGGCGTGGCGCCGGAGCGCATCTCCTTCGGCAACACGATCAAGAAGCAGAGCGATATCGCGCAGGCCTACGCCCGCGGTGTCCGCCTCTTCGCCTTCGACAGCGAAGCGGAGCTGGAGAAGTTGGCGATTGCCGCGCCCGGCGCAAAGGTCTTCTGCCGCATTCTCGTCGATTGCAGCGGCGCAGAATGGCCGCTGTCGCGAAAATTCGGCTGCGAGCCCGCGATGGCCGCGGAACTGCTCGTGCGCGCGCAGGCGCTGGGCCTCAACGCCTACGGCGTGTCGTTTCACGTCGGCTCGCAACAAACCGACCTCGCCCAATTCGACAAGGCGATCGCGGAAACCGCGGATTTGTTCAAAGCGGTCGCTGCCAAAGGCGTCGCGTTGCGCATGATCAATGTCGGCGGTGGTTTCCCATCGCGGTACCGCACCGATGTGCCGCCAATCTCGTCCTACGGCCGCGCGATCCGCACATCGCTGAAGCGTCACTTCGGCGCGAACGCACCCGAACTCATCGTTGAGCCCGGGCGTTACATCGTCGGCGACGCCGGCGTGATCGCAAGCGAGGTCGTTCTCGTGTCGCACAAAGGCGGCGCAGATCAACGCCGATGGGTCTACCTCGACGTCGGCAAGTTCCACGGCCTCGCAGAGACGATGGACGAAGCAATCAAATACCGCGTACTCACGCCCCACGACGGAACGGAAACGATGCCGGTGGTGCTCGCAGGCCCCACCTGCGACAGCGCCGATATCTTGTACGAGAAGACGGACTACCGTCTGCCAACGGCGCTCAAGGCGGGCGACCGCGTGCTGATCCTCTCGACCGGCGCCTACACGACGACCTACTCGTCGGTCGCTTTCAACGGCATGCCGCCGCTGGCCAGCGTCTGCATCTAACGCGGCCTACGCGCACTCCATAGGGTCCATACCCAAACTCTGCTCGCAGCCGGTGACGGCAATACCCTCGTCCTCGGCCTTGGCGTAGATCTGCATGGCCAGCAGCCACAACAGCACGCCGGCCGCAAAGCCGATCAACGCTGCCACCACATGCCGCTTAACCAAAGGAGGAACCGTCATGTACTGACCCGGGACAGTTTGTTGCGACCTGCCGGTCATTAATGCAGTACCCATGCCCGCCAGATTCGCGGTTCAAGCCCTCGCACAACCGTCTTAACCACCCAATATACTGGCCAAGCCAGACGTGAGTCTGGCGGCACTCACGGGAGGAACGCGCATGTCCGACTCAAAGCTGGCAATCCCATCAAAAGAGAACCTGCTCACCAACACCACCTCCGGCATGGTGATGCTGGTTGTGCTGGCGCTGGTCTTCGTCGCCGGTGTCGCGCTCATGGTGCGTCCGATCATCGGCGTCCCACTCGTGGTCGCGGCGGTCTTCCTCTCGGTCGGCTTCCTCGTGCTCAAGCCAAATGAATCGGCGGTACTCACGCTGTTCGGCCGCTACATCGGCACGGTGCGGCGCGAAGGCTTCCACTGGGTCAACCCGTTCTACGCAAAGCAGAAGCTCAGCCTACGCGTACGCAATTTCACGACGCCGACGCTCAAAGTGAACGACAAGGTCGGCAACCCGATCGACGTCGCCGCGGTAGTCGTATGGTTGATCCGAGACACCGCGCAGGCGATCTTCGATGTCGACGACTTCGAAACCTACATCAAGACCCAGTGCGAAATGGCGCTGCGCGACGTCGTCTCGACGCACCCCTATGACGAAAAGAAGGACGAACACGTCTCGCTCCGCGGCAACACCGGCGCAGTATCCGACTTGCTGAAAGAATCGCTCCAGCGCTCCGTCAACGTGGCCGGCATCGAAATGCTCGAAATGCGGATCACCCACCTCGCCTACGCGCCGGAAATCGCCTCGATCATGCTCCGCCGCCAGCAAGCGGAAGCGCTGATTCAAGCCCGCGAAAAAATGGTCGATGGCGCAATCGGCATGGTCAAGATGGCGCTCGACCGCTTCCAGATCGAAGGCATCACCGACATGACCTCGGCGCAGAAGGCGACGCTTGTCTCGAACATGATGCTCGTACTCTTGAGCGACGAAGGCGCACAGCCGGTGATCCCCGCCGCAACAGCCTAGCGAACCGTAACGCGCACGCGGCCCGGCATTGCCGGGCCGTTTGCGTTCAGGCCCTGGCGCATGCTTGAAAGAAGCATGTCCGAACGCCCCGTCAAACCGCGCCACGCCGCCTCGCTCGTGCTCGTCCGCCGGCGCAGCGGCGTGACGCAAATCCTGATGGGCCGCCGGTCCGCAAAGGCGGTGTTTCCCGAAGCCTACGTCTTCCCCGGCGGCCGCCTCGACAAGAGCGACGTTACCGTTGCGCCGAGTTCACACTTGGCCGCACAAGTCATGAACGAACTGTGCGAACGCGGCGGCTGCACACAATCCCTGGCGCGCGGTTTGGCCACCGCCGCCATCCGCGAGACCTACGAAGAAACGGGATTGCTCATCGCCGGCAGCGGCGACACGGGCCTGAGCCAAGGCACGTGGGCAGACTTCGCTGCCCGAGGCATAGCTCCAGCGCACGATCGGCTGCGCTTTCTCGGCCGCGCCATAACGCCGGCGTCGGCACCAGTTCGCTTCCATGCGCGATTCTTCATGGCCGATGGCGAAAGCGTCGAGGGCGAGATCAAAAGCAACGGCGAACTCACCGCCCTCGATTGGTACCCGCTCGACCACGCCAAAACGCTACCCGCAATCGACGTCACGAAGTTCATCTTAAGCGAACTCGCCGCCGCCGAAGCAGGCACAATCCGCGAGGCGCCATTCTTCCGCTACCGCCGCAACAAGCCGCTTGCTAAGGCGCATGGCTGACGCCGCAAGCCTGACCCCTCACGAACGCCGCCTCAGTCTCGGCGCCATTTACGCCTGCGTGTTCGCGAACGGCGTCGGCATGGGCCTGTCGTTGCCGCTGCTCTCGCTGATCATGGAGCGCAACGGCTTCTCCGCCACGTTGAACGGCGCAAATGCTACATTCGGCGCGATCGCCATGATCGTCGTCACGCCGTTCATCCCGGCCCTCGCCGCACGCATCGGCACGGTGCGCTTCCTCGCAGCCTGTTATGTCATCGCGGCTGCATCGCTCATCGGCTTCCGCGCAACGAACGACATCGTCGTTTGGTTCATCCTGCGCTTCGCGTTGAACGCGGCGTTGCAAGGCCTTTTCCTGGTCAGCGAAGTGTGGATCAACCAAATCGCGAATGACGCCGTCCGAGGCCGCCTCGTCGCGATCTACGCGTCCATCGTCTCCGCCGGCTTCTTCCTCGGCCCGATCATCATCCAGACCCTAGGCACGACAGGCTGGGCCCCCTTCGTCGCCGGAGCCGCCGCCATGCTGCTCGCAATGGCACCGCTCCTCGCCGCACGCCGCCTGGTGCCGCCCGTCGAGCACGCACCCGCCCGCGCGATGTTCGGGTTCGTCCTGCGGTCGCCCTCAGCCGCAGCGGCAGGCCTCGGCTACGGCGCGATCGAGGCCTGCGCCGCCGCCTTCCTGACTGTCTACGCCGTAAGGCTCGGCTCGCCGGAAACCAAAGCGACCTTGCTCGTCGCAGCTCTTGGCTTGGGCAACATGCTTCTGGTCCCGCTGCTGGGCTGGCTCGCCGACAAAGTGGACCGGCGCTGGGTGATGATCCTTTGCGCCACGGTGGGCCTCATTGGCGCCGCCCTATTGCCGCTCACGAACGGCGCAGGCTTGCCCGCACTCGCCCTCATCTTCGTCTGGGGCGGCTTCATAGCGGGCCTCTACGCGGTCGGCCTCGCGCATCTTGGTTCGAACTTCAAAGGCGGGGAACTCGCCGCCGCGAACGCCGCCTTCGCGATCATCTACGCCGTGGGCGTCCTGATCGGCCCCTCGCTGGGCGGTATCGGGATGGACCTCTGGAACCCGCACGGTCTGCCTGTCGTTCTGGGGCTCATTTCCGCCGTTCTGGTAGCGGTGATAGCGGTCAGGACCGCGACCTTTCCACGCCCTCGAAACGGCCCCGCGCCGGGTTGACTTAGGCGCCCCGATCAGTAGCTTCTCGCGCTCTTCGAACGCGACTGAAAGCTTGGACCTATGGCAAAGCCCACCACGATCAAAATCCGGCTGAACTCCTCCGCTGGCACCGGCCACTTCTACGTCGCGAAGAAAAATTCGCGCACCATGACCGACAAGTTCAAGGTCAAGAAATACGATCCCGTCGTGCGCAAACACGTCGAATACGTCGAAGGCAAAATCAAGTAAGCAGCCACCAAAGGCCGCATCGAACGGGGCGCATCAAGCGCCCCTTTTCATTTGTAGCTTAGGCCGCGTCCGCGACGACGCGATTGCGGCCGTCGCGCTTGGCGCGATAGAGCGCCTTGTCCGCGCGCTTGAGCAGCGCGTCGGCGGTATCGCTGGCCCCCTCGCTGGTCGTCACCCCGATCGAGATCGTAACCGGCAGCTGCCCCGGCTCCACACCGATATGGAATGGCGCATCGGCAACCGCCTGGCGCAAGCGTTCGGCCACCATGTAGGCGAAGTTCATGTCCGTGTCCGGCATCACGACCACGAACTCTTCGCCGCCATAACGGCAGGCAAGATCGATCCCGCGCACATTCGCCGAAATGCGCTGCGCAAACTCGCGCAGCACGACGTCGCCAACGTCATGGCCGTGCGTGTCGTTGACCTGCTTGAAGTAGTCGATGTCCATGATCAGAAACGATACCGGCTTGCCCGTCTTGCCCAAGTTGGCAATCAGCGTGCTCAAATGGCGCGACATGTAGCGCCGGTTGAACAACCCGGTCAGCTGATCCGTGATCGCCATTTCGAGCGACAGCTGCAGCGAATGCTTCAGCTTGTCCGTATAGCGCTTGCGCCGCAATTGCGTGCTGACGCGCGCGACCAATTCGCTACGCTCCACGGGCCGCATCAAATAGTCGTTGATCCCAATGTCGAGCGCACGAACGAGACGCTTCAGGTCGCCTTCGTCCACGATTGTCAAAATCGGCGTCTGACGCGTCGCGTCCAAGCTGCGCAGCGTCGCGCAGAAGCGCAGACCGTCCTGCTTGTCGAGCGCGAGGCTCGCGATCACCAGGTCGTAGTCGCCGCTCTTCACCCGCACGATTGCCTCGGTCGTCTGCGGCACGACTTCAACCTCGTGGTTCGACAGCGTCTCGACGATGCGCTGCGCACTCTGCTCGCGGTCTTCTACCACCAGAATGCGGCCACGCAGGATCGGGTTGGTCAACGCGCTTTCGTCTTGATCGACAAGGCCCATGCTCTCACCCGTCGCCTGACGCAGGCGAAGCTCGTCCAGCATCGTCTTGATACGAACAAGGCTGCGCACGCGCGCGAACAGCGCGACGTCGTTCACCGGCTTCGTCAGAAAATCGTCAGCGCCCGCCTCAAGCCCCTGCACCCGGTCCGACACCTGATCAAGCGCGGTCACCATAACGACCGGCAGATGCGCCGTCGCGGGGTTCGCCTTAATGCGCCGGCAGACCTCAAACCCATCCATGCCCGGCATCATTACGTCGAGCAGAATGATATCCGGCTTGTCGTTGACAAGCAGCGCAAGCGCCTCAGGCCCGGACCCCGCCGTCACGACGTCGAAATACTCCGCGCCAAGCTTTGCTTCAAGCAGCTTGACGTTAGCCGGAATGTCGTCGACGACGAGAACGCGCGCGGTCATGGGCTGGTTGCCTTAAGCCAGGAACCGGCGGATCGTTTCGAGGAAGTGCATCACCGAGATCGGCTTCGAGATATACGCCTCGCAGCCACCTTGGCGGATCTTCTCTTCGTCGCCCTTCATCGCGAACGCGGTGACGGCGATGACGGGGATCCTCTTTAAGCCCTCGTCTTCCTTCAGCCACTTCGTGACTTCCAGCCCCGAAACTTCCGGGAGCTGAATATCCATCAGGATCAGGTCGGGCACGTGCTTGCGCGCGAGGTCCAAGGCCTCGAGCCCATCCCGTGTCTGGATCGTCTTGTAACCGTGCGCGTCCAACAGATCGTGGAAGAGCTTCATATTGAGCTCGTTGTCTTCCACAATCAGAACGGTCTTCGCTCTGGCGTCCATGTGCGTCTCCGAACGAAGGCTTGTGAGCCCCAAATCTTGTTTTCCGGCAGCTGTCGCACGAACGCGCGATCTGCCTCTCTTTCGGGTCATATTTCATCCGAATAATGTTAAATAAGCTTTGCCCAAACGCCAACAAAACGGCGTCATAAGCACCACTCAAACGTGCATGATGGAACGCGAAACCCAATGAAACGCGAGATGGCCTTCGAAATGTCTGAACGTGCTTTAACATTCCTGTCCGAACGCCCCGATGAACTTCAGCGATTCTTAACCGCAAGCGGCCTCGCGCCTGACGAATTACTTGGCAGCCACGATGATAAGGCGATTCTAGCGGCGGTGCTCGGCTTTGTCGCCGCCGACGAATCGTTGGCCAAGGATTTTTCGGAGTCCGAGGGGCTGAAACCCGGCGCTTTGCTGAACGCCTGCGCCGTCATCGATCCGCACGGATCGAGCGCATGGTAACGCTGGACCCTGCACGCCCGCTCATCATTTGCGACGCCGACGAGGTGCTGCTGCGCTTCCTGGCAGGACTAGAGCACTTCCTTGAGCGCAACAGCTGCTTCTTGGACCTGACGTCGTTCCGTATCCACGGCAACGTAAAGTACCAAACCACGCGCGAAGCCGTGCCCGACGAAACGGTGACGAAGCTCATCGGCGACTTCTTCGCAAGCGACACACGCCATCTCGAACCCGTCGACGGGGCCGCCGCAGCGCTCAAAGAATTAAGCAACCACGCGCAAATCGTCATCCTTTCGAACCTGCCCGAAACCTCACGCGACGCACGCATCGAAAACCTCGTCGAACACGGCATGCCCTACCCCGTGATCGCCGGCAAAGGACCGAAAGGGCCCGTCGTCAAAGACCTACTGGGCGGCTTCTCCCAAACCGTCGTCTTCATCGACGACCTACCGCCCAACCTTAGTTCCGTCGCAACCGAAACCCCGCACGTTCACCGCCTGCACTTCATCGCCGATCCGCGACTTGCGCGCCTGCTGCCACCGGCCGCCGACGCACACCGCCGCATCGACGACTGGCCCACGGCCGCGGAATGGATCGCCTCCGTGATCGCATGACGACGCTTTGCCGCGATTGCTTTGAATTGATCGAGGGCGCCCTCAAACGCTGCCCATCATGCAAAAGCCCGCGGCTGATCCGCCACGACGAAGTCGCAACGCTATCGATGGCCCACATCGACTGCGACGCCTTCTACGCCACCATCGAAAAACGCGACAACCCGGCGATCGCCGACAAGCCCGTCATCGTCGGCGGCGGCAAACGCGGCGTGGTCTCCGCCGCCTGCTACGTCGCCCGCACGTTCGGCGTGAAGTCGGCGATGCCGATGTTTAAGGCACTCGCCGCTTGCCCGAACGCCGTCGTCGTCCGCCCGAACATGCAGAAATATGTGAGCGTCGGCCGCGAGGTCCGCCAGCTAATGCTGGAGACCACGCCCCTCGTCGAACCACTCTCACTCGACGAAGCGTTCTTGGACCTCACCGGCACGGAACGTCTACACAAGCGGACCCCCGCGCAAACGCTCGCGCATCTCGCCCGCCGCATCGAAGACGAAATCAAGATTACCGTTTCGATCGGCCTCAGTTTCAACAAATTCCTGGCGAAAGTCGCATCCGATCTGGATAAGCCCCGCGGCTTCTCCATCATCGGCGAAGCAGAAGCGGTGAGCTTCCTCGACAAGCGCCCGGTCACGTTGCTCCCCGGCGTCGGCAAAGCGTTCGCGGCGTCTCTGTCGCGCGACGGCATCTTCACCATCGGCGACGTCCGCCGCCGCAATCCGAAGGAACTGGGCGCACACTTCGGCTCCAGCGGCCTCTGGCTCTGGCGCCTCTCGAACGCCGACGACACGCGCGTCGTCGAACCGCGCGCACCGGCAAAAGGCATCTCCGCCGAAACGACATTCGAACACGACATCGCCGACAAGGACCAACTCGCGCGTATTCTCTGGGCGCTCTGCGAGAAAGTCTCGGCACGCGCGAAAGCCGCGGACCTCGGCGGCAACGTCGTCCAGCTAAAGCTCAAAACGGCGGACTTCAAGACCGTCACCCGCCGCCACACGCTGGACCGCCCGACCCAACTCGCCCGCCGCCTGTTCGAAACCGGCAGCGACCTGCTGAAAGCGGAAGCTAAAGGCAAACGCTACCGCCTCATCGGCATCGGTCTCGCCGATCTCGTACCCGCGGACAAGGCCGACGAAGCCGGCCTCTTCGACCAATCCGGCGCCCGCCGCGACGCCGCCGAACGCGCGATGGACAAGGTCCGCGAAAAATTCGGCTCAAGCGCAATCAAGAAAGGCCGCTCGCTCTAAGCCTTACCGTCCAACGATTGCAGCGCCCCATAAAGATCGGGCCGCCGGTCGCGGAACATCCCCCACGAACTGCGCGCCGTCGCTATCGCATCGAGGTCGACTGTAGCGGTCACAACGGCCTCTTTTTCTCGCCCCGCATCAGCCAATATCTCGCCAGTCGGCCCCGCAATGAACGAGGTCCCGTAGAACGTGATCTCGCAGGTCTCGCCAACCTCGCGCCCAATCCGGTTCGACGCAATCAGCGGCACATAGTTTGCGCCCGCGTGCCCCTGCATCACACGCCGCCAATGCGCCGAGGAATCGACCGGTGGCGCCGGCGGCGGCTCGGTCCCGATCGCAGTCGGGTAGCAGAGTATCTCCGCCCCCATCAGCGCCATCGCCCGCGCACCTTCCGGAAACCACTGATCCCAGCAAATCGCAGCGCCGATCTTGCCATACCGCGTCGGCCAAACCTTGAACCCCGTATCGCCGGGATTGAAATAGAACTTCTCCTGGTACCCCGGCCCATCCGGAATATGCGACTTGCGATAGAGCCCAAGCACCGCGCCGTCCGCGTCGATCATCGCCAGCGAATTGAAATGTGCGTTATTCGCCCGCTCGAAGAACGATACGGGCAACACGACGCCGAGCTCCTTCGCCAACGCCGAAAACTCGCCGATCAACGCGTTGTTCTCGTAAGGCGCAGCCAGTGCGAAATGTTTCGCCTCCTGATCCTTGCAAAAATAAGGCGACTCGAAAAGCTCTTGGATCAAAATCACCTGCGCGCCTTTGGCCGCAGCCTCGCGCACCAGCCGCTTCGCGTTCGTGACATTCGCTGCGCGATCCGGCCCGCACGCCATCTGTGTTGCAGCGAGAGTGACTTGCCTCATTTGAAGTTCCTTTCCGGCTGAAGCGCTTGACCTGCCGGCTGCTGCTGCGTGATGCAGTGAATGCCCCCGCCGCCCTCGACGATATCAAGCGCCGGAACCTGCACGATCCGTCTGTCCGGAAACGCCTTCTCCAAGATTTCGGCAGCGACGGCATCCATCGGATCGTCAAACGACGGCATCACGATCCCATAGTTCGCAAAATAGAAGTTGATGTAACTCATATCGAGCCTGCGCCCGTCATGCCGCTCCCGCCGCGCCGGTTCGGGCAACTCGATCACCTCCAGCGCGCGCCCGCGCGCATCGCGCGCCGACTTCAGCCGCGCAACATTATCCCGCATCGCACGCTCGTTCAGCACGCCCTTCTCGCGAGCGCCATAGACCAGCACCCTCCCCGGTCCCGCAAAGCAGGCGATGTTATCGACGTGCCCATCGGTCTCGTCATCTTCAAGACCCTCGCCAAGCCAAATGACTTTCGTCACGCCACAATAGAGCGCCAGCCGCTCCTCGATCTGCTGCCGGTCCAGATTCGGATTCCGGTTCTCGTTCAGCAGGCACTGCTCCGTCGTGAGGAGCGTCCCCTGCCCATCCACGCAAATCGAACCACCCTCGAGCACCATCGGCGCCTCATACCGCCGCATATCCAGCGCCTCGATCACGCGCCGACCGAACGCCGCATCCTCATCGAACCCATGGTACTTGTTCCCCCATGCATTGAAACGCCAATGCACGCCCGCAACGCCGTCGCGCCCGTCGCTCACGAAAATCGGGCCGCTGTCGCGCGCCCAAGAATCGTCGATCGGCACCTCGAAGATTTCGATCCCGCGCCCCATCATCAGCCGCGCCTCGTCGATGTCGCGCGGATGCACCGCCATCGTCACTTTCTCAAAGCCCGAAATTGCCCGCGCCACCGCCGCATGGCCAAGCCGCGCGCGGAGCATGCCCTCCGGCGAACCCCACGGCTCCAACCGGCACGGCCACGCCATCCACGTGCGCGCGTGTGGCTCCCACTCGGCGGGCATGAAAAGCCCGTCACGCAACGGACAACGATCGTCGGCATCGAGGCGTCTTGACATGGATTTCGCGTCTTCCGGCGTTGCGCAAAGGCGCCCGATTTGCGAGCTTCGCTTTCTCGCATGGACACTCGCCTTTCGCAAAGGGACAAGACATGACCGGACGCGTCGACGCTCGCCTCAAAGAACTTGACATCACGCTGCCCAAAGCCGTGGCACCGGTCGCAAACTACGTCCCCTTCGTGATAACCGGCAATTTGGTGTTCATCTCAGGGCAAGTGACGCTGGGCCCGAACGGCCTCGAATACGTGGGCCAAGTCGGCAAGGATTTCACGGTCGAACAGGGCCAAGCGGCAGCACGCCTTTGCGCCATCAACATCGTGGCTCAGCTACGCGAAGCCTGTGGCGGTAACCTCGACCGCGTGAAGCGCTGTGTGAAGGTAACGGGCTTCGTGAACGCGATCCCGGGCTTCGCGCAACATCCGGAGGTGATCAACGGCGCCTCGGATACGATCGTCCAAGTCTTTGGCGACCTCGGCAAACACGCGCGCGCCGCCGTCGGCGCAGGTTCGTTGCCCCGCAACGTCGCCGTCGAAGTCGAAGCCACATTCGAGATCGCATGACGCAACACGGGACGGCAGCATCACAACCGGCGCCGTCCGCCCGCCTCCTGGACGGCATGAGCGGCGTCACGCCGAAAGCCTGGGACGCGCTTGCCAACCCGACCGGAGATCGCTTCAATCCGTTCGTCAGCCACGCGTTCCTGTGTGCACTCGAAGACAGCGGCTCCGCGACAGCCCGAACCGGTTGGCAGCCCGCCCATATCGTCGTCGAGCAAGCGGGCCAACCGATCGCCGCCGCGCCGATGTACGTGAAGAATCACTCCTACGGCGAGTACGTGTTCGACCACGGGTGGGCCGAAGCGTTCGAGCGCGCAGGCGGCGAGTATTATCCGAAACTGCAGGTCACTGTGCCGTTCACCCCGGCAACCGGTCCGCGCTTGCTGACCGGCGGCAACGCAGCAGCACGCGACCCGCTCGCCCGTGCGATGATGGCAATCGCGCAGAAGCTCCAAGTGTCCTCGCTGCACATCACGTTCGCGCCGCAAGACGAAGCCGAAGCACTAACACCGCTCGGCTTCTTGCAGCGCCACGACCAACAATTTCACTGGTGCAACGAAGGCTACGCCTGCTTCGATGACTTCCTCGGCGCGCTCTCTTCCATCAAACGCAAGAACCTCCGCCGCGAACGCGCGCAAGCTCTGGCGGCCGGCATCGAAGTCGAGTGGCTAACCGGCAGCGATTTGACAGAAGCGCACTGGGACGCATTCTTCGCGTTCTACATGGATACCGGTTCGCGCAAATGGGGCACACCCTATCTCACGCGCGAGTTCTTCAGCCTCGTTAGCCAGAGCATGGCCGACCGCACCTTGCTGATCATGGCCAAGCGCAACAACCGCTACATCGCGGGCGCGTTGAACTTCATCGGATCGGATACGCTCTATGGCCGCAACTGGGGCGCGCT